>NZ_JBSKBP010000056.1:0-26346 GCF_053714275.1 Mesorhizobium sp. Arg314 | reverse complement strand
GAGCCTTACCGTGGCTCAGCAACTCAGGAGCCAAGGCCGTCGCGTTCCGATGCCGAACGCTGGCGCGCCGATCCAACACATGAAGGCACGCAAGCAGGCACGATCCGGCCGCGTGGGCAAACATTGCCCGACTTACGTGGCGCAGCAGGAAGACCTCATATCGGCGATGCATCCACGTCAACCCAGCGTGAAAACTCACAACAGTCGAATAGACCGAACAGCGGTGCAGCAAATCAACCAACCCGCCTGTCGCGTTCTCAGGGCGAGCAACGGCACGCCCACCAAGCTGCCGAAAATCCGCAAACAGACGTACCTCCGCCACGTGGCCAATCGGTCTCCAGTCCAGGTGAGCGATGGGGAAGGGCGCGCGTTGAGAGTTCAGCCCCACAGAACCTGCAAGGTGTAGTCCTGGAACGATCTTCAATAGGCTCAGAAAGGCTCAATGCAGCGTTAGCTGACATTTGCCGTGCTCGCGACGTCGCCGTTTTCTCAAGTGCAGTGGGGCGTCACGCCAAGCGGCTGCAGAGGCAGGATCTCTCAGAATTTCTGAATGCGGCAGCCGCCGAGTTCACACTTAGATTTCTCCCACATTTACAGGAAGATATCCTCGCCAGGCGATCATGGCCGTACGCTTTGGTTTGCAACGAGCTGAGCCGGCAGGCCGGAGGCCCGGCTGGTGTGGAGGCCTGCGGGCGCTTGGCGGCAGGGGTTTCGGGGCTTGGCGACGCGGTTAGGAACAGAATCGAAGGCAAAGCCCTTTCGCTTTTAGCATCATCGTTCGGTCGGCATCCAAAGGAATGCCGTGATGGCATTATCAGAGTCGCTGAGTTTTGCCGCGACGAAAGCGAAATACTTCATGATCTGAGCGGTCAAAATCTCTCGTTGCTAATGAGCGGGTTGAGCAAGTGGCCGGAAGAGCAGGCCTGTGGCGAAGCCGCTGTCGCAATCTCCCGCGCGGTGCTGGAGGCCGGACCAATCCATCGTTTTGATGCCCAGGCCTTGGCGATCTTAGTGAATGGTTTCAGCAAGTGGCCAGACCAAAGGATTTGTCGACAAGCGGCAGTCGAAATAGCAGCAATCATTGACGTCAACAGGCTAGGTGAGTTTGAGCCACAGCACCTCGCGAATCTCGTCAACGGCTTCAGCAAATGGCCCGATCAGCCGGCCTGTCAGCAGGCGATCGTCAACGTCGCTCATGAGCTCGTGCGCTGCCGCGCTAGTAAGCTCTCTCACTTTAGTGAGCAGCACTTGGCCAATCTTGTGAACGGTTTCAGCAAATGGCCGGATCTGGCAGTCCATCGCAACGCCGCAGGTTTGATCTCTGGTGAGCTCTGTAGCCGCGCTGCCCGCCCCCCCTGGCTCGGTGGTTTTACTGCGCAGGGACTGGCAAACGTGATGAACGGCTTCACCAAGTGGCCGGACTCGCGAGCTGCGGTTGCGATCGCCGGGGATATCTGTCGTCGCGGCAAGCGCCCAGCCCAGCTCGTCGATTTTATGCCGCAAGACTTGGCAAGCTTGGTCAACAGTATCAGCAAATGGCCTGGCGAGCCCAACTTAAGGGAAGCCGCAGAGACGATCGCGCGGGAAGTCCTGGGTCATGCTCATGACGCCCCACTCCCTGGTTTTTCGCCACAAGATCTGGCGAATTTGGTGAACGGTTTCAGCAAGTTTTCGCATTCCAACGACTGTCGCCAAGCGTCTATCGCAATAGCACGCAATATTGACCCCGCGCGCGTGCTTATTTTTGCTCCGCAGCACCTAATGAACTTGGTGAACGGGTTCAGCAAGTGGCCGAGAGCGCCGGAGTGTCTCCAAGCGACGGTCGAAATCTGCCGTGAAGTCCAAGACCGCGCGGCCTCTGGCCGGCTCTCTGAGTTCACTCCCGGGGAGCTGGCGAGCTTAGTAAATGGCCTCAGCAAGTGGCCTGACGAAATTGCCTGTCGCCAAGCTGCCCTAGCGGTGGCAACTAACATCCACCTATTCTTCAACTCTGCTCACGATTACCGGGACCTGGCAAACCTGGTGAACGGTTTTAGCAAATGGCCGCTAGAGCTGGATTCAGCCAACGCGATACTTGCGATCGCCCGTGTCGTCCTTGATATCGCTGATCAGCTCCCTCGATTTGACCAGCAGCAGTTGGCGAATCTGGCGAACGGTTTCAGCAAATGGCCGCTGGAAAACGATTGTCAGCACGCTACGCGCTTGATCGCTGCCGAAGTCCGCGCTCGTGCTGATCTGGATGAGCGTCTCGCTGATGTCACCCGACAAGGCCTGGCGAATTTGGCGAACGCGTTCAGCAAATGGCCGCAGGAAGATTTCGGCAACGCCACAGTTGCGGTCGCCTGGGCCCTCTGTAACCGTACCGATCAACTTCCTGTCTTTACTCCGCAGGAACTGGCGAATCTGGTGAACGGGTTCAGTAAGGTGCCGGAAGAGGAGAGCTGTCTGCAGGGCGCGCGCTTAATCGCCGCCGAACTGTGCCGGCGCGCCGCTGACGAAGGCGGGCTTCCCGATTTTGCTCCGCAGGGACTGGCGAGCCTGGCCAATGGATTCAGCAAGTGGCCGCAGGATGAGGCCGGTAGAAAGGCTACAATCCAAGTCGCTGCGGAACTCTCCCACCGCGCCACCCTCGCCGACGGGCTCTCTCGTTTTAACTCGCAAGAGTTGGCGAACCTGGTGAACGGTTTTAGCAAGTGGCCGACAGGAGACGACACGGGTCGAGCCACGGAAGCGATCGCGCGTGAAGTCCATGAGCGCTCACTCACCGGCTTTGCCTCTCAGGAGTTAGCGAACCTGGCGAACGGTTTTAGCAAGTGCCTGGACGACGAGGCGCCTCGGCAGGCCGTGTTCGACATCGCGCGCACCCTCGGCGCTGGAGCACATCGGTTCGGCGCTCTCACGATGTCTGAACTCAGCATGGTCGCCAATGCTCTTGGCCGATGCATCACCGTGTCGGAGGACGGTGGAGAAATAACGCACACCACTCTGCTGAGGGATCGGTTGAGCAAGCTCGCCCACCACCTGCACTATGCCAACGATCGTCTCAAGCATGCGGACGTCCGGAGCATCGCCAACATTTTCAAAGCCCTGGGCAAGGCTCGACTGGTTGACGATCTCGGCTTGCTCGCACCGGCGGGGTTGGCTCGGATCGAGGAATTGCGTCAGGGGCCAAATTTTGCCGCCGCAAACGACCTGGAAACCACAGGTAATCTCAGTGTTGCCTTGCTGCCGCTGGCGCGCAGCTCGCACAAACAGCTGCGCTGGCACCGGCGGCAGACGCTCCATTTGCTGAACGACATCCAAGGCGTCGTGAAAGACAAGATTACGGCGCATCTGGCCGCCAGCGACGCGGAGCGGATCCGCGGCCCGCACGCCAGCCGTTGCCCCGCCTTGTCGATGTATCAGGTCCTCAAGGCCCGCGCGGTCCTCGAGACGTTGTACCGACGCCCCTATATCGACGGCAAGACGCCCGATCTCAAGGCGAGGCAGCAGGAGCTGCAGCACGAGACGAAGGATATCCTGCACCGCACGCGCGAGCTGATCGAACGCGACCTGTCCAACATGAGTTGGAATCTGATCGCTGACATCGAGAGCGACAGGCCGCTCGAGGCGCTGGATTCGTTCCTGGCGGCAAATCCGGTAACGGTCCAGGCAAACCGTCCTGCCTCCCAGTTCAACGTGCATCAGGTGTTTCGGGAGATGGACCACGAGCCGAGACCGCCGCAAGGGAAGGCGGGACTGATGCAGCTTCCGGTCGTCGACCTGCAGGGGCGGCCCCTGGCGACGGAGCCAGAGACTCGGTATTCGGTGTTCCATCGCGTGACGCAGGGACAGGTCCCGGTGGTCGCGGTGCAATTGCCGTCACGACCAAGTGCCTTCATGCTCGCGCGAACGCTCACCGTCGAGGGGGTGCCCTACCGCATGGACCTGTTCGGCGGCAGCAAGTTGAAGCCGCCCAGATCGACGCTGGCGCAGATCGCCGCGCGCGTGCCCGGCGCGGCCAGCGTGGAGCCGCCCGGGGGAAAGCTTTTGGCCATTCCCTATGCCGAAACTGCCGCCGGAACCGACTTCGAGCGGCTGTCGCGGGCCTGGGCTCCGTTCAAGGAGGCCTACTTCTATACGCAGCGCAGGGGCTTTGCAGCACCACCGGCGATCAAAGGTCTCGGGCCTCATGACTCTGCGCTTGAGGGCACGTTCAGGTTGGCACTGCTGCCGGACCGCCCGGCCGGCGAGGCGCATCCGTTCAGGCTCAGCGGAGCGCACGGTAGCATCGCGCTGCGCCCGCATGACGGCTGCGGCTTCATCAAGACCTCGCTCGCTATGCGCATGCCGGCGGTTCGGCGGGCCGGCGACCAGGACAAGCCGGAGCGGGTGCCGGCCTTTGGTGAGGGACGCCGAGCATCGCTTCCTGCCTCCGCACTGCAGCACTATCCGCGCAGCGAAGAGGTGGCCGCTGAGGCGCGCAATATGGCCAGCAACTGGCTCGCGGGCCGAGACGAACAGGAGCTGAACTCTGAAGACCTCTACCGCACAGTGACTGGTGGACACATCGATGGCCCCGGCGCGGTGGCAGTGCCCTCTAGTGACGGCCGCCTTCACGTGCCGACGCTCAAGAGTGAGTCCATGACGGGGACGCAAGGCGTGCTGATCGGGCGCTCGCCATATGACAAGCCCAACCTGCGCCCCTTCGCGGCCGCACAGGTCGGCTCGAGCGCCGATGGTGACCCGACCGCAATCTTCCTCGATCAGTGCGTCGCCATACAGTACAGCTTCAATGTCGCCCAAAAATCCAGCGGTGAGCTGGCCGCAGACGATCCGATGTTGTTCGCCAAGGGCATTTTGATCGTGGTGCCCGACGAGATGTGGCCGGCTGCGTTTGCCGATCGAGGGTTGGTCCTGTCTGCCGAGGACGTCAAATGTCATTCGCACTGGGCGAGGGCCAAGGACCGCGCCAAAGCGGACACCTTGTTCGACTGCGTCGGCATCTTGCAGGCGACCGAGGTGTTCGCTCCGGGCTCATTGGTTGCAGTCCCACCGGTTGAGCAAAAAAAGCTCGATGGTGACTTCGACGGCGACGCCGTCATCATCGTCGCCGACCGGCCGCAGCTTTATCAGCATGTAAGGCAGTTCGACCAGGCCGAGCAGGCGCGCGGCATGCACTCGCTCAAGCCGCCCAAATCGCACACCCCGGCGATCGAAGGCGAGGCCTACCAGTTCAGCCGCGCCAGCCAGATCCTGGCCGCGACGCAAAATGTCCTGGAGACCTATACCGGCCTGCAGAGAGACTTTCTGGCGCAATCTCAAGAGGCAAGGCGCTGGTTTGCCGAGCGGGCTATCTTCGGCATCTACGAGGGCATCCACCACGAGCTCAGGCGCGAGCTTCAAGTGCTGCTGACCCAGGACGCGGTGAGCCGGGAGCAGATCGAGCACACTCTCGAGAAGGCGGGGCGCGAGATCGAGGTCGCAGATCATCCGGTCGCCCGCGAGGTGGCCGAGCTGCTCATGGCCGACCTCGAGGCGTGGGCGGCGCAACCGCGCGTCCTGCCCGCAACGGCACAGGGCGGCGACGACGCACGGCGGACGGTGAGCGCAGATCTCTGCGAGCTGTTGCCGGACCTGGCCGAGGCCTATCCCGCCACGACTCAGCCACGAGAGCGCATCCAGTTGATTGTCGACAATTATCCAGCACGCATTCATCCGCGACCGGATGGTTACGTTGCCGGTGACCACGTGCAAAGTGCCAACAACCTATTGAGCCTCGGCATCAAGGTCGGAACGGACGCCTATAAATCCGACACCGGCGCCCGCTTGTTTGCAGCCAAGAGCCGTCAGCTTCTGTACTTGCTGCAAAAGGCCCCGGGACTGAACCCGGTGCCCTACACGAAGGGTATTGCGGCGCGCCTGAAACAGGCCCGGCTTGATGTCGATGCGACACTGGTGGATCTGAAGGACAATCCGACGCTGACGGCCTCGATCATGGAGGCTTCTATCAAGCTCGCGGCGGAACGAGGTATTCTGTCCGAACCGTCGGACCGGCGGGCTGCCAGCGCAGATACCGTCACGACGCTGACCGGCGAGCAAGCTGTTGAGCGCGCCCACATCGAGGCTGAAAACGCCAAAGTCGAAGAGAAGGCAATCACAGCGACCCTGGGCGAGGTGGCCGAACACCTGCGCACACTCAACATCGAGGTGAGCTTGCCCCATCACGATCGCCGTTTGAGGTCAGAAGCTTCGATGCGAGACCAGCTCACCGGCATGAGGCTGCCGTCCGCTCACGCGCCACAGCTGATCAGCAACGCCGTCCGCCATGTCTTCGAAATTCCCGACAGGGACTTTACTGCCGCCTTCAGGAAGGCCGTGCTGCACTTCGAGGAGCAAGGCCACACCGAGGTCAGCACAACCAACTGGTTCAAAAAGCTTAATCCAACCTTTACTGGCATCACAACCGTCTTCGCCACGCCGCGGGGTTACCGCTTCGAAGTGGAGTTCCATACCCCCAGCAGCTACAAGGCCAAGGTTGCCAATCATCATATCTACAAGATGCTGCAGCTTGTCCCTCCAGGGACCTCCGATCAATCGCGGGCCGAGCAACTCCTGCAACGCGCGCGCACGATCTGCAAGGACGTCGCAATCCCCGATGGGGTCACAGACATCCCCCACTGGAACATTGAGACCGGGAGCACGGCTGGCAGCATGGCCTCTGCCGTGCCAGCTGCCCTGCCAAGAATGCCCAAAAGGTCGCCGATGGCCGGACAAATTGTTGCCGCACTGGGTGACAAGTCTGTCGTACTTGTCGGAATGATGGGTGCCGGGAAATCCAGTATCGGCAAGAAGCTCTCTAATTTGCTGGGCCTGAAGTTCTTCGACTCCGACCAAGTGATCAAGGACAAGACAGGCGCAAAGTCCATCAATAAAATCTGGGAAAATCAGGGCGAGGGTTACTTCAGGGAACTTGAGGAGAAGGAAATCCCGCAATTGCTCGCGCAAGGCCCCATGGTGCTCGCAACCGGTGGTGGGTCCTTCATCAACGACAGGACCCGCAACTGCATCGCCCAAAACGCGATCTCCATCTGGATCGATGCCGATCTGGATATGATTATGCGGCACCTGCCGAACGATAAGAGCCGTCCGCTGCTGCAAAATGAAGATCCAAAAGGTACGATACAAAAACTGATGAACCAGCGCCAAGAGATCTATGCGCAGGCCCAGCTCAGAATTTCCCCGACCAAGTGGGAAATCAACAAGAGCGCAGCTGAGTGCCTGAACCAGCTTCACGACAAGCTTTGCGCCGGCGTTGCCGGACCAAGCGGGTCCGGGCCCGAGGAGCGGCATTAGAAAGCGGGCGTCAACAGTGAAATGGACCCCAATTTTTGAACAACAAGTTTAATTGAGAACAGACTGTTCCGAGGCTAGTCACTCTGAACCGAATTTCATTACATTGTATGCTTGGCCTCGGCTGTTCTGGATTGGCGAGGCTCTTCATCTCGTCCAGGTGCGTCCGGCGAGCTGGCTGAGACCTTTGATGACTGGATCACTGGCAGCCGTTCCGGGGCTTCTCTATAAGGCGCGTAACCTCGTCGAGCGCTTATTCAACAAAGCCAAGCAGTTCCCTCGCATCGCAACCTACGACAAGCTGGCCGAGAACTATCTCGCCGCTCTCAAACTCGTCTCAATCAGCATCTGGCAAGCGATAATGGGTCTACGTCCCAATAGCCCGATCTGCGACCACTTCTGACATGCGTCGAGTCGGCCGCATTGCACCAGCTATTGCAACGGTCCCAACGCGCTCGATTCGGGCTTCCCGCCAGACGCCAGCGACAGGTCGAGATTGTGTTGCAACATCTGATTCCCTGGGTCCGTTTTTAGAGCTTGCCGATATAGCGCCTGTGCCGCGGCATGCCGCCCCTGAATATCCAAGACAGTTCCTTTCGCATTCAATGCACGCAAATTATCCGGGTCCGCAACTAAGACTCTGTCGAGTACTTGAAGCGCCTCTTGCTGGCGTTTCTGCGCCAACAAGAGTTTCGTAAGACTGATTGCCGCATCGACATTATCCGGATGTTGCTTCAAATCCCGCAAGGCCCGCTCTTGAGAATCCTGACTGACTGCGCGCAAAATCCGTTCGCGCATAGCCGGATCGATGTGATCGGCGCCGAGCAACGCTGGGGGCGCAGTCTCCTTCACTGAAAGAGCTGGCTTATTCCAGCTGGCGCAACCGCCCAGGGGCAGAATGGCGAGCGCGGCCAAGAGAGCTGAGTTCAAACGAAATGAAAGCAATGGCGCATTGACTGTATTCTCATGCGAATTCATGCGGTTCTCACCTTTCATCAAAAGTGCTTTGGCTATCAGTTGACGGCAACCCGGATATCGCCAGGTTCCCCTGAGAACCCGCTCTTGGTTCCAGGCGGAGCTTGACGGAGCCGGCTGGTTGAATCGTGAAGTCCGACGCGAGCTCCTGATAAGACAGCACAGCAAGATCAATCCCGTTTCGCGTTAGAAAACCGCGGACGAAGCGGCGGACATCCATCGAAGTTAATACGACAGGGCGAGCCTGATCCGGCGCTGTACTGGAAATGATGTGACGCATCTGTGATAGCAGCGCTTCGCTCTGCCTATCATTTAGTGCCAGGTGGGGGCCCGCAGCCGAATCTCGCGCCGCACTGCGCACCACCTCCTCGGTCTCCCGTTCGATGATGAAGGCGGCAACGATTCCATTTCCGTTCGCATAGCGGTGGCAGATCTGCCGCTTCATACCGGAACGAACGTGTTCCGTGAGAAGGGCGACATTTTGCTCACGTTCGCCCCATCCGGCCAATGCCTCCAAGACGACGCGGGTGTTGCGGATCGGGATACCTTCATCAAGCAGGCGGCGCAGCACGTCGGCAATCCTGGGGACCGGCGTCGTGCGCAACACTTCCTTCACCAGGTCAGCATATTCCTGCTCCATCCGGCCCAACAATTGGCTGGTCTCCTGGATACCTACCAAGCGCGGTGCACAGCGGGTCAACGTCGCTTGGACACGCAACGCGACGCGTTCGCTGGGACGGTGATGCCCGACGCCGGCGGCCTTGAGAGCCCGTGCCTGGCCTTGTTCGATCCAGATTATGTTCGTTTCCGGATCATGCCGGAAAGGGATACCGGTCGATTCAATGCTTGCCAGACCGTCTCTTAGAGTTAGCTGTGTCGGATCAATCGAATCCTGTGCAACCGGCACGCCCTCGATATCTATCCTGAATTGCGACTCGGGCAACTGCTGATCGACCGCGATGGGGATGCGGGGAACGATGATACCGAGATCGGCTGAGACTAGTTGCGAAACGCGTGCAAATTGCTGTTGCAATTCGCCTTGGTCGATCGCCTGCATCAGGTTGGGCGCTTGGAAGAAGGCAATCGGGCACGCCTCTGCAGGCATGGTTTGGTTTTTAGGCTCCACTGGGGCTGCAGCTGTAGCATCGACATTGTTGGCGCCTACCGCATTTCCCTTGACAGTACTTGCCGCAGCGAAAGTCGCGGCCAAGATAAGAAAGACGGGCAGGGGGAAACCAGGAACGAACCCCATCGCAACCAAGACGGAGGCCGCCAGCCGCAATGCTCGCCTACTGGCCGTGATTTGAGTGACTATGTCGGTCCCAAGGTTGAGGCTCCCAGCCCCAGTCACACGAGTGACGATGGTCCCCGCGGTAATTGAGATCAGCAGGGCCGGAATCTGTGAGATGAGCGCATCGCCTATAGTAAGCAGCGTATACTGACGCAGCACCTCGCCGAAAGGCATACCCCTCGAAAGCAGGCCGATCGAAATCCCACCCAACATGTTGATGAAAATAACCAGCAGCCCGGCGATGGCGTCGCCCTTCACGAATTTCATCGCGCCATCCATAGCGCCGTAAAGTTTGCTTTCCTTCTCCAATGCGCCGCTCCGTCTGCGAGCTTCGTTGGCATCGATGTGGCCGTTCCGTAACTCTGCGTCGACCGCCATTTGCTTGCCCGGCAGAGCGTCGAGCGTGAAGCGCGCCGCCACTTCTGCTACGCGTTCGGCACCCTTCGCGAGGACCATGAACTGCACCATGGTCACGACCAGAAATATGACGATCCCAACGACGATATTGCCTGAGATCACGAATTCACCGAACGTGTGGATGATGCTGCCTGCCTCCCCTTCGGCCAGGATCAGTCGCGTCGTTGCGATGGTGAGCGCCAGACGGAAGACCGTGGAAATCAAGATGACGCCGGGCAAAGAGGAAAATTCAAGTGGCGTGCTGATATACAAAGCAACCATCAGCAGCAGTATGGCCAAACCCATATTGAATCCGATCAGTGCGTCGATCACTACGACAGGTACTGGCATCACCATCATAGCTATGGCCAGAAGCAGCATCAGCGCGACCATTAAGTCTGGGTTGGCCGGCGCGCGCTCGAGGAGGTTACGCATGATGTTGGCCATGGAGACCCCTTTGTGATCGTTTGAGGATCGCTCTGCTACGCAGCTTTCGAAGACACACCTGCGGACGGCTACGCTTGAGATTGAGAGGTCGCGAAAACGGCTGGTCAGCGGGTGCCGTTAGGGTCTCGCCGCCGAAGCCGTCCGAGACGAGCGCATAGGCTCGAAGCCGCGGCAGTTGAACATCGCGAAACTCGGCATGAGTAGCCAGCCGCGGTAGGGGCAAGTTTCGCTCGCTCTGCCAGGATGCAAGGTGGACGTGGGAAAGGGTGCCGAGCAAATCGCGCCGCTGCTTGGGAATAAGCACGCCATCACCGTTTTCGTAAACGTGGTCGGTCACAGGCAAGCGTTGTGCTGGGTCCTGTCGCGCCATCGGCTTGCCTTCGACCAAGCTGTTCTGGTACTGCAAAAGTAGGAACACCCGCCATAATTGGTTCCGCAGGACGACGGCGCCTTCACGCACCTCAATTACCGAGGGCGACTGGGTAGGTGTGGCGGCTTGGCATCGGAGTTCTCCTTTGATCAGGCCTGCTAACCTGGAAACTTTCAATACGGGAGAAAAGCGAGGCGGCCGTTTCGGCTCAACAGCACGCGGCTGTCCTCGATCCGATCTACTGTCCATCCATCGTCCAGAAGGGACCCGACGAAATACTTCTCGCCATCGATGACAATATACGGCAAGGGCCCACGCCAAACCGCCTCAACGGCGATTGCGGATGGCGCCTTCTCCTCTTTGGTGATCACTCCATTGACCAGTGTTAAAGCGCCCTTAGTGTGATGATCGAACCACTGCTGAACGTGTTGCCAACTGGTGGCCGATGCAGAGGTGACGGTGCCTTCAGCAGTAACGACACCCTTTGCGGAGCCGATCTTAATGTTGAGCAAGCCTGCTCTATCGACTTCCTGTTGCAGGTCTTTGGCGGCTGCCACGGTAGTCTGATTGTCGGTGAGGTTGTGGGTCAGTTTGGATTCAAGCCTGACATCAGGTGCATTGACGCTCGATGCACCGGCGCTGCCGTAGTAGGAGCAAATCGCGGACAGCGCACCGATCCCGACCGAGCCCAGTAACACGAAGGCTAGTACAGGGATCGAATGGCGTGGCGTACCGCTGGAACCAGCTGGCGCTGCACCCTGTGCCGACCAGAGTATGGACATCGCGCCTAGATCAATGACGACCGGAAGTGGAACAACAATTACCTCGCCTGCGGCAATATTCCCGCTGCCCTTCACGTCGAGTCCGGCGGCAAGGGCCTCGACCTCGATCGAATTGGCAAGAAGAGTGATTCGAAGATGATGCGACGCCAGTCCCTGCTCGACGAAGATCAGATCGGCATCGAGCCCACTACCGATTATGTTCGTTTCTGGAGCCAGCTTACCGGTCAGTCCGCAATAGAGGCCCGATAGAACTTCGAAATGAAGGCAAAGCGTGTCATTCAAGAATAAACTTCCGAACAAGGAGAGAAGCCGCACGGCAACTGCCGTGCGGCTCATTTGACATCGCGCCCCAAGGGGCGTGAACGAGGCTATCTGAGCCCCGCATCAGGCACTACTGAACGCGTTCGTCGGCCACCTTCTTGATTGTCGTGAGCTGCGTCGTAACAGTGCGCAGCTGCACGCTTCTTTCCGTAGCCTCTGTGCTAACGGCTGCCAACTCCGCGATTTGAGCCTGGAACGCAGCAGCCCCAGCGGTTTTACTCGCTACGTTTGCAGCAGTCGAAAGGCCGGTGCTAGCAGCGCTAGCAAGCGGACCCGAAATATTAGCCATAGTATTTTCCTTTCTTCGAATTGTGCCGTTATCAACGGCCAGTATTACCTGACGAGAACTATCCAGCGTCAGGTATCCTCTTCAGTCTCTGACATAGTTTCCTCGGCATCGGCCATGACATCGTTCATTATAGTCAACGCAACGGCACTGAGAGCCTGTTGGAAGGCTTCTTGTTCAGACGCAGCTTGCGAGCCGTCGTCGAAATTGGCCGGGATGTCCGTCCGATCGCGCCCCCTGACCGGCCTGTTAGGATCAGCGGGCTCATTAGGATTAGTCGGCCTTTTAGGATCAGAAGGTCCGCCAGGTGCGTGCGGCGGGTGTCCATTCGAAGGTCCGTGATGCCCTGCACGGGCCAAGGAAGCACCGAAGCTGCCTATACTTCTAATTCCTGCGACCATTAGGTACTCCGGCGTTTATCTTCATTCGTCGACGGATGGCGATGCCGTGTAGGCATCCACCTCGTGAAGATAAAGCCGCCAGCTGTCGACAAGCTGACTAGCGTTAGAAAAAATCAGCAAAATCACAGTTGCAGGCGATCTCCTCCTCGTCAGCATCATCCGCACAGCCAAGCGCGGTGCGTTTCCACTGCAGGCACCGGGCCCTGGCCCCAACGTGTCTTGATATGAAAGCTCAATATGAGAGCTCAGAAAGGCGGCCGGCTCAAATCGGAATCGGTGGCCTGCCCATTGCAATACGCATCTATCGGGCAAATGCTGCAAGCAGGACTGGCAGTGGGGTTGCCCTTTGTCTCTGCTTTCCTATCGAGGCCGTTTCGGGCTCGTATTCCTGAACGAGTTCCTGCCTGAAGGCGGTCATCTGGCGGCGCTCGAAGCCGCTGACCTTGATAGCCCGCCACCGCTCGGCAAATCGGATCATGGCGCCGGACATGAGCTTGTGAACGACCTTCTCGCCGAAGGCATTGGGAAACTTAGAAAGCCACCAATCCCGTGCCGTCATGGATCCTGGGGTGCGGCGCGATCAGGTCCGGGTACTTGTCGACGGCAGCCCACAGCACAGGACCTCGGCCTGATCACCGCGGTGCCGGCGTGCATCGTCGTTCACGCCGGCGCTCGCTTGAGGCCGATTCGCAGGACTCGGCATCCCCCTCAGGCCCACGTCGGCCAGCAAACCCTATTGGTTGGGCCGGCCGGCTATCTATTCATCACCCACGCTCTTGTACGGATTTGCCTCGCTAGCTGTCCGGTAGTCCTCCAAGTTGCCGCCCAGAAACAAGCGCTCGGTCTCTCGGGTCGGTGTTCTGCCCAGCGAGCACATCAGATCCACATCCGCATCGATGTTGTCCTGATCCTCGACATTCATTCCGAGCCCAATACTGCTCAGCACGTCGTCTGGCGTCCACACTGCAGACTTCGGGATGGTGTAGGTGTGCAGCGTGTTCGCATTGTGGGCGATCGCTCGCGCCCAAGGGTCGCGCGAAACAGCCAGCTTTGACGGGTCCTCGACCAAGGACACGAAAGGAGAGACTGCTGTCTTACCGCGCATATGCCAACCAGCTTGGCGCGCCCGGTCCATGGGGTATCGCTCCAGAGGATCTCCTACAGAAGAATGATCCCGCGCGGTGTTGCGGGCATGAGATATTGCGCACGTGTTGGCTTCCGTACGCGGCTTGCAATCGGTATCCTGGTTCTGAAAGCGATGCAGCTTGACATATGACGACCCCGCAACGTCGTCGAAAATACGATCCCGATCGACAGGGTCGTCGGGAGCGGCGATGGTTGGTGACCATCGCGCTGTTTGCTGCGCGGCCAGGCCGAGCTCGTTTTTGAGCGCCCCCAGATTGGCACCCGTCAGCGTTGCGGCAAGCTGGGCCCGCGCCCTCAAAAATGATGCGCCCGGGTAGCGTTCTGTTTCTCTCGGCACCTCGTTCAGCGCAGCCGAGGACCTGCGAATTTCGGAATCTGTGGGAGCAGGAGCAGAATCCGTTGTTCGCTTGACCGAACGCAAGTCATGTAGCTGCTGTTCGAAGTTCGCCCGATCCTTGCACGGGTGTTCCGATGAGGTGATTCGTAGCTGATCGTCAGCTCTAGTCGGGGCGCCTGCGCCATTCCGTGGAGCTATATTCATTCGTCTCCTCCAGATCCTAGTATTTTACACTTTGCGTTCGAGAAGCGTCTGTTGCACTGACCGCCTAAACGCTGCCCCAATATCCGCCGCTACGCTACATGGGGGCTGCGCGGCGGACACGCCAGCGTGAGGGCTGAGTGCCACGCCATTCTTGCAGAACTTGACGCACTTGATCGGTTCGAGGATTAGGCGGCTTCGATTTTAGCCCGACGCATCGAGTGCGGCGGGTGTTGCGCGGGTACGGGCCAATGCACCGGAGCCATCCCGTCCTGATGGGCACTGCGCCGCAGCCGCATCATCGCTCTATGCGCGATGATTGCTGCTACGGCGTCCGTTCGTTCTTGAATGCTCGAGCAGTTCTCGTTGCGACCCTGAATCTGGAGAGATTCGTTACCATAGACAATCTTGTCGACGCGCAGGGACACTGTTCAGGCCGCAAGACGTGCTTGCAGGTTGTTCAAATAGCCTTCTGCATAGGTTTGCGCTATGGAAATCGGCAAATTGATCCCAGCCGTGGCCGCCTCTTCCACCGCTTTCTTGACGAGCCCGTTACGAATTGCCAGCTTGACCTCGGGCCCCGCGACAAGGCTGAGTGCTTGCGCACCGATACTGATGCCAGCTTCTTGCAGCGCCTGTTTCATATTGCCTCCGGTAATGGCTGTGCGGAGAAGATTTGCCGCCTGCGACTCGCACGAAAGCGCCATTGAAACGGCATCGGCCACTTGGCCCAGGCCTGGAACGAAGCTCAATAAACCCACCGCCGTCGCAGCCCAATCAAGCACTGGCGAGACCACCTTGAGTACGTCGCCGACGGCGTGGATGAAGGCCCCACCGTTTTTCTTCGCTGACTTGGTGTCAGGCTGGTCCGTCCGGCCCATCATCATGTCCGCGACGGCGTCCTGGTCCGCGGCGGCTTTGGGGACGTGGGCTTTTGACTGCTGAACGGTACGATTTGCAGACGACATGCTGTCGTAGAAGTGAGCAAAGTCTTTGTTGCTGACGTCGCCGGAATCGACCGTGTGTCCGCCGCCGAAGTCGAAGAACTTATGGTGGGTCTTATAGCCCGTGATCGAATTGTTTAGCAGGCTGAATAATAGAGGATCTGATAACAGCTGAGAGGCCGCTTTCTGTACTTTTGGATCGAGGCTCTTGTCTTGTTCCATACTCGCGAGCTTGTCACGAGTCAGATCACCGCTTCCAAAGAAGGCGTCCTGATTGCTCTTGATCGTTTCAATTGTATTCAGCTCGGAGCGCGAGAGGCTCATCGAGGAGGAAGCGACTTGAAGAAAGTCCTCTTTGTGAACCTTGTCGATCGTACCACCGTACAACTGCTTCCATTCATTCGGGCGACTGACGAAGTACTGAGCCGCCGCTATAACCTGAGGCGGACATTTGCCGGTTTTCGATTCGCCTTCGACGATCTGCTTGAAATCGGCCACACTCAAGTTCTTGGGGAGGTTCTCGGAATACCGGTAAAGCTCGCGCAGTGCATCGTTCAGGGTCATGACCGACGGCTGCGGATTTCCAGTGCTGTCGGATGGAATGTAGTTCTGCTCGTAGCTTTGCGCCTGCTTGTCCTGAAATGCGGTAACTTGTGAGTGAAGGCCGGAGAATCCAGACAAATCTTTCGCCGTGATCTTGCCGCCGCAGCGGCCATCGCCCTGCGAGCCGATCGCATAAAACAACTCGGGATCCTGCTGCAATCCCTCGATCGCCGCTTTCAGATCCGGTGGCGTAGAGGGATCATTGGCTTTGTCCGCCAATGAACCCCAACTAAGCGGGCATTGGTCCTTGTGGCGGTTCAGCACTGCTACGATCTGCAACTCGGCTGAGGTCAGCGAGCCGCCGCACCACGTGATTCTGTCGCTTTTTATGGGTACCGGCGAAACCGGAGGGTTGGCGATCTCAGACGGCTGCGGGTCCTTATCCATTGATTCGATTGCTGCCCTCATATTTGGCGGCAGCAGGTCCAATGGGTGCTGGGCCAATTCCTCTAACGACGACGTGACATCCGACAGAGGTTCAGAAGGCTGCCGGGACAATGCTTCCGTCGTCGATACGAGATTTTGCGGCAGCGAGTCCGGTAGCCCTAAGGGACCGGTCCTATCTTCGAGCAGGTGAATGGGCAGCATCGCATCAAAGAGGGATGCGTTTTGCGGAGCCTTGTCGAACGCGGATATCGGCCCCGACCAAGCCTGTGCGGACTGCGAGAAAACGTTACTGGCGTTATTGATTGGCATTGTGCCTCCTCAGAAGTGAAGTTGCATCCGCCACAAGGGCGACTCCAAATGTGTTCGTGAACGTTGACAATTATGAGCTGCGGCAGGCCAATGCCCCCCGATGGTTGCGCTCTAACTTGCTCCGCTCGTTTGCGGGGCTCCAAGGGCCACTTCCAGCACAACGGCCGGCGATTGTTGGAGCCTGATCTCATCATGACCGGTTCAGCTTTCGAGAACCTGACGAAGTCAAAAAGAATTCATTCAGGAGGCGGCTGCCGGTAATATTTCCAGAAGCTGCGCGTCCGTCACTTCTGAGTCGGCTCAGGCTTCCCGCCATCTTGTGCCGGCACGTCAGAAAAATAAGAAGCTTCCGGTCGCCCATCGCGCACGACCATAGTGGAGGAGCCCCGAAACAATATCAGCACGGATTGCTTCGTCGGCGCCGCCGCATGAGGCTGCGCCTGCGCCTCCGCCACGAGGCCGTTGAACGTCTGCTCCACGAGTGCGGTGAAGCGAGGTGGACCGGAAACCAAGACGAGGCCATTCCCCGGCGCGGGCCTTACGACGTAGCGGTCATCGGAAATGTCGAGCTCATCGAGAGCTGCCTTAAACGCATCGAATCGAATCGGGGCCAATACAAGCATCCGGGTCTGTGCTTCCTTCGCAGCAGACACATAGAGCACAAGCCCGTCAAAGTACCATTGGAGATCGTACATCTCGGTCAAGCGGTCGAGGAACTCGCGCGGCGCCAAATCCGGCATACGCCCGCGAATCCGCCCCTTCACCTCGGGGCTTATGTTGACGCTGATATTCAGGTTGTTTCCGAATTCCTGCAGCGCGGCAGAGAGATCCTGATCCAGAACCGTATACCTGTAAGGTGTCGAGGGAAGCGACAAAGGGACGCCGAGAGCTGAGTGGAATCCGGTGGAGAGAAAAAACCCGACACACAGAAGTCTCTTCAGGTTGGGCAGGATGGGGGATAGGGTCAGCGCTCTTGGCATCACGTCCTGATAAACCAAAGGCCGAAACTCTCACAAGCACAAAGTCGCCAAGGCGGACTCTTTTGATGATTTAACGCGCTTCTCGTCAGCTTGTCGTCAGCTCGCCTCTCTAGATATTGACCCAACAGCGGGTAATAACCGGCTGGATTCATTCCACGCGAAAAGAGAAATCAATCGAGTCTTTGCATGATGATGCCTGTCACTTCGATCTCTGCCATTCCGACCGACTTTTTTCCCGCGGTCGCTTCACCGTCATTGGGCGAGCAGGCCCAGTTTGAGCGCGCGCTAGCGCAGGCGGCCGCCTCTTCGAAGAACGATGCCGCGTCGGGGCCAGTAAGCATGGTGTCAGTTCATCCGCATTTGGATGTTCAACGCACGACTGCGCAGACAAGCCCCGGGGGCGACCGCGTGTTCCAGATGATCTCTTCGATGCACCGGGACAATGCAGTTACCTCTGGCTCGCGTGATCATCAGGTGGGCCTTGAAATGAGCGCTCTACCTGGGCCGGCGCAGAAGCTCCCTCTCGAAGGGGCGGCGGGAACGCCGACAGGACTTGATTTCGGCTCGATGATTACCGGTCTACGGGATCTCTACAACGGCGTCGCCCAGGTTTCTCTAGTTTCCAAAGGTGTCAGCGGCGTCACCTCGTCTGTGAATACGCTAATAAAACAAGGATGAAACCGCGCATGATTGGCTTGGCTTGTGACAAAATCATGCATAGCCGCCCGTCCGGTGGGCCATCGCTCTATCTCGTCGTGCTGCCACTTCTGTTCGCTCTGAGTGGTTGCAAGGTGGACCTGTACACGCAATTGCAGGAGCGTGAGGCGAATGAGATGCTCGCGCTTCTGATGGACAGCGGGATTGATGCTGTCCGAGTTGCCGCTAAGGATGGGACCAGCACGCTCCAGGTCGACGAAAAGTTGCTTGCGCCGTCAATCAACCTCCTGAATGCCAAGGGGCTGCCGCGCCAGTCTTTCAAGAACCTCGGCGAAATTTTCAGTGGATCAGGTCTGATTGCCTCGCCGACCGAGGAGCGTGCTCGTTACGTCTATGCTCTGAGCGAAGAGTTGTCGCGTACCATCAACGATATCGATGGCGTCTTCTCAGCGCGTGTCCATGTCGTTCTGCCGGATAACGACCTGTTGCGATCAGGCGGTACGCCATCCTCCGCGGCGGTTTTTATCCGGCACGATGCCAAAGCAAATCTCTCGGTTCTGCTGCCGAAGATAAAGATGCTCGTCGCCGACAGCATCGAAGGCCTATCCTACGACAAAGTCGAAGTGGTCTTGGTGCCGGTGGAACCGTCCGCACATGAGCAACGATCGGCTCCAGCTGTATCGGCCCAAGCATCTAGGTCCGTTCCAGCGCTCGTGGTCGGTGTTGGCGTAGCTGTATTCGCAGCGGCATTCTATTTCTTAGCCAGTTTTCTAAGGCATCGGCGCAGGCAATCATCGGGCGCACTTCCCCAACTCGAGCGCCCCTCGGTGTTTCCGTTGTCGAGCCCATTCGCAAAAAGTTCATAGGCACCAGTGCGTAGCTAATATTCCCCAATGCCAATGCCGACACCGATACCGACTGCTGGACGCGATCAGTCGTTCCGATTGCATTCCGCATGCCTGAGCGATCTTGCTGCTTTGGCCCATCCGACCCGTCTTGCCGCATGTCTTGATCCGGCGTTGTCTGTTGCGACCTTGGTGCAGTTGCAGAAGCGTCCCAGGCTGCAGCCAAGACTGGCACAACTGCTGCTTGACAATGAAATGCATTCGAACGGAAGCGGCTGGGAGCCGGATCTTCTGGGCGGACGTGATCCGGGTCGGGTTGCTCTTCTTGCCGGCAGTGTCTGGCATGCCCGCTCGCTGCTGAAGCTTGTTTCAAAGTCTCACCTCACTGCGCTTATTGAGCATATCGGGGCTGATGCCCACGCGTTCGGCATCCGACATCTGGCGCAAGCGATCGCAAACAGCGCGATCACTGATCCGGAAAAACTAGCGCAGCAAATAGACTACGATGGACATGCCTGCCTTGGTGCTTGGCTCAATGAAAGTACCGCGCCTGAGCGTAACCGCGTGCTTCTGCGGTTGCCCATCGGGACCGCCGCCGAGAATCCTGGGCCCGAACACAGCAAGGCCTCGGGCCAATTGCTTTCGCTTGTCCTAGCCCATCTTGAGATGGAGAACCTGGCGATATGACAGCCGAAGTTTCCGCAGCTCCCGTCGCGCCGCAGATGCGCCCATTGGGGCCACTGATACCGGCGAGTGAGCTCGAGATCTGGCACTGCGCCGCAAAAGCGCGTGACGCAGCCGAACGGCATCAGCAGCGGGTTCGCAGCTGGGCACGCTCCGCTTATCAGCGTGAGCGGGCGCGGGGCCATACCGAGGGCTTGAACGCAGGCGCCGAGGAAATGGCCCGGCTGATTGCGCGGGCTGTTTCCGAAGTGGGGCGACGAAAGGCCGTTCTGGAGCAGGAATTGCCACAGCTGGTGATAGAGATACTAAGCGACCTTCTAGGCGCTTTCGATCCGGGCGAGCTCTTGGTGACGGCTGTTCGTCACGCAATTGAGCGCAAATATAACGGCGCGGAAGTTTGCCTCCATGTGCATCCCACGCAAGTCGACATGCTTGTGCGCGAGTTTGCTCGGTGCGACGGACGGGAGGGGCGGCCGCGGGTTCGGGTCGATCCGGATCCGGCGTTGTCGCCGCAACAGTGCTTGCTTTGGAGCGAGTATGGCAATGTCGATCTTGGACTTGATGCACAGATGCGCGCGCTGCGCCTCGGCTTTCGGTCCCATTCTGGGGAAGGCGAACTGTGATCACGCCGGTACCACAGCATACTAATCTCGCTGGTAGCCGGGCCCCCGATCCGGCGATCTCGTCTTTGAGATCTACAGCAAAGCGAATCGACACGCGTGTCGTGCGCGGCCGAATCACGCGCGCCGTCGGTACACTCGTCCATGCGGTCTTGCCAGATACTCGGATTGGGGAACTTTGTCTGCTGCAGGATACCCGAACTGGTTTGTCGCTCGAAGCCGAGGTTATCGGCCTGTTGGGCAATGGGGTGTTGCTCACGCCGATTGGTGACTTGGTGGGCCTGTCCAGCCGGGCAGAGGTCGTATCCACCGGACGAATGCGTGAAGTGCCAGTCGGCCCCGATTTGCTTGGTCGTGTGATTGACAGCCGTTGCCGCCCCCTGGACGGCAAGGGCGAAGTCAAAACCGCCGAAACTCGTCCCCTGCACGGCAAGGCGCCCAATCCAATGAAAAGGCGCATCGTTGAGCGGCCATTCCCGCTCGGGGTTCGTGCCCTTGATGGTCTGCTCACATGCGGGGAGGGCCAGCGGATCGGGATTTACGGCGAGCCTGGTTGTGGCAAATCGACATTATTGTCGCAGATCGTAAAAGGTGCCGTCGCCGACGTCTTCATAGTCGCGCTCATCGGCGAGCGTGGACGTGAAGTTCGTGAGTTCATCGAGCGGCATCTTGGAGAGGAGGGCCTCCGCCGTACGGTCGTGGTCGTCGAAACCTCCGACCGCTCGGCCGTGGAGCGGGCGCAATGTGCTCCTATGGCGACCGCGCTGGCGGAATACTTTCGCGGGCAAGGGCTCCGCGTAGCGCTCATGTTGGACTCGCTGACGCGCTTCTGCCGCGCCATGCGCGAAATAGGCCTTGCTGCGGGTGAGCCTCCTACCCGGCGGGGTTTTCCTCCTTCCGTCTTTGCCATGTTGCCAGGCCTGCTGGAGCGCGCCGGCATGGGTGAGCGCGGCTCAATCACGGCGTTCTATACTGTGCTTGTCGAAGGTGATGGCACAGGCGATCCAATCGCCGAGGAATCGCGCGGCATTCTTGACGGCCATGTCGTCCTCTCACGCGCTATCGCGGCGCGATCGCATTTCCCCGCTATCGATGTGCTGCAGAGCCGCAGCCGCGTAATGGAAGCGGTCGTTTCCAAAACACATCGCAAGGCGGCATCCTTCTTCCGTGATCTGCTCTCGCGCTATGCCGAGTCCGAGTTCTTGATCAACGTTGGCGAATACAAGCAAGGCGGCGACCCGCTGACTGACCGGGCTGTCGCCTCGATTGGCGACCTGAGGGAATTTTTGCGCCAGAGCGAAGGCGAGGCATCAGATTTTGAGGAAACGGTCGCATGGATGTCGCGTCTGACCGCGTAAATCGCGTTCACGTTTCGAGGTTACGGCTTCTAAAAGATATGCAAGAGCGTAGTGCCCTTAGTGAGCTTTCCAAGAAGGAAGCCGAATGCCATTTGGCGACCCAAGCCCTACAGAATGCCTCTCAGGGACTCGCAATCGCACAGCAACAATGCGCACGAGCCGAAGCGGGGCTCTACCAAGAGCTGATGTCGCTCGACACCTTGTCCAGCGCAGCGCTCGACCATCACCAACTTCGAATGGAGCGGCTTTCGGCGGAGGTCACTTCCAGATGTCAGATGCTCGATGATGCGCGCATTGCTCAAGAAAAGGCCGAGGCAGCGGCGTCTGAGATGAGGGATGTGTGGGCCAAACGTTCGACCGCAAGGCACAGATGGAAACAAATCGAGGACGACGTCCAACGCGCCGTCGATACTCATGCGGAGGCCGCAGCCGAGATAGAGTCCGACGATGAGATATCGCTTCGGTATGGCAGTGTTTCGCTTGCCCAGTTGTCGCGCGACCAGATCCAATAAGCCCAAGGTTCTCTGAATGATGCGATCGTGCAGGTTAGAGCCGCTTTGGTAACCGCTTTGGCCAGACCCCCAATCTTCGAACCAGCGCTAACACTGTCGCACGAGGTCGTCTCGTGGCTCAATGACATAGCGTCTTCCCGCCAGCCGTTTCAGAGCCGGATCGGCGACACGCCGCTATCTGTGCGGATACAAGGGCTTGTTTGGCAGCAGAAACCTGCAGCCGTTCAGACGCTTGACTGCGTTTGGCGCGTGGGTGCTGAAACGATCGTCTTGTCGCTGTCACAAAGGCTTGTAGAGGCGCTGGTCTCGACGGTGCAGAGCGGCCTTGCTTTACCTTCCGAGCCAACTGCTTCGCTCATTCTCGAACTCGCACTCGAGCCGCTTGTGGCTCGACTGGAGGATCAGACGCAGCTGAACGTGCAGCTTGTGGGGGTGCGTGAAGCCATGACACTGGCGCCTTGTCTGGAGCTTGATATCGTCTTCGGCCCAGTCAGTGGCAGGGGCTTTCTGTTCCTGTTCTCTCCTCTTGGTGGGGCAGTACCGTCTGCCTTCCGCGCGTTAGGCGACCTGCTTTGCCAGTTGCCGCGACAGCCGCGTGAGCTCCCCCCGGGGCTGCCGGCCATAGTCGCAGGAGTAATCGGCACGCTTTGCGTTCCGGCAGCGCTTCTTCGCAAAGCATGTATCGGTGATGCTTTGTTGCCAGACATATCCCGGTTTGGCCGCGGCCAGATCATCCTGTCCGTGGGCCGGTTATGCGCAGGTGCAGATATTGAGGGCGACGACCTAGTCCTGCGGGAGCCCTTCCGCCCGCGATCGTGTCCCTTGGAGAATATGCATATGACGACACAACCCGAATCGCACAAAGAGCAATCGGAAGCCGATTTCGACGATGTCGAAATCGTGCTCGTCTTTGAATGCGGCCGCTGGCCTATGTCTCTAAAAGAATTGAGGAGCGCTGGCGAAGGGCATGTTTTCGAACTTGGTCGGTCGATCGATGGTCCGGTAGACATCCTGGCCAACGGTCGGCGTATCGGGCGTGGCGACATCGTGCGGATCGGAGATGAGCTGGGCGTCAGACTCCGCAGCAGGTTGGCATGCAGTGACTGAGATTCAGCCTCCAATTCTGGCACTTCTTGCGGTTACAGCAGGACTCGGCCTGCTGGTTTTAGCGGTCGTCACAACCACGGCGTTTATAAAGGTGTCGGTGGTTCTTTTCCTCGTCCGCAATGCGCTCGGAACCCAGACGATACCACCCAACATAGTGCTGTACGCTGCTGCACTCATCCTGACCATTTTCATCAGCGCACCTGTTATTGAACAGACCTACGATCGGATGAGTGACCCGAAGCTCCACTACCAGACGCTGGATGACTGGGTAAGCGCCGCCAAAGAGGGGCGTGAGCCGGTGCACAATTATCTCAAGAAGTTCACAAATGAAGAGCAGCGCCTTTTTTTCTTATCTTCGACAGAAAAACTTTGGCCAGAGGAAATGCGCGCCAGAACCACACCTGATGATTTTGCCATTCTTGTTCCGTCCTTTCTTATTTCAGAGCTAAAGCGAGCGTTTGAAATAGGGTTTCTTCTATATCTTCCATTCATCGTCATCGATCTTATTGTAACGACAATTTTGATGGCGATGGGCATGTCGATGGTATCTCCGACAGTAATATCTGTGCCTTTCAAGCTATTTCTGTTTATCGCTATTGATGGCTGGTCGAGATTGATGCATGGACTTGTATTGAGTTACGCCACACCGGGAGGTTGATTATTACTGAAGCCAGCATCGTCACTCTTATGAGCCAGTCGTTGATGGTTTTCATGATCTGGATTCTGCCACCGCTCATTGGATCGGTGATTGTTGGGGTCGTCATTGGGATCCTCCAGGCGGCAACGCAAATCCAAGATGAAAGCTTGCCGCTCACCGTTAAGCTTCTGGTTGTTGTGGCGGTGATTGGCCTGTTTGCCCCTGTGCTGAGCGCCCCGCTCATAGGGCTGGCCGAGCAGATCTTCACGGAGTTTCCGGCAATGACTCCCAGCTACCAGTCTCCCCCATGAATGCGTCGGCGGCGGAGATTCAGAACCTGATCCATGCGGCTATCGAACTCCTCGCCGCAGCCGGCCTTGGCGCGGCCCGAGCCATAGGCATTATGGTGGTGCTTCCGGTGTTTACAAGGGCTCAGATCGGCGGGCTGATCCGCGGCTCACTTGCTGTCGCCTTCGGACTCCCATGCTTGTCAATCGTTAGTGCCGGGTTGCAGGCGCTGGATCCCGAGACACGTCTGATTCAGGCAACTCTGCTCGGATTGAAGGAGGTTTTTGTCGGCTTGCTACTCGGCACTTTTCTGGGCATCCCACTATGGAGCCTTCAGGCGGCCGGTGAGTTTATCGACAACCAACGCGGCATCACCAGCCCGTCCGCTTCGTCCGACCCCGCGACCAACAGTCAGGCTTCCGCTATGGGGATTTTTCTTGGGATCACGGCAATAACAATCTTCGTCGCTTCGGGAGGCTTGGAGGCTGTGGTCAGCGCCCTTTATGGCAGCTTCCAGATCTGGCCCGTGTATCGGTTTCTCCCCCCATTGACCGCACAAGGAGCAATGGAGCTGTTAGGACTACTCGACCACATCATGCTCACGACCTTGTTGGTCTCCGGGCCTGTAGTGTCCTTCCTGATGCTGGTTGACATGTCAATGATGATACTGCGGCGCTTTGCGCCGCAATTCAAGTCGAGCCAACTGTCTCCAATGATCAAGAATATCGGCTTCCCGATTATTATGATTGGCTACACTGCCTATCTGGTCGAGGGGATGAGACTGGAGACCAAACCAGCAAATGGCGCCCTTGAGTGGCTGGCCAAGCTGCTGAAATGAGCGAGACGAGTGAAGAGAAGACACACGCCGCCAGCCCGCAGAAGCTAAGCGAAGCGCGCAGAAAAGGGCAGATTGCGCACAGTTCCGATTTCGTCCGCGCAGCCGCCACATGCGCCGGGCTCGGCTACATCTGGCTAAGGGGCAGCGTGATCCAAGACAAATGCCACGAAGCGCTACTGTTGGCAGACAATCTGCAGAGTCTGCCCTTCAATATAGCGGTCCGGCAGGCACTGGTCCTGATGACCGAACTCACACTGGAAACTGTTGGTCCGCTGCTTGGAACGCTCATCGCCGCGGTGATTTTGGCCGGATTAATAGCCAACGGTGGATTTGTCTTCTCGCTGGAGTCGATGAAGCTCAACTTCGAAAAAATTAATCCGTTTCAAGGGTTGAAACGCATGGCGTCTGCGCGTTCTGCAGTCGAGGTTGGCAAGACGCTGTTCAAAGTGATGGTCCTGAGCGCAACCTTTCTCCTCTTCCTTCTCGGCACGTGGAAGACGATGGTCTATCTTCCGATCTGCGGCATGGGCTGTATCGGCGTCGTCTTTGCGCAAGCGAAGTTGCTGAGCGAAATCGGCGCCGCTGCACTTCTGCTCGGCGGACTAATCGATCTCTTAGTGCAGCGTGCCTTGTTTCTGCGCGAAATGCGTATGACCAGGACCGAAGTGACGCGCGAGTTCAAGGATCAGGAAGGTACGCCGGAGTTGAAGAATGAACGACGTCGCCTACGCGAGGAGTCTGCCCACGAGCCTCCGCTTGGGGTGCGCCGGGCGACATTGCTCGTGCGAGGGAAGACCGTACTCGTCGGCCTGCGTTACATTCGGGGCGAGATCGGGATACCGATCCTGGTTTGCCGCGCCGAGGGCGAGGCGGCTTCAGACATGTTAACTGAAGCAAGGGCCCTACGTGTCCACATCCTCCGTGATGATGTGCTTGCGCATCAGCTCATCAGTGCAACGAAGCTGGGCGAGGCCGTTCCTTCGCAATATTTCGCACCCGTCGCGAAAGCGCTCTATGCGGCAGGCTTAGTATAGATGTGACCACGGCCTTGGCCGGCTCCATACGCCGCAGCCTTATTTCATGGGTTGTACACTTAACGCAGTTCGGATGTCGTTTGTGCATCCGGGACAACGCCTCCGTCGTACGCATACGCTGAAGACCGCCTACTGACGCGTACCTTGTGGCGTTAGTGTCCGCTTAAATTAAGTGGACACCTGGCAATGAAGTATCTGCCGATAGAGCAGCCGTCGAGGGTGGTGGAAGCGAGCACGCGCGCGGCTCTTCCGCTACCG
>NZ_JBSKBP010000055.1:0-26836 GCF_053714275.1 Mesorhizobium sp. Arg314 | reverse complement strand
TCGATATCCACGTCATTTACTCGCCGTGGGGCAAACGATCGCTATCCCCCGAACGGCCTCAGCTCGACGCTTACGATTCTCCTGTTGCTTGCCAATGACATGGTGGAGATCGGGGATGATTGCGCCGAGCACTCGAAATCGCCAGAGATCGTGCTCGCGGTGTATAAGTATTGGAATGCGTCCCACCAGCAACAGCCGGGCGATTTCGGTTGCCGATGTCCAGGTACGGATGCCTCGTTCAGTTTCATTGTCGAGCAGGTTCTGGCCACGAAGAGCCGCATCGCGATATTCCTGGTAAAGGGGAGGGGAGTTCGCGCCCGTCGGCATCTCGGAGTTGATTTCGACTTTCTCCCTCGATCGTCTGAGCTTACCCGCCTTTCGGAATTGGCGCGTGCGCACTCGCGGTTATCATCGCGGCGATTGGCGACATCCGAGTTCAGCGAACCACAAAAGCTGGTTGAGCTACTTCGGCCTCAATCCGCGTGTGCCCCAATCCGGTCTTGGCCTGGCGCAGTACGGCCGGATCAGCAGGCACGGGCGCTCCCGTGCCCGCGCCATGGTGGTCGAGGCGGCCTGGGCGGCGGCGAAGGTGCCTGGACCGCTCAGGGGCTTCTTCCGACGCATCCGCAACAAGCGTGGCCATCAGGTCGCAGCCGTGGCGGTCGCGCGCAAGCTCGCGGTATTAATCTGGTATCTGGGTTCGCCCGGCGCTGTGGGCGGCAAAGCAGAGGCAGCTCGCTCTCAAGGCTGGCGCCCCGGGCGAGCGCGGTGTCGGTCGTCGCGGTTCGGCTTACGCCTATAACGTGATGGAGTTACGAAACAGCGAGAAAGCCGCGGCTGAGAATGTCGAGCGTGCCTACGAGCTGATGGTTCGGCATTGGCGGCCACGCCGGCCGAAGCGGCGCACGGACGCCACAAAGGAGGAACGACTGTAGCGACTGCGTGGCGACACTCTCATCCTCTCGTACCGCTCTTTGCCACGTGGTCGTCCGTGGCGGGAGAATGTAGCACAAGGAATGCGCCGGCACGACCCCCGCCTCGATCCCGCTCGAGACTGGCGCCGTGTTCGACGCCGTCAAGCCGTGGCCTGGAAATCTCGCAGCAGGCCGTGCCGCCATCGCCCCGGCCAGCCCTGACCGCGTCTCGACACGCTCGCACGGGAGGAGTTGCGCTCGGCCCCGCTCAGCCCCTGCCGCAGATTAGATGGCGATGTGACAGATCCAAGTCGCTACCGCCGTTGCGACGGCTGCCACGGAAAAGGGCTGCCGGTGCTATGGTTCCATTGTTGCCGAGATCGGTGATCTTATTACATTTTTATAAAGAAACATGTAACTTTTATTAAGAAGCGAGTCACCTCAATTAAGATCATCCCGGAATTGATCTGGATCAGTTGACAGTCTCATCGCAGCTGACATTGCTGCGACGCACCCAAATTTCGGGTTCTAAGGAGTGTATAATGAGAGACTGGAAAAGGCCGGGACACGGAATCATACTCGGCATTGCGCTTCTCGCGATCGGACTGCAGCAGGCGGCGGCAGCGGCTGTCGTGGACGTGACTCAGGACACGGTCCCTGTGGTCGAACCTAGCCCTTGGCAAGTTCGTCTGCGTGCACTGGGGGGAGTCACGTACGATAAGAATAACGTCGATGGAATTCGCGGCTCCGGCCTTTCCTATTCGCCTAGGGTGGTGATGCCGGAATTGGACGTTACCTACTACTTCTCGGAGGCTTTCGCCGCTGAACTCGCACTCGGCGCTGCCTACGTCCATGACGGCGAGAGACCGATCGCTGGGCTGGTCAACATAGGCAACACTTGGCTGCTGGCGCCTACCCTCACGCTACAATACCACTTCACCGATTTCGGCGCTTTCAAGCCCTATGTCGGAGCGGGCCTAAACTACACTTTCCTTTACAACCACAATACCGGCAGCGCCGACGCTCCCGACGTCAAAAACACGTCCGGCGGCGCTCTGCAGGTCGGATTCGACTACAGGCTGGATCAGCATTGGGGCATCAATTTCGACGTGAAGAAGCTGTTTCTCAAGCCGAAAATTGACGCAGTGGTCGGCGGAACGAACGTCACGAGCGAAGCTAAGCTCAATCCATGGCTGATCGGGACTGGTATAACCTACCGTTTCTGACACGTCATAACCAGGCGGCGCCGTAACCAGACGGCGCCGCCACCTCAATTCCGCAGGAGATTCCCAAGCGGAGAGCGGTATCGTGATCAATGTCCATAGCATCTCCAAAGTTGCCGGCCGGCGCTAAGGGTAGGCTGGGTGCTTGCAGAGCCGGATATCATCACAGGCTTGCACGGCTTAAATGCGACGGCGGCGGAAATCCCATTGGCAGTAATATTGTTTCGGGGTTGTTGCAATATGTGAATCTAGATGCACAAATTGCGCGCTTGCGTCAGCATTATTTCGCGAAGAAAGATACCCCCCCCCAGGTCTTACAGTGCAGTTCCATTCGCCATAAGAATTTAGGTATGTCTCGCAGTAAGTGCTGATTCTGACGCGTTCATTAATTTTGCGCGTCGCGTGCGCATTTTATACGTTGTCATATTGCCAAGGAAGGGGGATCACGTACGCCTACGTTGTTAGCCATCTCCCGATATCTCTAGTTGACCCGCAGGGCTGGCGCGATTGGCTAACTTGCATACTAAGTTCTAGATTTAGTCGTGGTCTAGCAGGCTATTGAAGAACTCATGCGCGTTCGGAAACGAAGCTAAATCGTCGCCATTGTGTAAGTTACAAGTGGCCTACGGCCTACCGCAGCGTGTTTCGCTAAACCTTGCCTTAGCCTCAGCGGCGCTCCCAAAAACCAACCCTCCACAACTGTCCGCGAATTACCGAAACGGTAAAAGCGGAATTCCACCGCGTTCCCTTGTCCGATGTTCATCGACGATGTCGGATAAGCGACAGGCAGGCTTGGCGTTATCTTGTTGTTCTAAAGAGACTATCTTATCTGGCACAGTACGTGCCTGGTTCTCGGGAGATGCGTGAGGAGAACCATTCTAATGACCACCTTCATCGCCGATGCTGTTGCCGCTTTAAGACTGGCCTATACGGCTCCGCCGAGTCGGCAGAAGGCCTGCATATCAGGTTCAGGCCGCCAGTTGTACGGGCCGGAACGGCCTTGTCGCAAATTGAGTGTCAAAACGCTTCGTGTCAGGGCGCTGCCATGTTCCTAAGGCACCATTTTTACGGCGCGCAGTTGTGTAGGTAGCCAGAGGGATGAGTACTCGCTCGGCGGTCACCGTCTGCCTTCCTCCAGCAAATCCGATGGGCCGCCAGAGCCCCGGTTGGATCTATCGATCGCTAGGCGTAGAACCGCTAATAAACTGTGCCGGCGTGCGGACGAGTTATGGAGGCTGCAATCCCTCGGAACGCGTGCTAAACGCTATGCGCGCAGCCGCTGAGGCCTTCGTCGACATTGAAGAACTAAACGAGTGCGTTGGGCAAGAATTGGCAAATCTCACCGGCGCGGAATGGGGATTTATCTCCGCCGGAAGCGCTGCCGGCGTTACACTAGCAGTCGCGGGCGCCATCGCTGGAACTGATCCTGAGAAGATGATCATGCTGCCGAACAACACCGGCAGAACGGTCATCGTTCCGCACGACAACAGAATCGCCTATGAGGTCGCCATCAGGGCCGCAGGGGCAGATATCAGTATAGCTACTTCTAGTGAAGAGATCGAGCAAATCGCAACAAGACGTAACGTCGCGGCCATCTTTCTCGTCAGGTCAGCGATTAGCGCCTCATCCATCGATTACGCAAGAATATGCGAGATAGGAAGGCGGCTTATAATACCGATAATTGTAGATGCAGGGGGCAGCGCGCCGCAATTCCCAGACCAGCTTATAGGCAATGGTGCCAGTATTTCTGTCTACTCAATCGGAAAATACTTTCGTGGTCCCCAGTCCACAGGGCTAGTGCTCGGATGTGAAGATCTCTGTCGTGCGGCGTACCGAAATGGCCCCCCATTCCAATCCTTGGGGCGCTCACTGAAGGTAGGAAAGGACGAAATCGTCGGCGCATATGTCGCGGTATATGACTGGGTCAAATCGAACCGGCGTCAGCAGTGGGCTGGCGAATGGCTTCAGCACCTGACGGTCATCGAGAAAGCGGTTAGAGAGGTGCCAGGCATCGAGGCCAAGATTGCTCCGACCGACGAGATATTTCACAATCCGCGCCTTCAGATTAGATTGAATAGAGACCTGATCCCAGTCACAGCATTCGAAATCGCGGAGCGGTTGCGGTCGGGTCGGCCTCCCATCATTCTGAACGACTATTCCCTTCGGGCGCAATCCTTCTTTATAGATCCTACGAACCTCGCTGTCGGAGAGTCAGAGACCGTTGCGAAGGCGCTGGTCGAAGTCATCACGAATTCGACGCGAACCACGAAAGATAACTTAGGAGCGCCTGTTCAAGACATCTCGGGTGAGTGGCTGTTGGACATAACGTTTTCTTCCAGTAGCGGCATCCATCGGCTCGAAATAGAAACGTTAGAGAACGAGGTTCGAGGCTTTCATTACGGCGAGCGCCACAATGGTGCGTGTTTTGGCACTATCGACGGTGAATGTATCGAATTGTGGTCGAGGTTCGCTGCAGAACCTATGGATCTTTACTACCACTTTACTGGACGTGTCAGTGGAGCTGAGTTAGCAGGTACCGTTCAGATGGGCGCGGCGACTCCGACTCACGCAGGGGGCGATATCTCTTCGGGTCTTTCATTTAAAAGACAATACGGAACGGCAGTTTGGAAAGCCGTTCGGATGAGCGGCACAGAGACAATGAAGGAAGGCCCCCTATGAGGATTCCAAAGGGATTTGGCGACTTCTCAGCTGTTGCTCAGAGATATCTCTTGCGCCCATGCTACTCCCCAAAGGTGATGTCTCATCTTATAAGCGATGTCCGACGTGACCGTCCCGATGCACTATTTGTTGATGTTGGCGCCGGGACAGGGACGGTAGCTTGGACCCTAGTGGAAAACGGTTTCTCAGGCTTCGCCGTCGAGCCAGATGCAGAGATGATCAAAGCGGGTCAACGAAGTGATGAGCGTTCCGGCTCACTCGAGTGGCTCAAGGAAACGGGCGAAAGTACGAGCCTTCCCCCCGAAAGCGTCGACTGGGTATTATACGGCTCCTCCTTTCATTGGATAGATTTCCGCAGCGCAATATCAGAAGCGCTTCGTATTCTTCGTCCAGGCGGATACGTGACAATCCTATACTTGTTAACAGACCTCGAACACGACCCCATTCACATCGAAATAGAGAATATCGTCCGAGAAACTGCTCCTGGGTTGACGCGCGCCCGCGCACCCATCATGACCTTAATGCCATCGCTGGAAGCAGCCCTTGCGGAATGCCAAGGCTTGGAACCGGCTATCCAGTTGCGCTCGTCCGAAAAGATTCCGATGACCGCGGAACTTTATGAAAACTACTGGAGAACATCGCACGATATCCCGAGCCAAATCGGAAAAGCCGCTTGGGAAGCTCTTCTTGACAGGATCCGTGCGACATACGCCCGGCACAACGCGCAGAGCGTCCGGTTCCAGACATTGGTGTGGCATAGTCGCAAGCTCTAGATTGCCCGCCTAGTCATCTCACAACAGCCTATGGATGCAGCTTCGAGAAGTCGTTGCGACAAAGTTCTGGAATCCGGTCGTCCATCGTATTTTCAACTATAGAGCGAACCTGCTAATCTTGAATGGCACACAAGAATCGATCTGGTCATGAAGGTAAAATACGACTATGGAGACTTCTCAACCGCAGCCCCGTACTATGCTGCGCGGGCCGAGTACAACAAAATCGTCTTGGATCTCCTGACGGCCCATGTAGGTGCATCGAAAGCCGATTTCACTGTTGCCGACATCGGCGCTGGAACTGGGAAGCTAACCATCGGCCTAGCATCTCGCCACTTGCGAGGGTTTGCGGTCGAGCCAGATGGCGAAATGGTTACTGAAGGGAAGCGGGTAATGACCGCTTGTGACGCGTTTGAATGGCGGCTCGGAACGGGAGAGGACACGTCACTGCCGGATCAGGCAGTGGATTGGGCGATTATTAGTAATGCGTTCCATTGGATGGATCCGCAGGCCACTTTACGTGAAATGCGCCGAATACTGCGGCCGAATGGCTTCATGTCGATCATCTATTGCCTTCCTGATCATCAAAACTGCGAAACACGTACCATGATAGAAAATCATATTTCTGCTACGTTCCCCGGACTTAAACGTGTCATGCCCGGCATACGTGATCTGATGGCGCGCCTCAAAGATGTCGTTCATCTTCCCGACACGTTCAGGGAGTGCTTGCAGATTCATCGTCAGCACGTCGTATTGAAAACTCCGGAGCGCTTTCTTTTGTCGTGGCGTGGGACGCACGACATCCCAAGTCAGATCGGCGCAGAAAGGTGGGAGGAACTGCTTTCCTGGATCGCGGGGCAGATTGGCGGCGCTGGAGAGCTCCGATTGCCGCATGAAACGACTAGTTGGACTGTTCAGCTCACGACTACGTGGTGAAGGCGACGTGAAAGGCTAAGGGCTCAAGGCGGCCATCAAGGCAGGCTCAGGAAAGCGTGGATAATAAGCAAGCAATTTGGCGAGTAATCGAAGGAATTCTCTCGAAGGAAATCCTCTCAGGCGCATTCGGCGGAGTTCTCCCAGCGGACACCGAAGTGGCTAAGCGCTTCGGCGTTAGCCGGTTAACTGCTCGCAAGGCGCTGGCCAGTTTGCAGAGTAAGGGGTTAATCCGAATTGTGCACGGAAAGGGAGCGTTTGTTGAGCAAGACGTCATTCAATATCGCATTCTGCAGAGAATGGTTCTCTCGCAGAACATTCTAGAGATTGACGGCCAACTGCGGCGGCAGCTGCTATGTCACAAAGTCGAGAACGCATCTCCGCAGATTGCTGATCGCTTGCGAATTCGCGAGGGGACCGGGGTGTTGGTCATTGATTTGCTCGGATTTGCGGACGACCGTCCTCTCGCAATTAGCCGAAGCTTCCTAGATGCTCAACGATACGGCGAGTTCATTGAAGCTATGGGAGAGCAGGCTGACGTTGAGCGTGCCCTTCTCGCCTATGGTATTAAAACGCTTATACCGACCACGATTACAGTATCAGCGCGGATGCCAACCTCTGATGAGGCTACTCTTTTAGACCAATCGATTGCACGACCGATAGTGCAGAAAGAAAGCGCCGACTTAGATGATGACAACGGGCCATTTCGGTACCACGTTGCCTGTTACGCAGCGGACCGAATAAGGTTTACTTTTGATGGCCGGGTGTAGACCATGCTGAACAGTTGGCGAATAGACGCGAGTGTATGTTTGGGCGGCCCTCGAAAGAAGTCGGTCTGATTCATGGATTGGCGACTATTTCTGGGGGCAGCAATATCTACGAATGTGGCAGAGGCGGACCTGGAGGTCTTACGGGTTAAGCGGGCACTGTGCGATCCAAGCGCCGGCTGTTCTTGAAGGGCTTTGCGCTACTCGGTTCACAATATCACCTGGCTGGCGGTGCGTTTTGGTAAAGTAGTGTCCGGAAACGAGGGGGCGGAAGGGTGGGCGCTCGGCCGCTTGCGCGGCGGCTTCTCGACCAGGTCCACCTGAAGACCGATTTCGATGGCCGCCCAATCGCCTTCGACCTCGACCTAACCGATGGCGGCAAGGGGTGACGCGCCCCACGTTCTCATCCTGCTTGGCCTCAAAGTCGATCTGGGAGGCGCTGTCTATGACTTACTAATTCGCTATTCAATCCCTATACGCCCTCATGGATTTTCAGTTCGGGGATATTGATGCGAGCGAATCCCGGAAGCTCAGTATTAACCCATTGCAGCGACTGTCGGAGAGCCCAACACTCAAATTCGACAACCATCGCCGGGTCCTTGGCGAGAAGATCGTCAATGCGAGTATATTCAGCAGGCTCCCGGAGCGGCCTGACAGGATGCTGGAAGAAGCCTTCTCCCAACTTGGCGCTACCGCGACAGTCTCGCATGGCAGCCTGATAGGACCAGGTATTTTCAAAGCAGATTCGGTCGACACCTAATTGCATGAGTTCTGATGTGATCTTGGCCACGGGAGCGTTCCCTGCGCCGATCGGCACGCCGAGCAGGCCACCTTCACCAGGGGCCAGAATTACGCAGTCCTTCAGGTGCGCTGAGCGTATCCAAGGGCGCATTAGCTCCAAGGATGTAAGGGGATCCTCATAAAAAAGCATCGAATTGACGTAGTCGAACAGGCCTTGTACCCATGGACTGTCGACCTGCTCCAGGATCTCTGCGACGTCGCTCGCCGCGATATCCTCGTGGTTTTCAAGGAGCAGTGGTATGCGGGCGCGCTCGGCCGCAGGGGCGGCTTGGGCGAGATTCGTCTTGGCTTCTTCGACGCGAAGTCGCCTGTCAGAAGTTCCCTTCGTGTAGGTGCGCAAGAAACCCGCGCCAAGTTCTTGGGCTATGCCGAGCCATCGCTTGATATGCGCGGGCTCGGTACCCGCGGTTTCGATATCGATCAGCATCCCGCGCTTCTCGAGATAAGCACGAAGCTTCCGAAGATGCGCAGGCTCGATTCCAGATATTTCGATATAAGGCTCAAAGCATGAGACGTTCAGACCGTCGAATCCTAGGTCTGCGGCAAGGTCGACAAGCGAGAACACGTCGAAGCCCGGCTTGTGACGGTACTGGTAACGAAGGCCGTAGGAATGCAGGAATAGTTTTGTCATGATCTCGAGAAGTCCAGTTGGCGGGACGCATCGGAGGCTGCGATGAGCGCGAGCAGTGAGGCGGTAAGAATGAAGGCCCCGGGAATGAGCGGTGCAGTCGAATTGAGCAAAAGGCCTGTCGCGTTCAACTTGATCAGCGTTCCCCAGTCGGTGGTCGGGGGCTGGACTCCAATACCGAGGAGACTCAGCGCGCTTAGAAACATCAGGCAGGCAACGAAACGGTTGACAAGTTCGACGGCCGTGTAGAGTCGGATATTTGGCCAGATGTCTCGCGTGACGAGATAGGCGAAGCCTTCGCCTCTTATGCGAGAGAGCTCGACGAATGGCTCGGCGAAGACTTGGATCACCGGGGCCTTCAGCGAGCGATAGGCTCGCGTGAACTCGACTACGGTGATGATGAGGATGAGGCTCGATGTGGTCGACCCGAACGCAGCGATGAGCACGAATGCAATGATGAGACTGGGGATGGAATTGAGCGCGTCCATACCACGGGCGAGGACCGTTCCGGGAACCGCCGGCAGGGCACTGGACAGGACCGCGCAGGTCAGGCCGCTCGCCAACGACAGCAGTGTCGCTGCTGCGCAGATGAACATCGTCACGCTGCCTGCTCGAAGGACCTCGAACAGCAAGTCACGCCCGAGATAGTCGGTTCCCAAGAGATGGGCTGGCGAAGGACTTTCGAACAGTCCGCCGCTGGAATATGCATCCGCCGATGAACCGATGAAGATCGGCGCGATCATGAAGAATAGGATGAAGCCGATGAATATCACAGCACGCATTGGCGGGATTCACTCTCACTGTGAAATCTATCCCAGGGCCTATCCTGGCGAGATCCGAAGCACTCTTGGTTGGTTCGGACGGGGTGTACGACCTGGCCGTCACGCAGCTCGAGAACATCGCTTGTGAGGCGCGCGACGATCTCTGGCTGATGCGAAACGAGCAGCATGGCGACGTTTCTGCTCGCCCTTTGGCTGTCAAGAACCTCTGCGACAACCTGCGCATTTGCCGGATCGAGTGACGCGGTAACCTCATCGAGCAGAAGAAGTGCCGGATTGCTGGCCAGCGCCAGTGCTATGCCCAGCCGTTGACATTCTCCGCCCGACAGCTCCGCGCTCCCTTTGTGACGGTAGTCGGCGAGCAAGAGGACTTGTTCGAGCACCTCCACGACGGCGTCGATGGAATGATCGCGCCCGGCCTGACGAAGCCTTCTGCGAATGAGATAATCGGCGCTGAGAGCGGGGTTCAGATGCAGCTTGACCGATTGTGGCACATATTCCAGCCGACGCTTTTGCTCGACCGTTCGACGGGAGTAATGCAACGGCATCCGTTCACCATCGAGTTCAATGGTTCCTTTGGCGTCGCCATGCTGCCCAAGCATACTGCGCAGGACCGTCGTCTTACCGGCACCAGAGGGACCAACAATCCCGAGGCAGGCTCCGGGCCGTACCTGAAAAGCCACATTCCGAAGAAGTGACCGGCCGCTCGGCGCTTTGACGCAGAGGCCGTCGACTGACAATCGCGGTCGCTCAGTTGGGAGAGGTTCCGATTTCTTCAGCGGGAGGAGCGCCACGGCGGGACGCGCCGCTGGAGTGACCGTTTTGGGCGGCCCGTTGGAGACGTGGCCGCTCAGGTCAATGGCCTGATCTGAAGACTCAGCGAAAAATGGCAGTTCGTGCGAGATAACAAGCGCTGCAGCACCGATTTCCTCAACGCGAGCCTTGATGGCCCGCATGACGGCTGCCTTGAGATCGGGGTGCAGGGCTGTGGTCGGCTCGTCGAGGATTATCAGTCGCGGCTTCGCACAGAACACTGTCGAGATCAAAATACGCTGCAATTGCCCGCCGCTATACTGGTGCGAATAGCGATCCCCATGAAATCCGGGAATTTCCAATCGTTGAAATGCCGCCTCGAGAAGCGCGCGGCGCTCGGCGCGCTTTTGCGCAGTGTCCCCACCAAACTCGGAGATCTGACTGACGACATTACGCGAGGCGACGAGGGCCGTTGCGGAGGACTGCGGAACATAGAGTATGTCGCGCCCCCAAAGGGCCTGCTTCTGCCGCTGTTGCATTTGCAACAAGGGACGTGTCCCCAATAGGACCTCTCCGCTCAGGATCTGAACATTGGGTCTCATCCATCCCATGAGGGCGAGGCAAAGGCTGGTTTTGCCGACCCCGGACGGTCCGATCATTGTCGACAGCGTGCCGGGTTTCAGCGCCAAAGATAGTTTCTCGATGCGCCGTGCACCGGTCGCCGAGTTGGAAATGACGGCCGAGAGGTCTTTGACTTGGAAGACATTCGTCCCCGCATCTCCCGACTGCTGTCGTTCGGAGTTGACGGTTGTCATAGGGCGCCTCTTTTGCTGATCCGCCCGGCAATCAGGTCCGACAGGGAATAAATGCCGACATAGATGGCAGTGATGAACACTGCGCAGAACTGCAGGACCGGGATGTCCCGCCAAACAACCGAGGACACCGCCAACTCTCCAATGCCGGAAATACCGAAGACCACTTCAATCACCAGCACCCCGGTGAGCAGGTAGGCGCAGTAGATGAGCAGAAGATTGATGATCGAAGGGAGGATCGCCGGAACTGCATAGCGCAGTGCAATCCAGCGGCGGCTGAACCCGCGCAGACGCGCAAATTCGAAATAGTCTTTCTTTTCCTCCATCATCAGCAGCGACAACAGCATGCGGCCGACATAGGCAATCATGCCAATCCCCAGACACGCGCTCGGCAGAATGAGCACGCGGATATGGGCGGCCAGCGACTGATCCGGCGCCAAGCGAGAGACGGCCGGCAGCAGATGAAGCTGAACCGCGAAGACGTAGATGAAAATATAGGCGATGAGAAACTCCGGTGCGCAGAGCACGATTTGCATCAAGAGTTGCAAGAAGCGTCGGACTTGCGCTGGCGCGAGGAACGAAACCACGCCGGCGGCCAAGGAGAGCGGGAACCAGCAAAGGGCGGCACCCGCGAGCATCAGCGTGTTGGCAAGCCGGGGCTCAACGACATGCCAGACCGGTAGGCGGCTGGTAAATGACTGGCCAAATTCTCCTTGGACGAAGTGCAGCAGCCAGATGACGAAGCGCTCCAGCAAGGGGCGATCGAGCCCAAGGCTGTGGCGTAGATGGGCGCCGAGTTCGGGCGTGTAATCCTGGCCGAGCAACTCCGTTACGAAGTCCCCCGGAATGAGTGCCGTTCCGAAGAAAATTAAAGCGGCAGCAGCCAAGAGAATGGCCAACCTTATCGACAGCTCAAGAGCAAGCGAATGGAGGTTTGCCAACGGCGACCGCCGCTCATGTTGTTCGTATGTGAGGGAATGATCGGACATTGCGCAATCAGGCACTCTGATCAAGCCACAGGTCAGCCATGGCTGATCCGGTCAGCGAGCCAAGTGGCGACGGCGCCGCACCTTTGACTTTGTTGGAGACGGCATCGAGTTGGTCAAAGAAGAGCGGGATGCCGGCACCGCCGTCGTTATGGATCGCCTCCTGGATCGCCCAGTACAGATCGCGGCGCCGGTCGATATCGGAGGTTGCCACAGCCTCGTCCATCATTGCGTCTACGTTGGGCCGGCTCCAGTGGGTTTCGTTCCATTTCGCGCCCGAGCGGTAGGCGACGCGCAGCATAAGGTCGGGCGTGAAGCGCGTGCCCCAGCCGCTCACCATGAGCGGCTGCTTCAGCCACACATTGTCCCAATAGCCGGTGACCGGATCGCGTTTCGGCTCGAGCGAAATGCCCGCTTGGCGCGAGCCGTCGGCGTAGATTTGTGCGAGATCGACCGCAACGCCGGGCGTCACTGCGTCGGAGGCATGAAGTACCTGGCTTGGGAAGCTCAGGCCCGCTTTCTGCAGGATCGATTTTGCGCGATCCGGATCATAAGCCCGGACCGGCAACTCGGTATGGTAGAAAGAGGTGAAGGGCGGAATCGGGTGGTCATTGCCGATCTGCGCGTGACCGGCGCAGAGGCGATCGCGCAATTGCTGTCGGTCGAACAGATATTTCATCGCTTCGCGAACTTCAGGCCGGTCAAATGGCGCCGTGTCAGTCCGCATGGCAACGACATTGTGCACGCCGCTCGGGGAGGAGACGACCTGGAAGCCCGGTGTCTCCGTAATGCGCTTTGCGATTGTGAAATTGATCGCCTGCACAGCGTCCACATCGCCGGCGAGAAGGGCTGATACGCGCGCAACAGCGTCCTGGTTTCCCTGGAACGCCACCTCGTCCAGGTAAGGTTTGCCGTTCTGCCAGTAGTTTTGATAGCGGCGATAAACATTCACACTGGCGGGGTTCAACCCATCTGCCACAAAAGGACCGGTGCCCACTGGCTTGTCAAAAGTATCGAAGCCTTCTGGGAAAATGTAGAACCGATCCTGCGCCAGCAACAGCGGAAAGTCTGCATCGGGGCGCGACAGCGTGAACCGCAGCGTGTAAGGGTCGTCCTCGACAATATCCGTGATGTGTTCAAGAAGAACGCGCAGCGGCGATTGCGAAGCCGGATCGCGAAGACGGTTCAGACTGAAGATGACATCCTTCGCCGTCAGGCTCTTGCCGTTGTGAAACTCGACACCGCGACGTAGTTTGAACACCCAGCCATCGACCTTGTTGTTGACCGGTTCCCAGTTCTCAGCAAGCATCGGGATGGGGTTGAGGCTACTGTCGACGCCCACCAGTCTTTCTCCGACCGTCGCGTAGGCAAAGTAAACGCTCCAAGAGGCGACTTTGGTGGGATCGAGCAGTGAAGACGATGCAGTCTCCTGCAACATGATTTTTAGACGACCGCCCTTGAGAGGGGTGGGGTTTGTTTGCGCCAGTCCTGGGCGGCTCATCGCCGCAATAACGGAGGCGCCGAGCGAGATGTTGAACATGCGTCGGGAAATGGGATTATCGAGCATTGCCGAATCCAATGTTTGAGGAGACTTTGCATGCGTGCGTCCAGCCAAGGTGATCTGCTCAGTTGGCGGAGCGATTGACGACTCGTATATACGAGTTTCCGTGACAGAAGCATGACGTAAGGTTAGTGTTTATGAGCTCACACCCGTCCGGGACGTCAGGACAACCTCGTTGGAAGACGATCGTGGAGACCTTGCATCGCGAGATTCTCGAAGGCGAGTTCGATGGGGAGGGACGGTTGCCTGCGGACACGAAAGTAGCTGAACGGTTTGGTGTCAGCCGCATGACCTCTCGCAAGGCGCTCGCAATCCTTCAGAATAAAGGCCTCATCAGGATAGAGCATGGCCGCGGAGCATTTATCGAAAGCGATTTGCTCGAATATCGCATGGCCTCGCGGGTGACATTTCCTCAGAATGTACGGGCCAACAACCAACTGCCAAGCCGAAGGCTGGTCCACGCCGAGAATAGACCGGCCGACGCGTGGATATGTTCGTGTCTGGAGTTCCCTCCCAAAACAACCGTCCTGGCCGTTTGGCTTGTGGGGGAAAGCAATGGTCGACCGGTGGCATTCAGCACCAACTTCTTGGAATTGCCCAGGTTCTCGGGCTTCGTGGAAGCGATGGGCCCGGAGGCGGATGTCGAATCCGCCATGGAGAAATTTGGATTCGCTTCCTTGTGGCCCGGCACAGCCAAAGTCATCGCGCGGATGCCGACGGAAGAGGAAGCCAAACTGCTCGATCAATCCATCTCAAGACCGGTCGTCGAGAAAAAAGCCGTCGAAGTGGACGAAAACGGCAGGCCGGTGTGGTGCCATGTGACCTGCTATGCCGCTGATCGGATCCAGTTTGTCTTCGAAGGCGCCGAGCCAGGCTATTAGGCTTGCATTCTTGGCGCTTTACAAAGACTTCGAGCGTGATTTGGCGAACCGTCTCATGTGTGAGGTTGCGGGTGTCGCCTTCGGGATATGTGATTTCACTGCTTCGTTCAGCTAAATCATACATGGGAGAACGGGCGAAGGCGAAAGGTAAATTTTCCGAAGCAGATCGCCCTCGAAGACTTGTCCGGCCACACCTTAGTTGCGCGCGAGATGAAGTTGGCGAGCGGTGATCCGCACCCACATCAGGTCAATCAATCAACGAATTCATAGACGGGACGATGTCCAAGCCGCCGAATTTTAAGACGCGGCGATTACGATCAGTTTCGATCCAAGGTCCGCCAACCGGCTCCGAGTTGTTTTGCTCGCATCCGTACCCTTCACTACCGGACGATCTCACATTAGCGGTCAAAATCTCCCATTAGTCATCGTGATGTCACATAAGAAGGGTTATGAAGCGCGGGTCGACATCAGATACGGAGAAGTCCAGCCATGGGCGTCCGCAGCAATCAGACATCACCGGCAAAAGGCGGAGCTCATCTCGGCGCTGCCCGCCAGCAGAGCATCCTCGACCTGATTAACCAGGGCGAGGTTGTGTCGGTCGGAGAGTTCGCCACGCGGTTCGCCGTGTCGGCTGAAACAATCCGCCGCGACATCCGTGCACTGGAAGAAGCCGGTCATTTGCGGCGTGTCCACGGCGGCGCGGCGCCGAAGCGCACGTTCGACCTGACCGCCCGGCGCCCGGTGGTCGAGCGGTTGGAAGTCGATCGCGAATGCAAGCTTCTTGCCGCCAAGGCCGCCATGGTTCTCTTCGAAAACGACATGAATGTCTTTCTTGGAGCAAGTTCAACCATGCTGCTGGTTGCGGAGGAACTGGCGCGAAGCGACAAGCGACTGACCATAACAACCAACATGATCGATATCGCCACGATCACTGCCGCCTCGGGCCGATGCGCGGTCACCCTGCTTGGTGGAATTGTCAATCCCCGAACGCACGCGGTCGGTGGCCATGAGGTTCTGAAGGGCCTTGAGGACCGGCTATTCGACCTCACCGTTATGGGGGCCAGCGCAGTAAGCCCCGTTCACGGCATTCTTGGGCCAACGAAGTACCACAATGTCCTCGTGACGAGGCTGGCCAGCCGGTCCCATCAGACAGCCTTCGTCATGGACAGCGCCAAGTTCGGCCGCCGAGATGCATATGTGGCGCTTCCTCTTAGCCAGGTTGACTTTGTCGCCACCGACAATCTTCCATTGGAAGACATCGCTGCCGCCTTCGAAGAAGCCGACGTCACCGTTCTAACTCCCGAAGACCATCAACCAAATCCGACACAGCAGGCTCAGCAGATAGAAACTGACAACCAATGAGCTTGCAACTTGTCAACGCCAGGATCGTTCAGAACGATCGCATAATCGAGGAAAGCCTCCAAATCAATGACGGCATTGTCTCGTCGATCGGAGTTTCGCCAGCTGGCAAAGCCGACGTCCGCGATTGCCAGGGCGATTTCCTCCTGCCGGGTCTGATCGACCTGCACACGGACAATGCCGAGCATCATATGCAGCCCCGCCCGGGCGTACAGTGGCCATCGCCGCTCGCTGCCATACTGGCCCATGACAGCCAGATGCTGGGTAGCGGCATTACGACAGTGCTGGATGCACTGGCGCTCGGTGACTATGACAGCGGCGGCGCGCGCACCGCCATGCTCCATGAGGCGATTTCCGGTTTGAACCAGGCACGCGCCGCGGGCCTTCTGAAGGCCGATCACTATTTCCATTTCCGCTGCGAGCTCTCCGATCCAGCTCTTCTGTCCATCGTTAATCGACACATCGACAATCCCAGTCTCAGACTTGTCAGTATGATGGACCATACGCCCGGCCAGCGTCAGTGGCACAACCTGACGCTCTATCGCGAATTCCGGCGCAAGAAGAATGCCAAAGTCTGGTCCGAGGACGAGTTCAAACTCTACATCGCCGAGCGCCGGGACCATCAGCGGCGCCATGTCCCGCCGGGTCGCGCGACGATAGGAAGCCTGTGCCGGGAGCGCCATATCCGTGTTGCCAGCCATGACGACACCACCGTGGCCGATGTCGAGGCATCGCATGCCGACGGCATCACGATCAGCGAGTTCCCGACGACCGCCGAAGCGGCAAAGCGCGCGCGTGAACTGGGGATGAGGATCCTGATGGGCTCGCCGAATATCATCCTCGGCGGTTCGCATTCCGGCAATGTCAGCGCGATGGCGCTTGCCGACTTGGGATTGCTCGACGCGCTCACCTCCGACTACGTGCCCAGCAGCCTGTTACATGCGGCTTTTGCTATGGCTGCCAAGGGTTTCGACCTTCCCGAGGCTGTCGCGATGGTGACGAAGAACCCGGCCGATCTCCTCGGCTTTGCCGATCGTGGCCACATTGCCCCGGGGCTGCGAGCCGATCTCGTACGCGTAAGCCTGGTCAAGGGCGTGCCGGTTATTCGGAACGTCTGGGTCGCTGGGCGACAATGCCTTTGAGGAAGCGCCTGGGGCGCCGATGGAACGACAATGATAACATCGAAATCTGACACCGGTGTGCACCACGGGGATGCCGCGCAGCGCGCCGATTGGCTCGGCATTCTTTCCCGTAGCCATGCGGGCGAACTGGAGGCTCTAGCGGCCGATGCCGTCACCGGCATAACGTTCGAATGGCTTCGTCAGCCCCATGTGGGTCTGGTGATGGTGCGCGGCCGGGCCGGCGGGACCGGGCAGGTCTTCAATCTCGGCGAGATGACAGTGGCGCGCGCTTCGGTCCGGCTTGCAGATGGTACGGTTGGCCACGGCTATGTCCAAGGCCGCGACAAGCGCCAGGCCCAACTTGCGGCGATTGTCGATGCATTGCTGCAGCAACCCGATCGGCACGAACAGATCATGGAGAACGTGATCGAACCGCTGCGGCAGAGTGAACGGACACGCCGGATGGAGAAGCGTCGCAAGACAGCGTCCACGAAAGTGGAATTCTTCACCATGGTTCGAGGGGAGAACCCGGCATGACACTGCAATCCATTACCCCCGTGGCCTCGGGTGGCGCTTCGATGACGCCGGGGTTTGCCGATCTGGTCTTCGACGCGCAGGCCGTCTTCCGGATGGCGCTTCTGGCAACCGCCTATCCCGGGCGGGCCATTCCGCTTGACCGCACCTTGGCGCCGCCGCCGCCGCTTTCTCCCGCGACAGCGGCACTCTGTCTGACGCTGATGGATTTCGAGACGCGCGTCTGGCTTGACCGACAGATAGCCTCCGGTGAAGTGCCGAATTGGCTGCGCTTCCACTGTGGACTGCCGTTGATCGACGAGACCAGCCTGGCCCATTTCGCCGTCGTCACCGACGCGCTCAACCTGCCGCACCTGTCCGAGTTCCGTCCTGGCGACGTCGAATATCCCGACCGCTCCACCACGCTGATCCTTCAGGTCAAGTCGTTCACGGACGGGCCGGCTACAACGTGGTCCGGTCCGGGCATCAAGGAAAGCGCGGCCGTCGCCATCGATGGGCTACCATCGTGGTTCTGGTCTGATTGGGAGCTCAACAGCGAGCCTTATCCGCGCGGCATCGACGTGATCTTCACCTGCCGGAATACCCTGATGGGCATGCCGCGCACGATCAAAGTAAGCATAGATGGCAAAGTGGAGGCTTAAATGGCTTACGTAGCCGTTAAGGGTGGGGAACAGGCGATCCTTAACAGCCATAAACTGATCGCCGAAACGCGCCGGGGCAATCTGGATCTTGCCGAACTGACTCTCGCCCAGATCAGCGAGCAGTTCGCACTCGCCGTCGACCGGGTGATGACGGAAGGATCAATCTACGACCGGGAACTCGCAGCACTTGCGCTCAAGCAAGCACAGGGCGATGCCATAGAAGCGATCTTTCTGCTCCGCGCCTATCGGACCACGTTGCCGCGGATTGCCGTGTCGGAACCGATTGAGACGGCTAAGATGACCATCCGCCGGCGCATCTCGGCGACCTTTAAGGACATTCCAGGCGGCCAGGTCCTCGGCCCGACGTATGACTACACCCATCGCCTGCTCGATTTCGCGCTTGCTGCGGAAGGTCTCGAACGACCGAAGGCGGAACTTGCTCCCGAAGCACTGGATGAGGCTGTACCTCGCGTCATCGATCTTCTCAACAATGAAGGCCTGATTGAGGAGGAGATCGACGAGAACGACGGCGAGGTCTTCGACCTTACCCGCGAGCCGATGTGTTTTCCGGCCGGCCGCGACCAGCGTTTGCAGAACCTCGTGCGCGGTGACGAGGGGTTCGTGCTCGGGCTTGCCTACTCGACGGCCCGCGGTTACGGCGGCGCCCATCCCTTCGTCGGCGAATTGCGGCTCGGGGAGGCGGAGGTTGAGATCGTCCCGGAAGAGCTCGGTTTCCCGATCGCCATCGCCGAGGTCACCGCGACCGAATGCCAGGTGATCAACCAGTTTCGCGGCGCTGCCGATAAGCCACCGCAGTTCACACGCGGATACGGGCTGACTTTTGGCCACAATGAACGAAAGGCCATGGCGATGGCACTGGTGGACCGGGCAATGCGCGCTTCAGAACTCGGCGAGAATGTGCGGTATCCTGCCCAGGACACGGAATTCGTGCTCTCCCACACCGACAACGTCGAAGCGAACGGCTTCGTGACGCATTTTAAACTGCCCCATTACGTCGACTTCCAGGCGGAACTGCAACTGGTGAGGCAAATGCGAGCCGAGCACGAGGAACGTCGTCGCAAGGCCACCGGCTCGAAACAGTCGACGGAGGCCGCGGAATGAGCGCGAAATCACAGGTGCATAAGGGGGACGGATATAATTTCGGCTATCTGGACGAACAGACGAAGCGGATGATCCGTCGCTCGCTATTGAAGGCACTCTCCATCCCCGGTTACCAGGTACCGTTCGGCGGCCGCGAAATGCCGCTTGCCTATGGCTGGGGCACCGGCGGCATCCAGGTGACCGCGAGCGTCATCGGTCCCGGCGACGTCCTGAAGGTGATCGACCAAGGCGCCGATGACACCACCAATGCCGTCTCCATTCGTCGTTTCTTTCAGACCGTCACCGATGTCGCCGTAACAGAATGCACTGGGGAGGCAACGATCATTCAGACCCGCCACCGCGTGCCGGAAACGCCGCTGAAGGAAGGCCAACTGCTTGTCTATCAAGTGCCGCAGCCCGAACCGTTGAAGAAGATCGAGCCGCGCGAGACCGAGACCCGCAAAATGCACGCCTATACCGAATATGGCGCCATGCAGGTGACGCTCTACGAGGATGTCGCCCGTTTTGGCCGCATCGCCAAGACTTACGACTATCCCGCCATGGTCAATGGCAGGCACCTGATGTCGCCATCGCCGATCCCGAAGTTCGACAATCCGAAGATGGAAGACAATCCGGCCATCCAGCTGTTCGGCGCCGGCCGGGAAAAACGCATCTATGCCGTGCCGCCCTACACATCCGTCAGAAGCCTCGACTTCGACGACCATCCCTTCGATGTGCAGACTTGGAAAGGCTCGTGCGCGCTCTGTGGTTCGACGATGAGTTATCTCGACGAGGTGATAACCGACGACCACGGCTCTCGCATGTTCGTCTGCTCGGACACCGACTTTTGCTGCAGCCGCCAGGCCGAGGCGGCCACCGCAAAGTCAGCGATCGGCAAGGTTCAGGACGAGGAGCATGACAGTGAACGCGCTTCGTAAGCCGGCTCGCCAACCGCCGCTGCTCGAAGTCGCGGGGCTGTCCAAGTCCTATGGGATTCAGATTGGTTGCCGCGACATTTCCTTCGCAATCCGGCCGGGGGAAGTGCTCGGTATCGTGGGTGAGAGCGGCTCCGGCAAATCCACGCTGCTTGCCTGCCTGTCCGGAAGATTGCCGCCCGATACCGGCACGATCACCTATGATGTGAAGGATCGCGGGCCGGTCGACATTCTGGCACTCTCCGAACCCGAACGCAGACGGCTTGCCCGCACAGATTGGGGCATCGTCCACCAGAACCCGCGCGACGGCCTGCGGCTGGATGTTTCAGCCGGCGGCAACATCGGTGAGCGGCCGATGGCGCTCGGCGCCCGCCACTACAGCAACATTCGTGCCGAAGCACAAGATTGGCTCAAAAAGGTAGAGATCGACTTGTCCCGTACCGACGACAAGCCGCGCACTTTCTCCGGCGGCATGCAACAGCGCTTGCAGATCGCCCGCAATCTCGTCACCCGTCCGCGGCTCGTCTTCATGGACGAGCCAACCGGCGGTCTCGATGTCTCGGTTCAGGCTCGCCTCCTCGACCTTCTGCGCGGCCTTGTGCGCGAACTCGGCATAGCCGCGATCATCGTCACCCATGATCTGGCGGTCGTGCGCCTGCTTGCCGATCGGCTGATGGTTATGAAGCGTGGCCGTGTCATCGAGGAGGGCCTCACAGACCAAGTGCTGGACGATCCTCATCACCCCTACACACAGCTGCTCGTCTCCTCCATTTTGCAGGTTTGAGACTGCAAGGACATCCTCATGACAATTCCTTTGCATGTCAAAGGCCTTACCAAGACCTTCACCCTCCACACGCAGGGAGGTATCGTCCTGCCGGTCTTCGACAATATCGAACTGACGGTCAAGTCTGGCGAATGCCTCTGTCTGCACGGACCGTCCGGTGCCGGCAAATCGACGCTGCTGCGCTCGCTTTATGCCAACTACAAGCCGGAGGCCGGACAGATCCTGGTGGAGCACCTTGGCGAAACTATCGATCTTATGGCGGCGGAGCCATGGGAGGTCGTTGAGATCCGCCGCAGCACTATCGGCTATGTCAGTCAGTTCCTTCGTGTCATTCCGCGCGTCGCTGCCCTCGAGGTCGTCGCCGTATCGGCAATCGCCAATGGCATGCCGGCCCACCAAGCCGAAGCATCCGCCAAAAACCTGCTTACTCGGCTGCGCATCCCCGAACGCCTTTGGTCGCTGGCACCGGCCACCTTCTCCGGCGGCGAGCAGCAGCGCGTCAATATTGCAAGGGGCTTCATCGTCGACTATCCGATCCTCCTTCTCGATGAACCAACTGCCTCGCTCGACTCCGCCAATCGACAGACCGTTGTTGAACTAATCCGCGAGGCCAAGGCGCGGGGCACAGGCATTGTTGGTATCTTCCATGATGAGGAGGTGCGCAACGCTGTTGCCGACCGCTTTTTTGACGTTGGCAAAACTCCTCGATGTGTCGTCGTATAAAACCGAACAAACGTCGCACCACTGGTTGAATGACCAGCTTGGCCGCAGTACGTCTCTAAGAGGAGGTTGGCACGGCCTCACAGCACAAGCTTTTCAATACGAGAATCCGCGCTCACGAAAGAAGCGAGGTTCGCCCGTGTCGCGACTGTGGCCGCAAGGACGCTTCGTTGACGTTGAAGAAAGATCCCGGTCGACTGGCTGCGCACGAACATCGGTACCGGATAACGACGAGCCGCTTCGCTTCGGACGTTGGTTAGTTGAGAGCTCTAAACAGGATGCATAATTCTCGTTTTGTCTTGAATTATGAATCCTTTCGCGGACCTCACGCTGGCAATCAGGCGTTGGCTCTGAAAAGCTTCGCACTAAAGGCGTCGCTGAAGCGACTTGAAAGGCACGAGCGTAGCGCAGTGTCAAAATAGAGGGTCGATGCGGGCGTCGATAGCCTCCCGATGAACGAGGATGGCCGACGCGGTCACGGTGAAGAGCGTGATCGCCAGATACATGGCCCTGTTCGGCGATGGCACGCGAATCATTGCCACATGAGCGATGCTCAACAGAGCGAAGACGATGTTCACGGCCGGCAGGAACGCTCCCGAGGACATGAACGGCTGGATGAGGACCAAGGCGGCCATCAAAGGAATGTCGTATGACAGCGGCACGCCGAAAAACCGCCCGTCCTCTGACTTTCCGAAGTTCGCGAAATAGCTCAGGCGAATGGCACCGGCCAGCAGCAACGCCGTGGAGACGAAAAAAGAGACGATCGACGCACCATTCAGTTGAATGAGAATAATCGCGGGAAGGACGGCGCCGAAGATGATGTCGCCGAACCCGTCAAGGCTCTTACCCATTTTTGCCATTTCGGGCGGACGGTTTCGGGTCCTCCTCGCGACCACTCCATCCAGGTGGTCGGCGAGAACGGCCCACAGGGCGGCGCCGACCGCCAGCTCGATGTGCCCCGCCAACGCGAAATAGAGAGCAATCGAGGAGCACAGTAGTCCAACCGTAGTGATGGCATTGGCGAGATCGGCGAGGTACCGTAGCATCTTCCAGTCTCCCATTCTTCGTCTTCAGCAGACGATGTCCTTCATGAACATGGCTTCGGCGGAACGCAGGTCTGCCTCGTTGTCGATCTCGTACCATTTGAGGCCGTCGCACCTGGCAGCCGCGATCTGCAGTCCTTTCTGCCGCACGAGGTTCGACAGGAGTTCTTCGGTATAGGATTTGATGGCGCCGGTGCCGATGACTGCGTTGAGATACGGAACGATCGTCTCGCGCAGATCTCCCCCAGAAAAGCGGATCAGGTTCATCATTTTGAAGAGAGGCGGCGAACCATCTGTAAGGTTCGCTGCTGTCTGCTTCATCCGCACTTCGGCGATGTAGCCGTTGTCCCTCAGGACGACGGCGGAACCTTCCATTGCCGGGCTGAACGGCGCGACGGCCGCGACATTCTCCGCATCGCCCAGTGTCAGGTAGCGAAGCGCCTCCGGTTCGAAGAACACGTCGCCTTCGATCAGATAGGTGTCCCCGGCCAAAAGCGCATCGCGCGCCAGCCACAGCGAGTACGCGCTCCCCGTCCGATCGAAGACATCGGACTCGACATAATCGATATCGAGTTCCCCGAAGCGCCGGCCGCAGGAATACTGGATCGCGCCTTTTCGATAGCCGACTACGATCGTTACCTCCCGCACGCCGACTGCCTCGAGGTTCTGCAATGTATTGTGCAGGATGGGCATGGCATTGACTTCAACCAGCGGCTTCGGCCGCAAATCGGTAAGCGGACGCAGCCGCGACCCCAACCCGGCGGCAAGAATGACCGCCTTTCTCGGAGCGGTTGCAGTCATGTGTCTAAACCTCTCTAGTGTGTGCTGCGACGACGCCTTCAGTTCCAGGCGTTAAGGACGCGGACCGCTCGTTCGAGGCCCGCCTCGAGTAGCTCCGGCGGAATTCCATATGAGAACCGGAGCCCTATGGGATCGCCGAATGCAGTGCCCGACACGCCGGCCACGCCGGCCTGCGCTAGGAGCGCGGACACGATGTGGTCGGCCGTTCTGGCAGGACCGTTGTCAGGTGTCGGTCGCAAAAGGCCGGATAGATCGAGGTAGAAATAAAACCCACCCTGTGCCTCAAGTATCGGTACGCGCTGCAGTTGGGAGAGGGCAGCAAGCCCCGCTTGCCGCGCCGCCGTCAGCTGCGCCCTGAGCCGGGCTTCAAAGGTGCCGTCTCCCTCAAGGAGGTGGTGCAGGACAGCGTGCTGGGCTATGATATTCGGATTCGATGTCGTGTGCGACTGCAGCGCCCTGACAGCCAAGATCAGTTCCTTCGGCGCCGCGAGATAGCCGATGCGCCAGCCGGTGAGGGCCAGGCTCTTGGAAAAGGAATTGACGATCACCGTCCGGCCCCGAACCTCCGGCGCCAGAGACACGACCGGATGATGCCGATGACCATCATAGGTGAAGGGCTCGTAGCATTCATCGAAGATGATCCAGAGGTCCCGCTCCACCGCCAACCGACCGATGCCCATAAGGGTCTCTGCGTCATAGACGGCACCGGTGGGGTTGCCGGGCGTGTTGACGACGATGGCCCGGGTCAGCGGCGTGATGACCCGTTGGATATCTTCGATCCGTGGGACATAGCCGTGTTCTCGCGTGTCGATATAGACCGGCGTGCCGCCGGCGATCTTGACCTGCGCGGGGAATGTCGTCCAGTAGGGCGAGGGAATGATGACCTGGTCGCCGGGATTGATCAGCGTCATGGCCGCGTTGAAGAGAGCCTGCTTGGCGCCACTCGTCACAGCAATCTCTTCGGCCCGCCAGAGCTGCCCGGTCTCGACCGATACCTTCCGCGCCAGCGCTTCGCGCAACTCCATTGCGCCGATGGTGTCGGTGTAGCGGTTCAGGCCTTGTCGAATGGCCTCCAGCGCTCCGTCCCGGATAGTCGGTGCCAGATCGCTCCAGATCTCGCCAGCTGTGAGATCAACAATCTCCATCCCGGCATCGGCGGCCGCCTTCGCTGCTGCGCGGGCAGCCGCGGTTCCTGACGATTTGAACAAGGTTGTCCGTTGCGCCAACATACGCGTCTCCATCCATCTTTTTTTCGATAGAGCCGCTTGCCGCGACTATCTTTGGCCGTTCGCTGTCCGCGAAAGGCATTTATCTTCCGCCGCTGGCTGAGAGCGCGCCGTAGTTCATCAACTCGAACAGGTCATCGAGCGTTGCGATTTCGTCTTCCATACCGGTGACGCTCTCTTCCTGGATAATGCGGACGCACACCTGACGTATCCCCGAGATCGCGGCGCGCAACAGATGACCATGGACATACTGACCGCCCGGTGGTCGGCCACGGGCGTGCCGGGGTCATGGCGACTAGACGTGCATTGTTGAAATTGCCAAAGCCACTGTCTCCGCCGACAAGTACGGAAGGACCTGGGTCCAGCTTGGCTCATTGGCATCGCGGTAGCCGAGCGGCGAGGCGATCGAAAGACCGGACGACCAAAGTGCCTTGAAGCCCGCCCGCTCGGCCATAGCGGCCGAAACACCCTCATGTGCTCCCATTAGAAATGCCAGATCATTGAAAGAATGAGCGCGCGAAGGGTCGTTGATGATATCGTCACCGGCAAGACTTGAGCGCCATCGGAAACGAAATCCCCCTTGTTCATTGTCATGCCTCCTTACAGAAAACACCGGTGGATCGCCATGGCGAGTGGCGTAGGCTTTGGGCCTCAGCGGGCGATGAGGATCTTCTCGGCGAAGTCGACTTGGGCTGCGAGCGTACTTTTGGGAGGTCGTGGACTTGCTGATGGCCCTCTTTCCATGGAATGCGATTTGACGCAGATGGAACATTTCGTTTTCTTCCTTCGTTTTAGGCATCGCGGCTGCCCGCGCCATCAATGCCGGTCGGAAGTTTAGCCGCCATTCAACGAGGAACAAAACTCGTGCCAATTTGGCTGATCGAGAGGATGATAAACTTTCTGAATACTTTTCAGCTAATTAGCCGAAGAAAAAAGAACCGGCGAGACACAGCTATGTCACAGACCCGACAAAGCCGACAGACGGTGCGAATCTGGAGGTACTATATTTCATCCTGGGGAAAAGCTAAAGGAAATGGCGAACCGCAGGTTGATCGAGCCGATGCCTACGAGGCCAGTCAGATACCTGGCCGCGCCGATTTGACCTCAGACACCGTTACGACGATATGGATCGCGCTTGGTGGGGCTTCTATGATATTGTCGACGACGGCGACGTTTGACAGCCACATGGCGCGGCAGCAGCACAGAGTGCCTGCAACACCTTTGGATGCAGCTTCTACCGCGATGCTGTCGAAGCCAGCCCTGGCTGCGAATGCTACGAGGCGATTTCTTGCGGCGCGCACCGCCTCGCAGCAATTTCAGATCGGCGATCGACCCACTCTTTTATCTGATCGAAACGGGCGCCAGCGCCCTTGAGAGGCTGGCCTCGCCGCGGCCGTAAGTCGCCGGATTATAGTTGACGAGCGTGTCGGTCCTGGCCGTGTCCAGTAACTGATGTTTGATCTGGATCGGTGTTGCTGTTGTGAATTTGCTGCCAAGGATGGCGGCATAGCCCGCAACCACAGGCGCCGCGTAAGATGTTCCCTGTAGGCCGGTGTTGTCATCTTGAACACCCACAGTCAGGAACTGGTTCTGCAGCTCCGGATTCGAGCCGGGGTAATTCAAATAGGAGTCCAGCTCAGCCTTGTTGTCGGGCGTGCCATTGTGGTCAAGCGCACCGACAAAAATTGTTGATGGCGCTCCCTCTAGATTGACAGCTAGGAAATCCACAACCCCTTCCCTTGCGGTGCACCAAGTTGGTAAAATGGCGCCAGTCCTTGGCGTAGGCGTTGCGCGTGGTTTCGGAGCTGGCGGCTTTGGCGCAGCCCTTCGCTGTTCGACTTGTCGGAATGACCGTGCAGAAGTCGGTGCCGGCGCCAAGCGGCCGAGCGGGATGGCGCTGAAACTCATGTCTGTGGTCAAGAGGCAGGGGCTGGCGGCGCTCGTCCTAGACTAGTGTGATCTTGTAAGCGGCAAGCGTCGAAAGCTGCCCAACCGACCAGGGCAGACCTTGATTTGGATCAAGGTGACTTTGGCGCCTACTGGGGCAGAATTGCCCTTCTCTTTGACCACGGGCGTCGCGATGG
>NZ_JBSKBP010000054.1:0-27409 GCF_053714275.1 Mesorhizobium sp. Arg314 | reverse complement strand
CGGTTCGGGGAGAGGGATGGAGAAACTTGTCTCCGAAAGGGGAAGTAGCGCTTCATCTCTACTCCACCATTTGCACGTCAAAGCGCACGTCGGCACGACGTATAAGCGCGCCCTCCCTCGAAAAATTCTCGGGATGGACCAGCCCGTCCCGGGCTGTCTCGGCAAGCCTGGAGCCTTGCGGCAGGCGCTCCCTTATCATTGCCAACATCGACAATCCATGGAGACAGCACATGCGCAAACCACGGGACTTCGACGCGGAGCTGAAGGCGCTCGAGGATAAGGCGAGAGAGCTCAAAATGCGAAAGGTACAGCAACTCGGCGAACTGGTGATCGCCACCGGGGCCGATGCACTCAGCACCGACGAACTCGCCGGGGCGCTAGTAGCCATCGCCGAAACGAAAGACCCCGCAAAGCGTGAGGCATGGGCCAAGCGTGGGGTGACGTTTTTCGAGAGCAGGTCCCGGCGAACTGCTCCGGCATCTCAGCGCAACCTCCGCAGCGCTGCAGCGCAATCGGGCAACACACAATCGCCGGCAAGCGGCTCTGGCTCGCAATGACATGCGCACCTGGCAGGTCGAGCGCCGCAAGCGCACGCGACATCTGATTGAACTCGGGGGCCTCGTCGTCAAGGCAGGCATCGTTGATCTGACCGCCGATGATCGCCCTACAATATACGGCGCGCTTCTCTGGATCGCCGCGAAGCTGCAGAGCCATGAAGGCGAGCATGCCCGAGACCTGTGGGATGCGAAGGGGGAAGCGTGCTTTCGCTGCGGAATGGCACGAAGATCAAAAGAGCCAGAGAACATAGCGGTGGTAGGCGAGCGGCGGGCGATGCGAAGCCGTCCATTGGTCACACTCGGCCAACAGCCGCTTCAGTGTGAAATGGGTTGTTTCACCCTGAGAGATGTCGGCGGCAACCTGTTCGAATCCCTCCCTCTCCGCCATATAAATTTCCTAACTGTTTGATTTGGTTGTATTTTTTTGAAGGCAATTACGGCTGGCTGCACCGCTGGCTGCACCTTTAACCCCCACTTAGGGGGCGTTTTCGACGCCAAGCAGCATTCTGCGTACGCTATCTGTTCAGATATCGAGGAACTCCGCGCTCAGACTTCCTTGATTGGCGTCCAGCCATGCCTTCGACGCCTCGAAGTCAGGCGCAATCGTTCGCAGGAAATCCCAGAATGCCGGCCCGTGCGAGCGGTGTCGAAGATGGGTCAGCTCGTGGGCAATGACATACTCCAGCACCTTCTTGGGAGCGAAAACGAGGTGCCAATTGAGGAGGATGTTGCCCTCAGCGCCGCATGATCCCCAGCCATTTGCGAAATCGGCGGCGCGGATCGAGCGGGGCGAAAGTCCGAACCGGGCCTTATAGCCAGCCGCAATCTCCCTCACGTCACGCCGAACGCATCGTTTTAGCCACAGCTTGAGTTCGCGCGCGACGAGCTTGTCGGCATCGCCGTCTGCCCACGACGGAAGATCGACTATGAAGCCGTTTCGGAAAGCAAGTTCGATCCGCTCGCCATCAGTGCGTCGAACGGTGAGGCGCATGCGGCGGCCCCGAAAGAGTATCTTCGAGCCAGTCATGAAGCGAGGCACGGCATGCCGGTCGGAGGTGATCCGCTCCATCTCGCGAACGGTGTCGAAGACCCACCGCCGTTTGCGCTTCAAAAAGCCTGCAATGTCGCGGTCGTCGTCGCTGGTGAGGGCCAACACCTCGACATGGCCCGGTGTGATGGTGATGCGGCGTTCCGATGCTGCAGCCGAGCGGCGAAGCTCGTATGGGATTTGCTTTCGGCCTATCTGGAGCGTCGGCATCAGGCAGCGCCCCCATAGGCATGGATGGCGAACTCCTCGACCTTCTCGCGGATCACCTTGGTCTCGCCGATGCCATGATCGGTCAGGATACGCCGGACCTTCTGGCGCAAGGAACGCAAGAACGCCTCCATATGGGCGAAGGCGGGCTGCGTCGCGGCGGCCTCGGAATAGACTGCACCGATGGCGATGGCCGCGTCTTGCAAGGTGGCATGGTCGATATTGGGCACGATGGCTTCGATGACGCGCAGGATGGAAAAGGCGTTCTCGTCCATACCCAGCTCGGCGTGCGCGCCCTGCTCTGCCTCGATGTCGCCTGTCAGCCCCTCGAACTCGCGCAGGCCGTCGGAGGCGGCGAGCTGACCTTCCTCGAAACGGCGGATGATCTCCAGCACCCGCTGGGAGAAGCGTCCATACTGCGCCGGGTTCTTGTCCACCAGTTCGCGGGTGACGCGGCGAAGCTCGGCGGACTTGCGCACGAACGCCTCCTGCAATTCCGGCTCGGCCTTGCCCTCGGTGGCGAAGTCGTCGGCGAAATTCGGATCGGTGATGTTGCGCAGGCGGATCGTCGTCGAAAGTCCGGTGACATGGACGTGCCGCTCCAGCATCTCCCTGATCTTGCCCGAATAACTCCGATGATCGAGGCTCTCGTCCTTACTGATCGCCTGCGTCGCCAGCCGCAAGAAAGTAGAAGCCCATTTGACTTCGGCGGTGAACTCAAGGATGGCCGGGTCGGGTGACAAGTTGCCATAGACCTTGATAAAAATCCGGGTCAGACGCTGAAGGTCGAACCAGTCGTCCTCCTGTCCACCGGCTGCTAGCTTAGCGGCGACATAGGCGGCGGCCTTCTCATTCATGCCCTCCAGCCCCATGGCGCGCTTCTGCGCGCGGTAGCGGGCGTGGGCTTCCTTGAGATCATTCCGCAAGACTGCGATGTCACGCATCGCGTTCTCGACATCCTCGGAGCGATAGGATTGGAGCGCCTCGTCGAGGTGGGCGGTGACGCCGATGTAATCGACGATGCGCCCGTTGGGCTTCTCGATCTCGCCACCGTTCGGCAGCTTGATCGCGCAGGTTCGGTTGGTCCGGGCGATGGCCTGAAGCAGGTTGTGCTCCTTCAGCGGCTTGTCCAGATACATGACATGCTCGATGGGCGCGTCGAAGCCTGTCAGTAGCTTGTCGCAGACGATCAGGAAGCTCGGTTCCGGTCCGAACGCCTTGAACCGCTTCTTCACTTCTTTTTCGGCGGCATCATCGAGATAGTGTGCCTCAAGTTCGACGCGCAGCGCGGCGACCTCGTCGTCCTCGCTGGGCTTGTTATCCTCCTGGCTCTTGGAATAGACGCAGGCGATCATAGCATCGGCCTTGGCCCGTGCATCCTCGCCATCCATGCCACCAAGCTCCAGATCGGCGGCGATCACGGCAGAAAGCGAGGTGCGGTAGAGGATCACTGCCTCGCGATCCACGGCCACGATCTGAGCCTTGAAGCCGTCTGGCTGGCAGACGGTTTTGAAGTGCTCCCAGATGTCGAGAGCGATCAGGTGGATGCGTTCCGGATGCTTGGCGATGGTGGCCAGCGTAAGGCCCTTGCGCTTCAATTCCTCACGCTTCTCGTCAGGCAGGTCCACGAACCATCTGTCGAACAGGATGTCTATCTCAGCCTCGTTGATCGCCCAGTCGGTTTTGCGGCCTTCATAGAGGATCGGCACGGTCGCGCCGTCGCGCACCGCGTCATCGATCCCGTATTTGTCGAGATAACCTTCGCCCGCGATGCTGAACCGGGCGTAAGTGTCCTTGTCGGTTGATTTGATGGGTGTGCCGGTGAAGCCGTAGAAATGCGCATCAGGCAGCGTCGCCTGCAGATAAGCGCCCAGGTCCTTTTCCTGCGTGCGATGGCACTCGTCCACGAGCACGATCCAGTTGGCCGAGTTGGGGATCGGGTCTTTCGATCCGGCGAATTTGAAGATGGTGGAGAGCAGGATTTGCCCGTTACCACCTCGGTTTACCGCCTCGCGCAGCGCCGCCACTGATCCGCACTGCGTGGGGTTCGGCAGGGCGCAGGCGACGAAGGTCTTGCTGATCTGGTCATCGAGGTCGATCCGGTCGGTCAGCACGAGGAGGTTGGGGTTGGCGAGGCTCGGCGCGTCGAGCGTCAGATGAGTCTTGAGCTTGAGGGCCAGGAACACCATGGTCAGGCTCTTACCCGAACCTTGCGTGTGCCAGATCAGCCCCTTGCGATGCTTGCCCTCCGCAACGCGCTCAACGGCTTTGTTAACTGCGCGGAACTGCTGATAGCGGCAGATTTTCTTGATCTTGCGTCCCGTCTCAGGGTCGATCTCGAACACTATGAAATGGGCTAAGAGATCGAGCAGGCGCGACGGCTCGCACAGACACCACAAATCCTTGGCGAGGTCGTCGGGGAAATCGTTGCGCTGGCGCGGCAAGGCATCAGGCCACCCGGCATAAAACTGCGAGGTAGCCCCTGTTGCGCCGTAGAGCGTAACCATGCCATCGGTGACAAGGTTGAAGGCGTTGGGATAGAACAGCCGGGGGATATCCCGCTCATACTGCTTGATCTGTTCGAAGGCTTCGTCGGCCTTGGCAGTGGCTTTGAGCGGCGACTTGGCCTCGATCACAACCAGCGGGATGCCGTTCACGAACAGAACGATGTCTGATACGCGAGCACGTTGGGCCGCGACGCGGAACTGGCTCGTGACGTGGAAACGATTGCGACCCGGCTGCTTGAAATCGATCAGCGCGATGGGCCGGTCGCGGTTTTCGCCGGCGACCCGACGGGAATAGCCGCCGCGCAGCTTGCGCTGCCATTCCTCGTTGTCGGAGAGGATGGCAAGATCGTTGTAGATTGCCTCGGCATCTTCCCCGCTGATGCCGTTTAAAGCGCGCAGCACCTCCACCAGCACGGGCCTAAGGATGACGCGGTTCTCCTCCTCCCGCATCGCCAAGGCGGTGGCTGGGGACAGCAGCTGCCAGCCAAGCGCCGCCAACACTTCGAGCGCAGGTTGCTCGGTGAGGCGGTATTCGCTCATGCAGGCACCCGCACACGACCGGAAAGGAAGTCGGAAATAAGGCTGGCTCTCACCCGCTGTTTCTGTTTCACCTCGTTTTCGCAGGCATTTGCGACCTCTGTCGCGAGTTGGATGACTTCGCCAATTTGATGCTGCGTTTCGAGGTCGGGCAGCGGGATTGCAATCCCTTTCAGGCTTGCGGTGTTAATGTTGTAGTTGCCTGCTGATGTCGTCGCCGCCTTGAATAGCTTTTCGCGTACGGGCTGGGAGTTCAATGTCGCGTAGACATAGGGAGGCCATGCCCTGCGAGCATCGAAGCGCATCCGGATCAGATAGGATGCGAACAGCCAGGTGTCGGCTACGTCAGTAATCAGAGCACTTCTACCGATATGGGCCGGGTTTCCGTTGGTCCGCACCACCACAATGTCGCCCGCTCCCAACCCGAAACGACGCAAGTCGGCATCCGAAACGGAAGCGTATTTAAGGTCGTCCAGTTCAACCCGCCCATTGGTCACGTTCGGGATACGCAACACTGGATAGCCATCGGCTTCATTGGCGTCGCATTTGACAGACGTTCCGTATCGGATGTCTGCGAGAATATCTCCAAGGCGGACCATCTCAAAGCCATGGCCGAAGCATCGTGCAGTGATCAGCGATGACTGCAACGCGCGCGATTGTTCGGCAGCCTGTTGCGCCGCCGCAATCGCGTCATCCACAGACCGTAGCACCTCGGTGATCAGCCGCTGCTCGTCGAGGGGCGGAAGGCTTATCGGGACTTGCGCAAAAGCGTCTGGGTACAGGCGCAGGCGGTCATCAACGATGCCCTGCGAATAGCCGTGCAGCAGCCTGATCACCGGCTGGGATCGCAGCAGTTTGTCTGCGAACTGCGGCTCGATTTCCTCTGTTGGGGTCATAACCACATAGGCCGGGCTGATTAAGCAATCGGCCTGCGCTAGACCACAGGCTCCCTGCCACATTCGCATCATGTTGTAGGCGATATCCCCCTTACAAACCAAAGAGTGACCTTCCGGCGGGAGGTCGGATTGAACTCGCCTATCGAGCGATGATCGCAGAACCAATCCATGCTCAATGCTGACTGACGCGACCGGCAAGCCCGCACGGCCCCTTTGTTTTCGCTCGCGGAAAACATCGCCCAGTCGGACGCGTCGCCAGCCGTCCGGCAAATCACCCGACATAGCCAAGCCTCTTAAGGTGCCCGAACATCACGGCCTCGGCCTCGTTGCGTTTGGTGATCAGGTCTTCCAGATTGGCGACTTGCGCCGCGAGATCGACGGTTTCTGCATCCGCGCCGATTTGCACATAGCGGCTGATGTTGAGGTTGTGACCGTTGGCGGCAATCTCATCGACCGGAACGACGCGGGCCAGCCTCTCAATGTCGGCGAAGGCGTGGACCGCCTCGGCCAGCGTGTGGACATGCTCATCGGTCAGGAAGTTCTGCGCTTTGCCAGGCTGGAAAGTGGCGTCACCGTTGACGATCAGCACCTTGCCTTGGCGCTCAGCGGGTTTCTTCTTGCGGCACACGAGCACGGCAGCGGGAATGCCCGCTCCGTAGAAGAGGTTGGGAGCAAGGCTCACCACCGCCTCGATCACGTCTGCCGCCAACATGGCCTCCCTGATCCGCCCCTCGGCCCCGCCACGGAACAGCACGCCGTGCGGCACCACCACCGCCAACATCCCGTCATCCTTCAGGCTGGCGAGCATATGCTGGACGAAGGCTAGGTCCCCGTACCCCTTGGGTGGGCAGCCATAGACATCGCGACCAAACGGATCGCCGTTCTGCCAGATCTCGTAGCCCCACACCTTCTCGGAAAACGGTGGATTTGCCAGCACCCGGTCATAGGCCCCGATGCCCTCAACGAACTCGCGTGCCTTGGGGTCATACCGCTTAGGGGAAAGGATCGTGTCGCCCTTGGCGATGAAGGCATCGTCCACGTTGTGGAGGAAAAGGTTGATTTCGGCGATGCCCCATGTCGCGAAGTTCTTTTCCTGCCCGTAGAGCGACAAGGTGCGGGCATCCTCGCCCCGGTCCTTCAAATACTGCACCGCCTCCAGCAACATGCCGGCAGAGCCGCAAGTGGGATCGTATATCGACATGCCGGGGCGCGGCTCGACGATCTCGACCATGAGCCGGACGATCTGGCGCGGCGTGTAGAACTCACCGCCCTTCTTGCCCGCGCCTTCGGCGAACATCTTGATAAGGTAGAGGTAGGCATTGCCCAGCATGTCTGCGGGCACATCGGCGTTGCGCAGCCGGTGCTTCTCGAAATGCGCGAGCAGCTTTTCGAGCAGGGCGTCCGAAAAGCGATCCTGGTTAGCGAAGTCCACATCGCCGAACACGCCGCGCAGCCGGATGTTGGCGTCTTCGATGGCGTTCAGGGCATTGTTGAGCCGCTGGCCGATCTGCGTTGATTGCCGCCGAATGGCATCCCAGCGGTGTTCGTCGGGGATGTGGAAGCGGTGCTCGTCGGGATCAGCAGCTTCCTCGCGGTCGCCGGTCTCGGCTAGCAGGTTCTCGAACTCTTCGTCCCATACGTCGCAGAGCCGCTTAAAGAACAGCAGGCCGAAAATGTACTGTTTGTAGTCGGCCGCATCGACGGTGCCGCGAAGGATGTCCGCCGCCTGCCACAAATGGCGTTCGAGGCTTTGCTGGGAGAGGGTCGACATGAATTGGAAATACACCCTGAAACATGCGCCAACCTGAAGGCGCGCCGTTCCATTTCATAGGCAGAGAGTTCCGTCCGGTCCAGATGAAGGCAGGCGGGAATTTGCCAGGGCTACCCGGCACGGACGTTGACATCAAACGGTGGCACTTGCACAACGCTTCCGACCCACCTGCAACCTGCGGTTCAACTTGCGATGGCGCGATGACTGAAACGGCTCCTGCGATCCGCAAAGCGTTTTGCTCTGAGTGCGGAGGCATACGCAATTGTGATGTGCGCGGACATCACAAGGATTACGGCCAGGATGGCGACGGTTATATGCAGTGGTGGATCAATTGGTATATTCTACAATGCCGTGGATGCGAGCACATTTTCGTCCAAAAATCTTCCGCTGACACCGAGAATATCCACCAATTCTATAATGAGCTGGGCGAACCTGATAGCGAGCTTATCGAAACACTTTCATACTGGCCTGCGCTATCCAAAAGGCAGAAACCCGAGTGGTGGGACGATTTTGGTGTCCACATTGGCGACGCGGACGAACTTGAGCAGGCTATTAGGGAAGTCTACGGAGCGCTCGATGCTGACCTTCCTATCCTCGCGGCAATCGGTATGCGAACGTGTTTCGACGTGGCTGCTATTTTGCTAGGGGTCGAAGACAACCTCCCATTTGCCAAGAAACTGGACGAACTGGTTCGGCTTCAAAAGATTGGCGGCGTCGACAAGGACCGTTTGGCATTGCTGGTAGATGCTGGAAGCGCATCAGTGCATCGCGGGTGGAGGCCAAAGCCCAAGGAGCTGGATACCTTAGCGGAAATCTTGGAACACTTTGTGTTCGAGGCGTTTGTGGCACCATCCCGCCGCAGCCGACTTGATGCAGAAGCAAAAAAGCTCGAAGGGAATGTGCCGTCTCGCGAGCGCAAGAAAGCTGAGATTAAACCACTGTAATCGAGCCTTCGACACAGCTGCTGCGAAGGTCATGCCGCGCTGCCTTTGCACAGTTGGCCGACGTCGTTGGTCAACCAGACAGCATCGAATGCAAGACGGCCTGCATGTGTTCTTCCAGATCGAGTTCGCTGCGAGCCTCGACCGCGAGCAGATATTTCCCCTTGATCCGGCAATCGTCTCGGCTGATGGCAGGACAGGAGCAGACGGCCAGCAACGCCTCCTGCTCAACCCGGTCGGCCCGTTCGCTGTCATCCCCGCTGCCGCGCGCGCTGTGAATAGCGCGGTGGAAGGCAGCATAGGCCGTCTCATGCGCGGTTATCAACGCCTGCAGGTTCGGCGAGTTGATGTTGGCGGACACCGGATCGACCGCAACTATTGCGCCGGTCAGTGCGAGAAAAGTGCGGCGTGTGGTCGTGGGCATGGAACAGTGCTCCTCGCTATCAATCGGAGGACCATAGCACCGCCATACAAGGACACGGAGATGGCCAGATGCTGTCAGCTGACAATGCAGTCAGCGGACTGTTGATCGCAAGTTGCGTGCATCCGACAGGGGCCCCACATCGCCCCCCAACCCCGCCGCCGTCAAACCCCGAGGGTGCCGAGGTGCGAGGGGCTGCTTGGCAAAACCCGCGCTGTTGAGGTCGGCTCGGCTGATTTGCGCTTCATAGCTCCTGCCGAGGGATAGAGTCGCGAGTGGATGGAAATGTCATGCTGCCCCCCCGCAGCTGCGGCACTATCTCGACAATAGAGCCGCCGGCAAATGGAGGTTCACGTATCGGCTGCCCCCTTATCGGCCGCAACAGTCGGCAACTTCACACCTGCAGCAATCAGCCTTTCCTCGCCCTGCATCATCTTCTTTTCATCGACGCAGCCCCACTGACGCTGAAATGGATAAAGCATCCAAGCGACCACATCCTTCCCGACGACCGTGGCTTCTAACCGCTTCACCTTTGTGGGGTTTTTCTTCTTGCGGATAATGCGGGCCTGGAAGTTGTACGTCTCGCATTTTGCGTTGCAGGCCAAAAGCGCCAGAACCTCGCCACGGTTCTTAGCGTCGACTGCAAACCCAGTCTCCGGCACTTCATTCTCAAGGGCCGTCCAGGCTTCGTTGATAAACATCACACCATCCGCTCCATCAATGTGAGCGAGCCGGGCGAGATCTCGCATAAGCAGATACCTGGAGGCCCTGTCAGGATGATCAGCTGCGATGATCCGCACAACCGAATTGCCCCTCAGCAGAAAAGCAAAAGCTCGGTGATAGCCATCGACGGCCATCAAAATTCTGGCTTGGCGGAAGTAGGCCTCTGCCATTTCGCGAAAGGTCGTTGCCTTTTCGAAGATTTTCCAATTGACCGCCCCTTTGCCGTAGCGCTTTTTCAGAGCCTTTCCATCTATCTTCGCCTCTCGCTGAAAATACCGCAGGCCAGTTTGCGAACCGTCTCGCATGGAGAGGTACAACGCCCTGTCCATCGCAAGTGCTCCCATCACGTCGGGTCGGTCGGAAATGTCCGATGGCACCTCAATTCCAAGGTGTCGCAGCAAGTCTTCAACAAGGTCGGCCAGTTGACCGTAGACATGGGCCATGGCTTCAAGCACTTCGATTTCCGGCAGTTCTTCGTCTACCCAGCGCCGCTCAATCACGAGTGTGCCGTTCTCAACAATGTGCGGTATTCGAAATTTTTTGGGCACAGCCTTGAATATCTCGCGCGGGGAAGCGAACAGCGCTTCAGGCATCCAATCCGTTGCTGGGCCGTCAAGGTAAGAAGCCACGATCTCAGCACGAACCTGACTAAGGGTGTTGAGGTCTCCTCTTTTCTCGATCGAATTGCGGGCGTCCCTAGCCCAAATCATGATCGGATCCCCAGCCATTTTTAAGACGTGAGGCGCGTACCAGGCGTCGAAATCCTTGATCACCCCTTTTTGGGCCTGCAAGACGAATGTAACGCTCCGGCCTACGGTGATGCATTGCTGGAGAGAGAGAAGGAACCTCTTCGGTTCGAAATAGTTCTCTGCAGCGTCGATCCATAGTTGACGCATCTGAATTAGGCGACTGACTACTGCCTTGGCAGCTTCCTGCTGTGGTGTCGTCATAGGATGGCGGCGACGCTCCTCCTCAGCCAACTGTCGCCTTTGCTTGAGCGCCACCAGCAAGGCCGCAATCTTGTCATCCATGCGAATATCCAGTCGCGTTCCCGCTCCAGGCAGCTACGGTGAAGTGACGATCAATCCTAGGCACCTGCTTGCCTTTAACGCGAAGCACAATGGGGGTCGTTCGTCAAACAGTGCGAGAGCTAAGCGAGATGCGGGAGAAACCCACAACAGGCGGACCTCTCCTGCTACGGCCAGATGGAACCACAAACAACACCGCCGCCGATATTACTTCTTGCCATCCTCTTGTCCTTTCCTGAGTTAGGTTGCAGTGACCGCCGTCTACCTCTTGTCGTAGAGAGGCATGTGGTTGATTATAGGCACGTAGACCTTCGTAAAGAAGGCGCGTCCAGCAGGCCCTAATTCGATCAGCATCTCATACCCTCTCCGGGCAGGGAGAGCGGTCAGAAAACCGACACTCGCAAATCGCACCAATTTGCCCAACCTGAACTGCAGCTGGCGGTTCACCCCCTCGATACCGAAGAGCTTCGCGATCTCGCCAAGGTGAGTTTCTCTTTCGTTGCGGAGCCCACGGTATTCCTCGGGCATAAGCTCTTGTATCTGCGAGAAGGCTAGCATCTGATTGAGACCGAAATAGCTCTGTGGGAGCAAGACCTCTCTAAGCCAAGGAGATTTCGCTTGATTGCCGTTGCCAGCGCGCACATCAGCTACAGCTGTCGGTTCGATGCTCCCCTGCTGCGCTAGCTCTCTTAGGAAGATTTCCGTCCCATTGTCGTACGCACGCGAACGAAGGAAAACTCGGCGTGTCTCCAGCAATACCGGATCGTCCGTTTCTGGCCTGCGAGTTGGCCACCACGGCGCACTTTTCGGATCATAAGGATCGGCGGGCACGTTAAGCGTCAACTGACGCAATGTGTGCTCCGAGCACCTTGCAATTGCCTTCGCCGTGTCCTCGTGTGCACACCATTCTTGCTGTTTTAGCAAGTAGGCGTCAGCCTCCGCCCGGGAGCGAGCCCTCCACATCTTCTGAAGCAGCATATAGCGTTCTCTTATCGCGGATACTCCGCACGATATTTGGGTAATCTGCTTTCATGTTAAAGTCACTTGTTGAGTGGCGGCTGACACCTAAAGAGTGGATATGCGGATCACACTTTCCTGCGCTTGAATTCACGCTCGACGGGACGATTGATGACTTTTGCTAACCCCGTCGATTGCCCAAGGAGGGCATGTAGATGAAAAAGCTAATGGCCACGATGGCCCTGACCGCAATGACCGCGTTGAGCACGATGCCAGCATCGGCGGCCACGATCATCATCATCGTAGTCGGCAAGTAGGCTGAAATCACGCCAAGTCCATTGGCATTTCAGAGGCCGGATGCATCGTCAGGGTATCCGGCCTTTGGCAGCAGTTTATCCTGCCAGTTAGTTTATGCCTGCCTGCCCACGACCCTTGTTGGACAAGGTCAGATCAGATGGAACATCGCGACCGTCGCTCAAGCCGATTTCTCCACGGCCGCTTTCCATCCACCTCGGGCAGTCGGCGGCTTGCTTGTGAGATCGCCCGGCCTCGGCCGCTCGACCACGGTTAGCACTCGGCCATGCGCGTGTACAGATTAACCTAGGCAGGCAAGCGCCTGTTGAGCGGGGGCTCGCGCAAGCGCGCAAGTCAATTTCGGTTCTTCGGCCGCTATTGATTTGGCGCGTTCGCCAATCTCTCGGTTTCCATGATCACCTCTTCAACCAAGCGCACTACTACCTCGAATGCGCTGTCGATGCTGGCATTGGGAAAGGATGCAAATCCCTTAACGGTTAACCCCAAAACTATTGAAAAACCCATCCCTGCCGGGGCAGGTTCGGTGGGTTTCCAAAAGTCAAACTCGTCGGAGCTTTCGAAGTGGGCGTCAGGAATATTCGCAATAGTCTGACTTAGGGCACCGGGTAACGTCCAACCTACAGCGTTTGCCTGCGAGTGCGCCGGAGAGAGTGACCAATGCTTGTTGTCACTCGACATCTCTTTCAGCAGCACTAAGTACGAATACCTGCTCGGGTGATATGGCTGCCTGTTCTGCACCCGAAGTTTGGCGAAAAGATCCATGAAAGGTACGCCCACCAGGGGTCGAACCGCCTTGTCGAGCTTCGCGAATTTGGCATCGTCGTCTGCGACGGGAAAGTAGAGGTCCCTGCTGCGGCCTGCGTTGACAGAGCGGGCACAAGCGGCTGCTACGAGATCAAGGCTGTGGACCAGATTGTTCGCTGCGTCAGCTATGACGGGCTTCATTGCTCGTAGTGTCGTTCGGTGGATACGGAGGCTGTAGACGAAATTGCCCTCGATGTCTTTCCGGCTTCCAATCGACCAAACAGGCGCAGGTGACTGCCTCCCGATAAGGTCGTTGAATTCCTGTATATGCTTTCTTGCGCGATCAAAAAGCAGTCGGGCATCATCAAGGTCGACACTCATTGAGCACCTACTCCATTTGGCGCTCGGATAATGGAGGAGCAGGCGCGCGGCAAGCGGCAGGACATGATTTTTCCCTGGTCGCGAAACGCAGATGTCGGGCGGACTGCCCGATAGGTACCCATTCACCCCCAACCCCGCCACCTACAAACCCTGGCAGGCCGAGTGCCGAGGCGCTTCACATCTCGTTCCTCGGATAAACCGCTGCGCAATCCGCCGGTGTTAGGCCATCGAGCGGCCGAGCGTTGGACCGTCGCTGTTGCCTTATCACCAGCGTGAGCCAAGCGGTGTACTCGGTACCGGCTCGCCGCCTTTAGTCGGGTCATCCTGCGGCTCAGTGCTGGGCCCGGGTGAAATGGATTTCAATCGCTTTTCGCGATTGATGATGTCCGTCACCTGAACCGCAGTCCACGTCCCGCCACGCGCCGAAGCGATGCCGCGCGCATTGAGCGCGACCGCGATCTGTCGCAGCGATTTGACCCCATTCGCTTGGATTTCGCGAATGATCGGCAGGATGTTGGCGGCGAAAGCGTCGGCCTGCGCCATACGAACCTCCATCGATCTTCGCTGCGCTTCGGCGAGCTTTGGACCGCCAAGTTTGACACCACGGTCTTTCGCAGCGGAAAGCGCGGCGCGGGTGCGTTTAGAGATCACAGCTCTTTCGTGCTCGGCGACGGCGGCAAAGAGATGCAGCACAAAGGGATCGACGTTCGACCCAAGCTCGGCGACGATAAACGGTACGCGCTTCGCCATCAGACCGGAAATGAAAGCGACGTCACGCGAAAGCCGGTCCAGCTTGGCAACGACGATTGAGCAGCCGGCCTTCTTCGCGGTGGCAAGCGCCTTGGCGAGTTTCGGACGACGAGACAGGGCATCGGCACCCTTGCCGGTCTCGACCTCGACGAACTCAGCGGTGATGTCGAACCCTTCGGCCCCAGCAAAGTGGGCGATGGCCTGACGTTGCGCCTCAAGGCCCAGACCACTTTTGCCCTGGCCGCCGGTCGACACGCGAAGATAGGAGATGACCGACTGCATGAACGTTCCCTACACCGTGTGATGATTATATACGTCCATATACAAATCTTACAAGCGTTGATATACGCATTGTATGGCACCACTTGGCGGCAAGCAGTCGATTGAAAACACGGGCTTTCGCTCCTATTTCGAGGCCACCAAAGCAAAAGGGCCGCCTCAATGGCGTGGGTAAGGCTTGCTAACGACCCGGCTGACGTTGCCGAAGTCGCTCAGGACTGGGCGCGTTCGGCGCACTCCAAATTCTTGGTCGATGAAAACTTGGGTCCAGAGGTGGCTCGCGTGCTCCGCGACCAAGGTTTCAACGTTCGCGACGTTTGGCAGGAGGGCCTCGACGGCAAAAGTGACGAGGCTGTTTTTCAACATGCGTGGCGAACAAGGCGGATTTTGCTCACGCACGATACCGATTTCATGGACGACCGCAGCTTCCCAGAGCATTCCAACGCCGGTGTAGTGGTTCTCCCAGGGGGCCACGGTAACGATGAGGCCCTGGGGAGAGCGTTGGCAATGTTGGTTTCCTATATGGGGCGGATGCCGGAAATCTGGCGCAAGTCGAAGATCGTAATCACAGCCAATGGTGAAATGACGATTAGGTGTCGTCAGGACGACGGTCGCATGGGCATCCAGCGCTATCGAGTTCGGCAAGGCCTGTCGGAAATCTGGGAAGACGAATAGCATTGACACTCGATCATCGGCGCGATGAGAGGCTCGTTGTCGCCGGCTACGACGTAACCGCCTTGGGCCTGAACCGCCTTTCCCACTCCTCAAGTGACATGCGGTTATCGCCGCAAACACGGATGCAACAACCATGTCAGCCGGTAACCGGCTGACATGGAGCAAGCGAGAGATAGAGGGCTCAGCGCTTGAAGTAGCCGGCGCGTACGGCAGCCCCGATGGCGTTCAGGATGATGTGGCCCGCCGTCATCGAAGTGATCTCGTTGACATCGCGCGCCGGGGTGATCTCGACGATGTCGACGCCAACCACCTCTCCCTTGGCGAACAGCCCCTTGATCAGGTCGATCGTCTGGCGATAGGTGACGCCGCCAGGCTGCGGGCCGGCAACGGCCGGCATCACTGCCGGATCAAGCCCGTCGGCATCGATGGTGAGATAGTAGCGACCGCCATCGGGGATGCGCTTGAGCAGGGCCGCCGTACCGATATCCTGCCACTCATTCGTCGTGATGATGTTGGCACCGTACGCGCGGGCGGCCTGCACCTCTTCGGTGCGCGCACTGCCCTGGCCGCGCACGCCGACCTGGAAAATGTCCTTGATATGCGCCATTTCCGAAGCCCTCCGGATGGTGCTGGAATAACCTTCCTCGACGCCGTTGACGTTGTCACGCCAGTCTAGATGGGCATCGAGCTGTACCAGCGTGATCGGGCCCTCGCCGTCAAGCGCCCGGAAGATCGGGATCGGAATGCCGTGATCGCCGCCAATGGTGATCGGCAGGGCGCCGGCGGCGCGGATCTTGCGGATCGCTGCTTCGGCCCGTTTGTAGTGCCCGACATGATCGGCCGCCGCGCCGGGCACGTCGCCGACATCCACGACCTTGATGTCCTGCCCGTCGAAGACCGGTCCGCCAATGTCGAAATCATAACGGTCCAGCGCCTGGCTGATACGCTGCGAGGCGCGCCGCACCGCTGTCGGCGCGTTGGTCTGGTCGTTGATCAGTTCGTCGATTGTGTAGGGGTCTCCATAGGGCATGCCGATAATGGCGACGTCAGCCTTCAGCGTGTCGAGATCCTCTACCAGCGGAAAGTTCATGAATGTCTGGAAGACATCGCGCGGCGCGGTGGTGAGTTTGGACATGGGGTCTCCCCTGTGTTGAAAGTTTTTTGGATCAGGCGCCACGGCGGGCTGCGAGATGGGGCTGCAACCTGTGCTCGAGGCTGCGCGAGATCGCCGCGACAAGGGCGGTCAGCCCCCAGTACAGCAATGCAATGGCGGTGAAGATCTCCACCGGCGAGAAGGTGCGACCGATGACGTTCTGAGCCATATAGGTAAGCTCGGGAACCGTGATCGCCGACAGGATCGCCGATTCCTTGATCAGCGTGATTGTGAGGTTGGTGGCCGCGGGCAGGATATAGCCGAGCACTTGCGGCACCAGGATCTTGCGAAAGATGGTGAGGTAGCGCAGGCCGAGCGCATAGCCTGCCTCGACCTGCCCACGCGAGATGGACTGGATCGCCCCCCTGATGATCTCGGCCGAATAGGCGCTGGCATAGGCCGACAGCGCGCCGATCGAAACCACCACCGGCGAAAGCCGGATGCCGAACATCGGCAAGGCGTAGAACAAGAGGAAAATCTGGATCAGGAACGGGATGTTGCGGAAGATTTCAACATAGGCCGAGACGATCCCCGCCGACAGCCGCCCGCCCCGTAGCCTGACCAGCGCCAGCACGACGCCGAGCGCGAAGCCGAGCGGCAGCGACACCGCGCACATCAGCACCGTATTGCCGAAGCCCTTGGCGAGTATCTGCCAATTCTCCAGGATGACGGAAAAATCGAACGTCATGCGCGTGCTCCCTCCGCCTTTTGTTCCAGATGCCTGGTCAGCAGGCTGCAGGAGAACAGCACGATGAAATACAGCACCGCCGCGATGCAGAAGGCCTCGACCGGCCGGTAGGTGACGTTCATGATGTTCTGCGCGGTGCGGGTCAGTTCGACCACGGCAATCACGGAGACGATCGATGACGCTTTCACCAGCATGGTGAACTCGTTGACCATCGGTGGGATGATGGCGCGGAACAGCTGCGGCATGATGATCTTGAACCAGGTCACGACGGGCTTCAGGCCAAGCGCCTTGGCTGCCTCGTACTGGCCGGCCGGAATGCGTGTCAGCCCCGCGCGCAGGATCTCGGCGACGAAGGCCGCGCTGTTGAAGCTGAGTGCCAGCACGCCCGCCAGCAGCGGTGGCAGGTCGATGCCGACCAGGCCCGGCAGCACGTAATAGACGACGAAGATCTGCACGATCAGCGGCGTGCCGCGGATGAAGCTGGTGTAGAGCACGCCGATCCAGCGAACCACGCGCCAGCGCGACCGACCACAGGCGAGCAGGCCGAAGCCGATCACCGTGCCGACCAGGAACCCCAGCGCCGAGACACCGAGCGTGATGCCGGCGCCAGCCAGGAATTGCGGCAGGAAGGTCAGCGTTTTTGAAAAATGGAACATTTTTCAGCTCGAACGGAATAGCACTGTCTGGCGTGGCGCAGGCGATAGCCGCGCAGCTGGAGCTCATCGCTTGCGCCGCGCCAGACCTGTTTCAGCCTCGAAAGAGTTCAGAGCGCGCCGGGCGGCAGATAGCCTTCGGCGGGCGTCTTCATCTCGAAGCCGAACCATTTTAGCTGCAATTCCTTCAGCTTGCCGCTGTCCTTCAGCTCGCCGATTTTGGCGTTGATGAATTCTCGCAAATCCTTATCCTCCGGCCGCACGACCCAGGACAGGTAGGAGAACTCGCCGATCGAACCGACCACCTTGTATGTGTCAGGGACGTTCTTCATCAGCACTGCCGCCGAAGGCGAGGCAATGACGATGGCGTCGACCTGGCCGGAGGCGAGGGCGACATGGGTCTCGGGGAAGGAGGTGAACAATTTCAGTTCGCCAACACCCTTGCCGCCCTTGTCCTTGAGCTCTTTGTCATAGGCCTCGACGATCGGCTGTACTGAGGAGGCGAGCTGCGTTGCCACCACCATGCCGTTGATGTCTTCCGGCATCTTGATGCGCTGCTCGTCAGCGCGCACGACGATGACATTCTCGAACGAGCCTGTCGGCCGTGTGTAGGCATATTTCGCCGCCCGCTCGGCATTGATTCCGGTCGAGGTCGCCATCAGGTCGAACTTCTTGGCCAGCAGGCCCGGCAGCAGCCCCTGGAACGGCAGGTTGAGCTGGTCGAGCTTCACGCCGAGCTGGCTGACGACATAGTCGAGAATGTCTTTGTTGTAGCCGACGATCTGGCCGTCGCGCACGAACTCGAACGGCTCGAAGGCGGCCTCGGTGCCGACGACGATAGTGCCGCGCTGCTTGATCTGGTCGACCAGCCCATCGGCACGAGCGGGGAATGACAGGAAGAGCGGCGCGGCGGCAAGCAGAGACAGGACGCGGCGGCGCGATGCGGAAGAGAACTCACCCATTGTTTTGTTACCCTCTTTTTTCTTCGGTTTTGCTGCGCTGGTAGGCCCGGCCCGAGTGCTTGAACACGCGGCCGATCATGTAGCTCTCGGAATCCTTGATCCCGGGAACGTTCGCCAGTTCGCTGACCAGGAAGTCGTGCAGGCTGGTCGTTGATGGCAAAGTGAGCTGGATGATGATATCGAACGGCCCGGTCATGGCGTAGACGCTGTCGACGAACGAGTACTCCGACAGTTTTCGGGCGACGCTGATTATGTGCTCGCGATCGACGTCGAACCCGACGATGGCCGCGATGCCGACATCGCTGCGCAGGGGCCGCACCACAGCCTGGATGCAGATATCCGGATCTTCGAGCACGCGCGCCATCTTGCGCCGCACGGTGGCTTCGGTGACGCCGATGCGCTTGGCGATGTCGACGCTCGACATCCGCCCATCGACCTTGAGTTGGGAAAGCACTGCCTGTTCGGTGTCGTCGAGGTCACTCGTGCTGACGAAATCCCACATGCCGCTTCCCGCTGGTGCCGATTAACGACTATAAATTTGAAAATTGCATAAGAAACCGTCTCATACAAGCTGAGATTCGCCGAAAAACATCAAGCGACGGATTGCGAGCCTTTGGCGATGCGCGGTTCGATTTCGGGAACGTCATGTTGTCTGGCGCGAACGGGCCGATGCTAAGGCAGTGAAGGTCGCCTTTGCGGATGAGTTCTTCCGTACGGTCAGTTCGGAAGTGACATCGAACATGGTTGCCTCTTTAGCTTTTTCGATGCCCTCACGCTGCCGTTTTCTCATAAAGCGTCGTTCCATCTGAGCGACCATGCCCAAGAGTCAAAACAACGTGGCCCGTTTCGCTACGGGTTGAGACACGCTGATCCAGAACGGTTACGAACGCTCCTCGATGTTCGCACTCATAAACCAGGTTCAGAACACCGCGCGTGTCGCGGCCAAGCCGGTCCAGCCTTGTTACCACCAGCTCGTCGCCTGGCCCTAAGAAATCCAAACAGTTGCCAGCTCCGTGCGCCCGTCGCGACTTCCGCCCGACGCTTTCTCGGACCGAACAATCTCGGAGCCTTCAGCTTTGAGCGTATGCGCCGCCTACACCCCATTGATTCCGCGTGTTTCTGAACATTGAGATTTCTGCCAGAAGGTTTTCGGCAGGAGCTGGAGATTTGGCATCGCGGATGGTGAGGGATTTGTCGGGGCGCTGCGAAGTTGTCGAGCCTCGTCGAGGAAACCGCCGATGGCCGAACGATCTGAAGGGCCGGATTGTAGCGGAAAGCCATCAATCCGGTACGCGGGTTGTTGATGTTGCGCGTCGTCATGATCTCATTTCCGCATCAGCTTTCGGACTGGCGCCGGCAGGCGCGTGAAGGGCTTCTGATCTTGCCGGCAGACCTGATGCCCGCCTTACCTGCCGTGGAGAGCGGGGCTTTCGAGCCTGCCTTCGTGCCCCTGGCTATTACGACGGGGTCGAAGGAAGCTGCCGATGCTTTGCCGGTCCCGGAGCCGGTCGAGGCCCCTTCGGGGATCGCGACGGTAGAAATAGGCGCAGACCTCGTGGTGAGGTTTCCCGGCGATGTGCCGGTTGACCGGGTTGCGGCCTTGGTGCGCGCGATGCAAGGGGCGGCATGATCGTCGCGGGCCAACGATTACCGATCCTGATCGCGACGCGCGCGGTGGACTACCGCTGTGGCCATCAGGCGCTGGCCTTGATGGTGCAGACCGAGTTGAATCTTGATCCGCATTCCGGGGTCACGGTGATCTTCAGGTCGAAGCGCGGGGATCGTGTAAGAATCCTGGTGTGGGATGGCACCGGAATGGTGCTGCCCACGCAATAAAGCCCGAGCTCGAATTCAGCACCTTCGCACTCAGCGCAGCGCCGGCGGAAGTTGCTCGAGCGGAGTGAACTCGTGGAGCCCTGCCGCGATCGCAAATGCACCGGCAACGAACAAGCCGTACGGCCGGTACAGCGCATACGCTGCGACACCGACGAGCGCCCAGACGGCACGGTACGACCTGACGAAGATCGGAACCCCGCGCACGACGGCTCGCTTAAGCGCGCCTCAAGACGCCGGAGCCGCGCCCGGCAGTATCATCGGCACCCACAAGGCGACAAAGGATGCGAACGTTGAGCTGCGTCGACACCCCAATGTCGATGTCCATCCCGCTCATCCGCCGGAGCGAGGTGACCCAGCATGCGGCGGCGACGCCCGAGGGGCCTCCGCCAGCGCGGCTGGTCACACCTAGTGCTCGTCATGGCAGCGATAGAGAGGCCTCAAATCTGAACGTGCTGCGTACTAACCCGCATCATAGACTTTCCGCTGAGTTTCAACGCGTTGCTGATTATCCGAATGCAGACCGCCGTCCAAGCTCACCAGGTCGAGGGGATATTCGTGCATAAAGATCATGAATTTCCGTAAGTTATATGCTTCAATAACCGCGGCGTTGATAGCGCTCACCATGGCGCGCTTGGCATCTATGTTGACGCCTTGTGGTACATGCATCATCAAAACAGGTCTGGCCGGCTCGGAGTCTAGACGCCCATCTTGACTCACGCTCTCAAGCGGCCATTCGCGAATAAAAATACGGACGTCGTCGGGGAAGGGATAGGCTTTGTGGAGCGCGTCGTACATCGCTTTCACAAGCTTCTTCTTCTCATCGATCTCGATACCTTGAGGGACGTCCAGGTAGGTAATGGGCATGCTCGTTCTCCTATCTGCAGGTCCAAGCCGAACCGCTCAGGGCAGATCCTGCCAACGCAACGCCAGTTCGTCGCTACGCCGCGTCAGCGCTTCTCGTCCTCAACCAACTCCAGCCGGGACGCCAGCCACTCCTCATTTATACGGCCCTGTGAACGGTAAACGTTTGTCTCCTTGGTTTTTCTTGGGTCTCGGCTTCGACTTCGCCTATGCTGCGACCGGCGGTGCCGCCACGAGCATCGCAAACTGGAGCTCAACCGCCTTGACCGCACCGCCACGCCAGCTTTCCGCCATCGATGCCGACATAGGATCTGGGAAAATGTCCTGCTCCCCCTTCGCCACTCCGTCGAAGATGCCTTGCGCGACGGATGCCGGTGAGGCCTTCGGCACTTCGAGGTCGCGTGACATTTCGGTATCGACCGGGCCTGTGAGGACGGCATGCACGCTCACGCCCCGTTCGGCCAAGAGGGCGCGCAACGATTGAGTCAGGGAGAATGCGGCCGCCTTCGAGATCGAGTAGGCAGGAATGACCGGCAGGGCAGCAAGGCCCGCTACCGACAGCACATTGACGATGGCACCGCGAGAACGCGCCAGCAGTGGCAAGAAAGCCTGGGCCATGCTGTGCGTGCCAAAGAGATTAACCGCAAGATGTTGTTCAAGGATCGCGGGATCACTCAGGTCGTCATAAAGTGCCACGCCGGCATTATTGATGAGAATATCGAGAGATTCGATGCTCTCAACCGCGCGCTGAATCTGCACACGGTCGGTCACATCCAGGGTCACTGCCGTAACGCGGCTGTCTGAATGGACCAAGCGCTGGCGCGTACCGGCATACACTTGCTTGGCGCCTAGCCTTAAGGCTTCCTCGACTAGGGCCTGTCCGATGCCGCGATTGGCACCGGTCACCAGCACACTCTTATCCTTTAGGGTCATTCGTTCGCTCCGTTGTTGTCTGAAACTAAGACGAATAAGGCGGTCAAAAAGAGTCACAACGGTTGGGGAATGCGCGGCAAAGAAGTACCAGCTGACTCCATCCAGGCGCCGCGCCCATCGCAGACACCGTCAGCTTTCCCGCAGAGGCGCAACTCTTTGGTTGCGGTCGAGCGGATGACGCCTGCGTCCGCTAGAGACGAGACCTCTTCCAAAATGCGATGGTGTGCGATCAGATCAGCAGGCGTGGCTAGGCCATCCGCATCACCACGTCCTCCCAGGGCAGCGATGCGCTTTTCGCTCTCAGCGGCGTCGCGTCCAGGCTGTCATGGTTTGTAATGACGCCGATCTTCCCACCGGGGGTGATGATCTCGGCGATGGCGGGCCAGTGCCGGTCCGTCTCATTGAGAGCGGCGGTATGCGTTATGGGCGGGGCTTGGATGGCACGAAGTTCTTCAACCATCGGTTTAGACTGATCAATGACCGCGTGCACACCGAGCGACAGACACCAGTCCCGGCTCTCGGGCCGAGACGCCGTCGCTATCACTCTCAATCCGGTCAGGCGGCCCGCAAACTGGATCAGCATCGATCCGACCCCTCCGGCACCCCCGACAATGAGCAGTGCGCCGGCGTCGAGCGATTTGCCTGGCCGACCGTCCAGCCGTTCGAACAGGACTTCCCATGCCGTGAGGGACGTGAGCGGCAGGGCCGCAGCTTCGGGAAAGGTCAGGCTGGCGGGCTTATGACCGACAGGGCACTCGTTGACAGCATGCAGTTCGGCGTTGCCGCCGCTGCGATACGGGCTTCCTGCGTAGAAAACCTCGTCTCCGGGACGAAACAGGGTGACCTCGGGGCCGACCATCACCACGACGCCGGATACATCCCATCCGAGAACACATCAATGCCATCGCCGAGGAAAATCCTGCCGGCGCGGACCTTGGTGTCGACAGGATTGACGGAAACAGCGCGCACGGAGACCTGTAGGTCATATGCCGCAAGAATGGGATCGGGTTTTCAGTCTGGAAGAAGCTTCGCGGATCGCTCAGTGCAGATTCGGGGAGGTGTGCAATAGCTTTCATGAGATCTTATCGATGGACGGTGGAAAGCCGTTGTGCTGTTCCACCTCCTCGACGCGGGCTGGCTGCGTTTCAATGAACTTCGCCGCCGCCTGCCAGGGATCACCCAGCGGCTCCTCACCAAGCAACTTCGCGAGCTTGAAGCGGCCGGAGTCGTTCTTCGTACGGTGTTCGCCGAAGTTCCGCCGCGGGTGGAGTACCGTGTCACCGATGAAGGCGAGAGCCTAAGACCAGTCATGGAGATGTTGTCGCGATGGGGGATGGCTTGGCTGGAGCGACAGCGCGCAGTGCAGGCCTCCGCCTGCCAGCGAAGATCGAGTACGCGAGATTGAGAGCTTTGGGCTCGCTAGGCTTCTTCATCGAGTTGTCTAAGCATCGCTCAAACAGCTTCCCATTTTGTGACATGCAAGAGACGTTCGAGTGCCTAACGCGAAGATCTGGCGACTCGGCTCGCCGAGATCGCCGGACCTGAGGGCATCCGAGTTGTTTTCGACCCCGTCGCAGGCCCATTTTCGAACCGCTGACGATCGCTATGTCCTGCGGCGGCGTGCTGATCGAATTTGGTGGCCTCAGTGTCGAACCTACGCCCTTTCCGATTGGCATGAACAGGCCAGAGTGCCGCACTCCATCACTTGTGACTCAACAGCGTATCCTGGATCATTACCTCAAGGCTGCTTGCTGCAACCCCGAGAAGCTGCTCGGTGTCGGTCGCATCGACGAGAAGTGGCTTGTCAAATAAGTAACGCATTTCGACGCCCTCGTGAAAACCGATTTCCTCCAGCTCGTCGGTTGTAAGCTCGCGCAACTCGGGCCGATCGAAATCTAACGCGGCCGCGAATTTTTGCGCCAGCTCGCGGATTGATGCGCTCTGACTTGGAACGTGAAACGCGCGATCCCATTCCCCCGCATAGCGCGCGGCTGCCACGAGTGTTTTAGCGGTGTCTTTGGTGAATGACCAAGCGTGGATAGCGTCCAGATCACCCGGAAACGAGACCAGCTCCTTCTTCAGGAGCGAAGGTAGCGCGAGCAACGAGAAATACGTAATGGCTCCCTGACCTAGGTAATCGCTCGCGCGGATTTCGATAGCGGGAACTGTCGATCTGACCGCTCGCTCCCACATGATACCCCTGACGGTACCCTTTCTGCTGGTCGGGTTGAGCGGCAACTGCGACGAAAGTGGATTTGGGGCATTGTCGCCGTATCCATATAGATTTCCGAGCACGGCGATCTTGGCGCCGACCTCCTCGGCGGCGTTGACGACGCCATCCATGATCGGAAAGAAGTCGGTCGGCCACCTGTCATACGCGGCCATGGCGCACATGAAGATGACGTCAGCGCCCTTGCTGATCTGGGCCAGTCGAGCTGCGTCGGTCGCATCTGCCGAAACGGTGCGCACTGCACCCGCTTCAATTGAACCGGCATTTCTGCTGGTTAGGACAACGCCGTGCCCGTCTTCTGCTAAAAGGCGCGCCGTTTCGCGTCCGACCGGACCCGCGCCCACCACAACATAGGAACCCATGTGCCGATCCTCATCTATAATTCTACTCAGACGAGATCTTAGATATGGAGCCGTTGAAATTCGCGCACAATTCGCCAAGTCTTGAGCACGTTCCGCCAAAGTTCGAGGTTGCCAATGCATTTTCAGGTCAGTTCGGCGCGATCACCACTAGCCGTGAGTGCCAGATTTAGACACGTGGCTCCGGGCGCCTGCGTATTGGCCGCCACAGACGCCCATCGGATAATCGTGCACCTTAGTCCCGCCACGCGCTCTTTTTGTCGAGAGACCGGATATGCGGCGCTGCGGGAGATGGGCGACATCGACCTAGTTCCCTCTGGAGCCACTGGTGGCTTCGATGCAGAGACGGCTTATCTTGCCCTCGATATCTGTCTTTCACCGGATTTGCTGGACCGGGTCGGAGCCGAGATCGGGCGGATTGCAGGCGGAAATAGGTTTGAGATGCGCCATATTGTCCGCAACGATCGAATTCTTTACCTGGCGCGAGCTCTCGATCCCGATCTTATCGCGAACTCTCCAAGCGGCCTCTTGTACGCCGAAAGCGTCGGCATCGCGCTGGCCGTGCAGATGCTCGGGCTGGACGACGATCGGCCCAAACTGCCGGCTCGTCTTTCTCCAAATCAGATCAAGAGGGTCGTGACTTTTGTCGACGAGAACCTTGATCAGCCCCTCACAATTGAAAGATTGAGTCGGGAAGCAGGCGTCAGCAGCTCGCATCTGCGGACATGGTTCAAGGTGGCCATGGGCCTGACAGTTCATCGTTACGTGCTGCGGAGAAGGGTGGAACGAGCGCGTTTTCTTCTCCTGCAAGGAAGGTTAGCGCCGAGTGAAGTCGCACTCGAGGTCGGCTTTGCCCACCAATCTCATATGGCGCGTTGGATGCGTCGAGAGCTGGGATGCACGCCCGGTAATGTTCGTCGAGCAGTTGTCAATCGATAGAGGTCCCCCCAATAGCGCCCTAGCGAGCGGCGCAGCGGTGGTCATCGATGTTCGTCCTTAGGGTCGAGTTGCTGACACCAACCCGATTCGAAGGAACCACCGATGGCCGACGACATGACGAACCTGCACCGCGCCAACAAATTCGCCGCCTATGGCTACGCGGACCGATCGGATTCTGCTCTAGAAGAGCGGACCCGCGCCGCCAACATGAGTTGGGGCCGCACGATCTTCGAATCAGGAGATGGCGTAGGGCAGAACCAACCGAACATTGGGATCAACGCGCAGGCGTCGCTTTAGCGGCGGCCCTGCGCGCTGGCCGCAATTCACCCGCTCGCAGATGCGGCAGGAAATCCCGATCGGCTGGAAGGCGGCGCGGCTCGCCAGGTTGAGGCCGTCGGCATAGACAAAGTCGTCGGCATGTGAGACTTCGCAGCCCAGCGCGATCGCGTAGCGCCGTTGCGGCGCGGCGAAGCCGCCGCTGCGCTTGGAAATCTCCGTGGCGATTGACAGATAGCGCGCGCCGTCCGGCATCTCGGCGAGCTGGCGCGCGAAACGACCGGGGACCTCGAAGGCCTCGTAGGCATTCCACAACGGACAAGCCGCGCCGTAGCGGGCGAATTGCAGCTTCGCAGCGCTATGGCGCTTGGTGATGTTGCCGGCCCTGTCGATACGAGCGAAGAAGACTGGCACGCCCTTCTGCCCCGGCCGCTGCAAGGTGGAGAGCCGGTGCGCCACCTGTTCGAGACTGGCGCCGAAGCGCGCCGCCAGCAATTCTATGTCGTGGCGCACTTCCTTCGCGGCGGCAAGAAAGCGCCCATAGGGCAGCACCAGCGCCCCGGCGAAGTAGTTGCGGAGCCCGATGCGGCAGATGTCTCCCGCCTCGGCCGTGCGGAAACCGGCGCGCGCGATGATCGCGTCGACCTCCGTCCGTCGCTCCAGCGCGGCAATCTGAAAAGCGAGCTGGAAGGCGCGTGAGGCGCTGTCCAGATAGGGACTGAGATAGAGCACCCTAGCCTTGCCGTCATAGCGGCGCAGCGTCTCGCTGCCCTCGCCCGAACTGGCGACGCGCACGCCGTGCCGCTTTTCCAGATGCTCCGCCATGGCGGCGATGCCGTCCTGCTCGCCGATCTGCAGATCCCCGGCGAGGCTCTCGGCCGCCATATCGAGATCGTCGATGTAATTGTCGACGAAATGAAAAAAGTCGCGCACCTCCTCATAAGGGGTCGGCTCCGAAAAGCTGTCGGTGCGCACCATCTGGTCGTCGATACTGGCGAGCTGCTCGCTGTTGCGCCGGTAGGCCTGATGGCAGGCGAGCAGCGCGTGGGCGAAGGCCGGCGCGCTTTGCGCCACCAGCTTCAGCTCCTGCGATCCGGGCGACAGCACGTCGAACAGCGGGTCGGCTAGCGCCTCGTTGAGCGCCGAGAGCAGCCGGTCGCTGTCGCTGCCGGAAAAGGCGGATAGGTCGACCCGGAATTTCTCGGCCAGCGAAAGCAGCACCGAGGCCGAGACGGCGCGCTGGTTGTTCTCGATCTGGTTGAGGTAGCTGGTCGAGATACCCAGCCTTTCGGCAAAGACAGCCTGGGTCGCTTTGTTCGCCTCACGCAGTTCGCGGATCTTGCGGCCGATAAAGAGTTTCGAGGGTGCCATTTGCAATTTCGCATTTTTCTATTTGCAAAATTGCTTGCATAGCTTTTGCACCTTTTCAACCGTTTTCTCTACCCTGCCCAAGAGCTAGCTGTCTGCCCCGATCCTAGGCCGATGGGACAAACATGACGACAACCGGTTCGACCTTGCGTGCGCCCCATGATCCTGGGGTGTTGGATATCGTCCCATTGCCGGCAGTGCTGTCCTTCGCCGCCGGCAGCGCCGGGTTCGACAACCAGGCGGGACGCTGATGCGGGCTGTGCTGGAGCAGTTGGAGGCGCGCCGCGTTGAAGCGCGCCTTGGCGGCGGCCAGAAGCGCATCGACGCCCAGCATGCGAAGGGCAAGCTGACGGCGCGCGAACGGCTCGAGGTGCTTCTCGATGAAGGGTCCTTCGAGGAATACGACATGTACGT
>NZ_JBSKBP010000053.1:0-29148 GCF_053714275.1 Mesorhizobium sp. Arg314 | reverse complement strand
GTCGAGGCCGATCGCGCCCAGCTTTCGGAGATAGTTCAGCGGGTCAGGGACGGAAGACTGCGGACGAACATCGGCAAGGTCTCGTCCCTCGAAGATGCGATCGCCACCTTCAATTCGACTGAGCGACGGGCGGGGAAGACCGTCATTCGCGTCCGTCCGTGAGGACTGGGAGGAGAGAGCGCGGTTCCTCTCTCCTCGATTATCCTCTACGCGTCTCACCGGGCCGCGCGCTGAGCGATATGACGACGGGCGGCCTTTCACGTTTCAAAGGCTCTGCTCTAGGCCGTGAACCCATAAATCGGCCGCGCTGACGGCTCGCGAGCGTCCGCTATGCCCTAGTAGCGATCAAATTCGGCGTCGCAGCGAAATGATGTGATGGGCCAGCAGCTGAAATTCGCAGTAACGATCATCCAATTTGTGCACTGTTCCCGGATGCGCGGTCGAAAACAAGCTGCGCTGCCGCGAGGTCCTCGATTGCAATCCCGACGGACTTGAAAATCGTGGTCTGGCCAACCGGAGGCGCTTTCGTTCCTCCAAGAATCTCGCCTGCTTCGGCGAAGATTTCGGCCTTGGAAAGGATCACATCCCCTGACTCCTTGAGGACAGCCTCTCGAGAGTCGACGATAACGGTATTTGCTATCGTCTCGTCGTCAACTTCTCGCCATGTTGGCCGCGGTGATCCGACCGTATTGACGTGGGCGCCGCGCTTCAGCCACGCACCTTTAAGAACCGGCTCGCGCGCATTCGTGGCGGTCACGATAATATCAGCACCCCGCACGGCGCTTTCGGCATCCGTTGCGGTCGCGCCATTAGCGTCCGCGAAGTCTTTGGCGTGCTCAGGGGTTTGGCTCCAAACTCGGACCTCCCGTATCGGCCGGACCTCGCGGATGGCTTCAAGATGAGCCTTCGCCTGCACCCCGCTGCCGAGCAGCGCCAGCACCCGGCTCTCCGGCGCTGCTAGCCGATTTGTGATGGCGGCGGACACTGCCGCCGTGCGCATTTCCGTAATGAGCCGGCCGTCCAGGACCGCAAGGGGTTCACCCGTTTCGGGGCGAAACAGCAAGATCATTGCCGTGTGGGTGGGAACGGAAGTGCCGGCATTGCCGGGGTAGAAGCAAACCAACTTCAATCCCATCGCGTCGTGGGCGACAGCTGGCATGATGCCAAGATAACGCTTGCCCTCTTCAATGGTGAGCATGTTGCGAACCGGCTGGATGACGCGCCCTGCAGAGAATGCGATCAACGCCGTTTCCATGGTGGCGATGAGCGGTTTCCACGCCAAAAATCTTCGGACTTCGGCTTCGCCGAGGAACATCACCATTGCGCCCACCCGTTACAGCTCAAGCGACCCTGCGCACTCTGCCGCGCATCCATGTTATGCCCGTCGTCGAAATCGACGCAAGGTGGGCTCAGGGTCATTCGCGACAGGGTCAGACCAGCAGCAAGTTCGGCGATGTCTGTTACGCTGAAGGAAGCGGAAGTAAATTCAGAGCATTAGCAGGACCGCGACCAGCCATTGCGGGTTGGTGGCACTGTCCTGGACGTGATTCAAGCTCCGAAATCGGAGCCTCGAATCATGCGCGACGAACTCAGCACGGCGGCGGAGGCAGCCGCCAAGGCGGGCATGATCGTCTTCGCGGCTTCGGGCGACAATGATTCCTCTGACGGCGGCGCGGACCCGGCCAATGTCGATCTGCCGTCCTCCTGCCCGTTCGTGGTTGGCTGTGGCGGCACCATGAAGCCTCACGACGCCAATGCCGAAGAGACCGTCTGGAACGACGACCCCGGTAACCCGAATGGCTCGGGGACGGGCGGTGGCTTCTCTGAGCTGTTCCACCCGATGCCGGCATGGCAGGCGGGGGCGCCGCACGGACCGGGCCGCATGGTACCCGACGTCTCCGCCAATGCGGACCCATATACGGGATACAATGTCTTCGTCCACGGCCGACAAGAAGCGATCGGCGGCACCAGCGCCGTGGCACCGCTCTATGCCGGTCTGTTTGCCGCCTTCGGGCGCAAGCTCGGGCTCGTGACGCCGCAGCTCTGGCTCAACCACACATGCTTCAACGACATTACCCAGGGCGACAACGGCTATTTCCGCGCTCGCGTCGGCCCTGACCCGTGCACCGGTATCGGCACCCCCATTGCGAGCAAACTGGGCACGCTGTTCGAGGCGCTGGACAAACCCCCAGTGCACGCGCCGCGCGGCCAACGGCGAAATCCAACGAGGGCTATTTGAGCCTGCAAGCATTTCAGGTTCGAATGGAGCGATGCTTGCAGTGAATTGCCGACGTTGCCTAGCACTTAGCGCTCTGTCGGCGAGGAGGTGTTCGAAGGATGCCTCAACCTTTTGCAGTCGAGATGTGAACGGGTAGAGTGGGCGCGACCCACAGGCGTCTTCAGTCGTTGATTTCTTCACTTGCCAAGAGGCCCGACCGTAGTTCGGGTCGAGCATACTCCGCTTTGCCTGCCGACCCGCTTGTGGAATCGCGCCTCGACGAGCTCGATGGGCTGGCCGCGTCATCGGCCGAGCCGGCATCGCCCTTGAGCCACGCTGCCCCGGTGTTCCTATTATGAAATTTGCAAAAAGTCAGCATCCTGCCGTCCGATGTGGTCGACTACGACCTTGAATTGGTATTCCGGCAGCGCCGAGCGCAGATCGTTTTCCAGATCGCCAATGAAGCGGGCATTGACCTGGCAACATCGCGGGCGGAACGATCACGAAGCCGGTGGCACGTCGCATAGATTTCCCGTCCAAAGAAAAACTGGAAGCCGACGCATACTATGCCTTCAGCGTTTGGTTACGTAGGGGAAGAAATTCATGGTGCAGCGCACAAAAATATTGCTATTGGGTTGTGTCGGTTTCATAAATGAACGAGGCGTTTTTGGGGGTGTCCACTGAAGGATGGAAACTATGTCCACCGCTGAAAAAACCCCTGACACCATTGAAGGCACCGCCTTGCCGTCCTTCGATCCGTCCAAGGCTGCGGCCGAGTTCCGCGCTGCCGCTGAAAAGGGCGTCGAACAGTCAAAAGAAGTTCTTGCAAAATTCAAGGCGGGCACTGAAGACGCCCAGAAAGCTCTCGAGTCGAGTTTCGAAACCGCCAAAGCCGTTGGCAGCGATCTGTCGTTGAAGACAATTGCCGTTCTGCGCACCAACACTGAAGCCGCCTTCTCGCACTTTGAAGCCCTGGTTGCCGTTAAGTCGCCTTCCGAATTCGTTGAACTGCAGACCGCCTTCGTCCGCAAGCAGGTTGAAACGGCCGTCGAGCAGGCCAAGGAACTCCAGGCCGTCGCGACCAAAGCCGTCGAGGACGTATCCAAGCCGATCAAGTCTGCCTTCGAGAAGGCGGTCAAGGAACTCAAAGTCGCCTAGCTTTACGTCGGGCGAGAGGCGGTCCAGTTTGGCCAGTACCGGACATTTCTGCCGGCGCGCTGTAGCCGGTTGAGGTCTTCGATCGAGAGCATTGGCGAGGCCCGACGGATATCGACTATCCGCCGGGCGAGCCGCCCTTTAGTGGTGGGCGGAAACCCTCTTGACGTATTCGGACACAAGTTCCCTCGGCGCCGACTGACCGACGTCGCCGACGCTGAGGATGCCGACCATCGCATGCTCTTGTTGATCACCGGCAACCTGCGGATTTTCAGTTCCTCCATGTGCCGCATGGCCTTGGCCAGATCGTCGTCTTCGCGGCAGCAGTGAATGCCGGTCGTCATGACATCGCGCGCCGTCGCGGAGCGGCTGTCGAAACCATCCTCCGCCAGTCCTTTGCAGACAATGTCGCGGTCGGTCACCATTCCGATCAGCCGGTCGTTCTCGCCGATGGGAATCGAACCGATGTCCTCGGCCCGCATCAATTTCGCCAGTTCGCTGACGGTGGTTTCGGGGCTGACCCAGTCGACACCCTTGTGCATTGCGTCTTTGACTTTCATGGCGGACCTCCCTTTCTGAGGTTGGTGCATGTCCCTCTGTCTCATGTTACCGCGGACTGGATTTTCTGGAAACATGATGAGGTGCGCCGACACTGAATCGCGGAGCATCGACGAGTACGTTGAGAGCGTACCGATCGCCTTTCTCTTCAGACGGTCCAGCCGCCATTTCCTTCGGTACCCCCGACGCCATGCCTCGGGTTAGAAAAGTTCCTCACATTCGACACCTGCCAGTGACCGGCCGAGCGGTACGGACGCGGCGTTGGTTTAGCGCCATGGTGATGCTTCGAAGGCTTGTGATACGGATCGCCGGATCGATCGGGAAGACCAGCCAAATGGCTTCGGGGGCAAGCGGCAGGTTCAGGGGTGGAGACGGCGCGTCCACATGCGGCCGCGCTGTCTACGCACAGCCTAGCGCTCAGGGTGTTAGAGGATGGCGCATAGTTAAGTCATTCTCCGAACGACCCAGAGTGACCGGCCCGCATGAGCGATTCCGGACAACGGTCGAAGGCGAGGATCATCTTTGAGCCGCTCAGCCTCGACCACATCAAGAAGCAGGACCTGCTGATCGGTCTCGTTCGCGTTCGGCGTAATCCACCAGCGCTGATCCTCGCAGCAAAGCCCGGCCTCCGGATGTTCCTGGAGGTATTCAATCGCATATTCGGCGTCCACTTTTCTCGGTGCCGCATCCACGGACATTTGCTCTTTCCTCCGCCGTCGACGACCGCTTAGGGACTATACCTGATGATAGAGTCTGTTGCAGTGAGAACCCATCACGTCCGGCGGACGGAAGGATCGGCCGCGCTATCAGCTGCTGCCCGGCCGGCGCCCGGCGCTGTTGCCGTGAAAAAACTACCTCGCCGGCAAAGCACCGGAGGAATGGATCCGGCTTCACTCGCCATTCCGGTCTAACCGCCGGGACTGCTTTGGCCCTTCTGAGGAGCAGCACGACGGCCGAGCGACGGAGCAGGTCCGGCGGAGCGGGCAGGTGTGACTGGGGCCATCGAGAATGACAGGTGGACATTGGCTCTCGACAAAGCATCCAGAGACGCCCCTCGCGCGTGCTCAAGGCTCGATTGGCGGGCGCTGTGTCATCGCCGTTCCATCGACGATTTGAACGACCGCTATGGGGGTCTTGCGCTTTCGAATTAAGAGCAATCTCGGGCCCCACCGATCCGTCCCGAGGTAAGCGGGAGCACTCTGGTCAATGAAGCCCTCCCAGCATCATCGTGATTGGACTTCACGATCGGTTGGAGTCACGCTGGCCGCAGGTGTGAGAAGGAAATGGGTGGGCCAACTATCGTCCGAATAGGAGGCTAAAATGAAGCACCAGACGCTTGCGCAACTACAGATCGTCGCCGATATCGATCAGGTCTACCCGCGCCAGGTCATGTCGCGCAGCGAACGTCTTGAACGCTGGGCCGAGCTTCTTGAACGGAACCCTGACCGGCGCCTCTCGACGCTGCACCAGACCGAGTATCGGCCAGTTAGAGCACGCGGAGCCATGCGCGGCGACGGCTCGCCGATCTCAGTCGCTTTCGAGGATCCTGTCCTCCGCGCCGCTGGGTTGGAAGACGACAACTACGGCGAAGCGAAGTGGTTCTTCGAACTGACCGATAGGCAATTGCATGAGATCATCTGCTATTGTCATTTCGGCGCGACGGTGAACGCCGTAACGGCCGCCCATCACGTCCGTGCGGCGATTGCCGGGAGACAGCCCGGCATGTTCGCTCGGATGCGTGAGGCGTTCATCGGATAAGCCGGCGACGTTTCGAGGCATCATTGTTGAAGCGGGGCTCGCCTGAGCCGGCGGACCGCCGTAAGAACAAGGGTGGCGTATTCGAGTGGCAAAAGGTCCCTCATCCTGTAGGCGACCTCCGGGCCCGCGGCGTTGCCAGCAACGCAAGAGCCGGGAATGCACGAGCGCCCAGCTATTCCACGCAACAGGAGAGCAGCGCACACGATCCGGTTCCGGCGCCCAGTGAAGATCCACTGGGAGAGGCGGGTGATCTGACGGAATGAGGCATAGCTGGACGGATTGGGCGCCGAGCACCCAAGCCCGGCGTCGGCTTCGATCTCCCGCGCACGTCAGAAAAGTGGCGGTCAGGCCATCTTTGCCAATATCTTGGTCATATCTGCCGTGTCGAATGCCCTCAGCGTCTCAGTTCTGATGTTGCCCATTGATGCGATTGATAAGGCTAGTGCGGTCGCAGCAATGTCATCCTCTGCTTCAGCAATCACCACGACATCATGTTTGCCAAGCGTCCACAACAGTGTGTGAACCTTGACCCCGCTTTTGCTGGCCATCGCCTTGAAGGCCTCAGCCCGCTTCTGAGTATCCTTTATAGTCCTGATGCCTTGATCGGTGAAATTCGACAGTAATACGTATTGAGCCATTGGTTCCTCCCACAATGGGGAACCGCCGGGCGCTCACGGCGCGTCCGCCGTTTCCCGGAACCACGATAACACGAGCCGGGTGCGCGAACCACAGGCGGTCAAGAAACGACAACGGCGCTCGGTGGCGTGTCGACCACAAAGCACTTCTTCGTTGCGGCATCGCGCCATGATGTGCGGCGCACTGTCAACGACGTCCAATGGCAGAATCGCGATCTGCTGCAGTCGGTTCATCAATCGCCGGATTCCCCAAGGGGTGGGTCATTCTCGATCAGTTGCGGAGAAGATCGATTCCAATCTGTACGAGGCAGCCGAGGTGGCAGATATTGGTCAGCAGGCGCGCCGTCCACATGACCTGGACCGCCGGGTCGAGACGGCCGACATGAGCGGACAAAGTCCAAGCTATGGCTGCCATGAACCATCGCGTCGTCACCGTGTTCGGTGGAACCGGGTTTCTCGGCCGCCGCGTTGTTCGGCATCTCCGCAACGGTGGGTTTTTCGTTCGGATCGCATCAAGACATCCGGACCGGGCTGAGAAGTTGTTTAGTTCCGATGATCCGCAACTCCAATCGGTCGAAGCCAACATCCACAATGAGCGGGCGATCGCCGATGCACTTGCCAGTGCTTACGGAGTTGTAAATGCGGTCAGTCTTTATGTCGAACAGGGACAGGAGACCTTTCATTCCGTGCATGTCGAGGCGGCTCGGCGAGTTGCTGCCCAAGCGCACCGGGCTGGCGTCGAACGGCTCACTCACGTTTCAGGAATCGGCGCCGATGTTGCCTCGCCATCGCTCTACATCCGCAAGCGTGGAGAAGGCGAACAGGCGGTGCGTGCCGCGTTTGCTGACGCCACCATCATCCGCCCGGCGGTGATGTTTGGACCGGATGACGCGTTTCTGACCATCGTCCTCAAACTCCTCCGCCGGCTTCCAATCTACCCGATGTTCGGTCGCGGGCTGACGAGATTGCAGCCGGCCTATGTGGGCGATGTGGCAGAGGCGACCGCAAGAGCGCTGCAGGGGACGCAAATGCATGCGATCACCTATGAGTGCGGCGGTCCTTGCATCTACACTTATGAGGAATTTCTCAGAGCCGTTGCGCACCAAGCCGGCCTTAAACCCATACTGGTCCCAGTGCCATTTGCCGCTTGGCACGCACTCGCATGGGGCGCGGAAATGCTTGCGAGTCCCCCCGTCACTCGCAATCAAGTGGAACTGATGCAGGTCGACAACGTGTCGTCGCCACAGATGCCCGGATTTGAAGAACTTGGCATTTCGCCGCACCCGGTCGAGGAAATACTCCATGAGATGTTGCGCGATCACTGATCAACGAGCCTTCTTCCGCACTCAGGCGCCATGATTGAGTGTCAGGAAATCGCGCTAGCCGGCCGATCATGAATGCGAACTTCTGGACCCGCTCCGGTCGTTGGGGGTGCCGAGCACCTCTCTACGAACCGACGATGAGGTTGATCTTCGCGGCCATGATGAAGTCGTTCTCGTGCAATCCCTTGATCTTGTGAGTCTGCAGCGAGACTGCCGCATAACCCCAGCCGAAGCAGATGTCGGGATGATGCCCTTCTTCTTCCGCCAATCGTGCAACTTTGTCGACGAAGCCGAGCGATTGACGGAAATCCGCAAATTTGAAGTTGCGGCGTAGCAGGCGCGCCTCCTCCAGTTCCCAGCCAGGGGTCTGGGACAGATAACCCTCGGCTGCCTCCGGCGTCAGCGGCGGAACGCCGCCGCGGCAGGGCGTACAGGTTTTCTGAGCAATACCATCGGTCATGACAACCTCCCTTCGTGCTCATTTCGGGTGCAGCGATCGCGTTTTTCACCTCGCCCGGTATTTGCTCGCATAGTGCTTGGCGAGAACCTTGCGGATCTGCTCGGCAAGCCGCTTGTTGCCGGTTGTCGCCCGCGCCTTGTCATCGCCTTTTTGCAGCTTCGGCAGATCGGCGCCCGGGCCTCGTTTCATTGACTTGCGCATCGCAATAGATCAACGCCGCAACGGACAACCGGTTTCGTTCAAAGGACGATCTCCACAGTACTGCCGATCGCAAGGCCGAGCTGGCCGTCCGCGCGCCCTTGATTGACAACAATCTCGGCAAGCCCGTTCGAGTTCTCGTACCAAAAGGCTGTGCCAGGCAGCCGATCGCTGAAGGTCGTCGCGCCATCCAGCACGCGATCTGCTGCGCTGAGCCTTGCGCCTGCCGGCAGCCTGGCCGCCCTCAGGCCGGTCATGGCATTGCCGAAATGGTCGATAAGACGATCTCGGCGAGATCCTCCGGCCAGTCTCTACGGCGATCTGCTTCATCCAGGCGTGGCCTGGCGGGTGGCGGCTCACCGCGTGCCAGCATGGCCGCGACCGGGGCAAATAGGTCACGCCCGTGGAAGCTGGCTGACAGGCGCTCTGGCTTCCAGTCGATATCCCAGCTCAGTGTCTCGGCCGCGCGGCGCTGGATCAGCTCGAACAGGCCATTGCCGGGGCCGACATACCAGCGACCGTCGGCCTCGACGATGACCGACGGGCGCGTCCCTCCGACGCCAGGATCGACGACACAGAGAAAGACGGTTCCCGCAGGAAACCACTCCGCGTAGGCCGCCAGCAGGTAGGCCGACGCCTTGGGATTGCCGACCGGCGCGTCGGAGAAGAGGTCGATCGCGGGGATGCGCGGCGCCATCTAGTGCAACATAGCCTTCATCTGACCCGTGTAGGGGCCGTGCAAGCCGAAATCCGTGAACAAGACAATCATGGGCGGGCGCCGACTGCGCTGCGATGGACATACAAATAGTCGGCCGGAAGGCGCATCCGCCGGCAGGCCTGAACGGCCGGGCTGGTTTCCATAACGAGGCGATCCGTCAAAGCCCCTGCCTGCCGGACTGCCGCGACTTCCCAGGTGTGCAAACCGTGCCCGGTGAGACCCATCAGCGCCTGTACCCAACTGGGCACCAGATCAACGGCTGCCGCTACCAGCAGGTGCTGCGCCGGCCTTAGCGGCAGCGGCAGGATAGGCGCCGAACGCATGATGGCGAGAAATTCGAGCACAATGGCCGAGCGCTCCAGCCGTCCGGCTGTCGCATGGAACAGCGCTTCAAGCTCGGCTTCCGATCCCGGCGCGCCCGTGGCGCCGAAAAGGCGTGCGGCGGGAACGCCCTCGGCATAACAGCGGTCGCGCTCCGATGCGGAGAGCTGCCGCACATAGGTGTGATAAGCTTGGACAAAGCCGTACGCGGCCGTGCCCTGAACCCAATTCAGAAGGTCGGGGTCATTGGCGCAATACGTCGCGCCAGACGATGTCACGCCTGCGACCCGGTCGTGTATACGCCGAACGCGGGCGATCATGGTCTCGGCCGTGGTGCGGGAACCGTAGATCGTCACCAAGGCAGCGAGCCCCGTGCTGTGCAGTCGCCGAATTGGATTCAGGCGGAAAGACGTATGCTCCCACACGCCAGTGCGCACGCGCGGTTCTGCAAGCTCCATGATCACGGCGGTGACGCCACCGATGAACAGCGAAAGCGGGTTCTTGAACACGCGCCACGACACGGAGTCCGGCGATATCAGTCCGGCCTCGCCGATCGGTCGCGAGAAATCGATGTGAGGCCGGTCGCCGGGCTGCAGCACCGCCCGCGTTATCGTCTCCAAGAGGCTTTGCAACGGCCAAGGCAGGACGATCGGCGTGGTCATGGCAACGAGCGCCATTCACAAGAAACGCGTGCTTCCAAGCAGTGCAGTTGGGCCGCTGGACGCACCTGGCGAAACTACGGCCACTTTCTGCGGAGCTCCTTCGCGCACCGTAGCTCAATTGGATGACCGTGCCCACCACCAGTTCACATTGTCGGCCAGGACAGCGTAAGCCTTCCCCTTGGCGCAGTTCCGACGCCGTACCAAACTGCCCGCTTTCTCGGTCCAGGGTCTGCTGCAACCAGGCAACGTCCCTGTTAGCCGCGCGGATGAGCTGGAAACGGCGGATCTGGAAGGGCACCAGTTCGAGCGCGACCAGATGGCTTCCAGGACCAAGGTCGGCGATATACATCAGGGCAAGGTCAGGCCGGAATTGCCCGTGGCGTTTGATGCCTTCATAGTCATTCAGGAAGTCGCCGCAGCCATAAAGAATGAGGCGGTTCCGGTACACTTCGATGGACTTGGCATGATGCGATGAGTGGCCGTGAACGATGGATATGTCCGCCCTGTCGATCAGTTCGTGGGCGAACCACCTTTGCTCCCTCCGGGATTTATTCGCCCACCAGTCCGGTTGCAATCGACGTGAACCGCGGCAACAAGTTCGCATTCTGGGCCGTCAACGCCGGCGGCGATTTCGCTTGGTGGGCCGCCGAGAATATCGCACCGTCGATACTCATTCGCTTTGTCGGCGTTCGACCCGCGCTGATAGCGGCTGCGCCCCCGGCCGAGAGGGGCCGCATCATGAGCTTCGTCAGGAGCGTTGAACCGCTGTCGGCGCGCTTCCCCGGAATCAATATCGACAGCGCCCCCGAGTTACATGAGCTGCCGTTGGCAAAAATCACTGCACCGACAATAATCATCTCCGCGCGCGACGACCTGTTTAACACGCTGCCGGCAGCCGAATTCGCAGCGGCCAAGATCCCCGGTGCCAAGCTGGTCGTCTACGACACCGGCGGACATCTTTTGGTCGGACGGGAGCAGGAGGTTCGCAAAGCAGTCCGCACCTTTCTGGCTGCCGCGGGCCTGATCATCCAATAGCCTGAGACGATCGATTGCGTTACCACCGCCCCACCTGAAGGAACAGTCGCAAAGCAAGGGGGCGGACGCAACGAGCAGTTCAGCGTTGATCCGCATCACCAGGCCTACCGTGCGGCAAGATGGTTGCCCCTTCGGCCTTCCCGTACGGCCAGCCTGGCCCTCGAGTTGGCCGCTAACCGCGAGAGCGGTGTTGCTCCTTGAATGCAAGAGGCGGCTTTCTAACACGGCTCTACCGAAAGCAGATCGTTCGCTTTCGGCCCCCGAACGATCGCTGCCTCTCTGCGGCATGGCACATCCGGCTTGCGACTTTGCCCTAGGTGTTAGGGGCGCGCCGGGATAGCATATGTGCGGATTGGGGTGTGCGATGACAGAAGTCTCGATACGCCGAGCGGACTTCCTGATGGTCCTCGCTTATGCGTCGGACCTCGCGACAGGCCATTCCCGCGACTTCGCGCTGAAATCTTGCGTGCTTGCGATGCGGATCGCCGAGGTTGCCGGCGTTTCCGATGAGGTTCGTCGCAATGCCTACCACCAGTCGATGCTGCGCTATGTCGGTTGCAACGCCGACACCGACCTCTTGTCGGCAACCTTCGGCGACGAGATCGCGCTCCGCCAGGATCTTGTCGGTCTCGACATGGGCAACCGTGCGGAACTGGGCAGGGTCTTCGTGCAGGCCTTCAAGCGGTTATATTACGATCTCGACCCTGATGCGCAGGCCAAGGCGATCGAGGCGGCGATGTCGCAGGCGCTCGCGGTGGCCCGCCCGGTGCTGATTGCGCATTGCGAGGTCGCGCAGCGGATCGGCGAGCGGCTCGGCCTGTCCGACGAGATCCGGCGCAATCTTGGACAGATCTACGAACGCTGGGACGGCAAGGGCCTGCCGCGCGGGCTGAGCGGCGAGGACGTCCTGCCGGCCGTGCGCCTGATCACATTGGCGCAGGATGTCATTGCGCTCAGCGATGCCATCGGGATCGACGCGATGGCCGAAACCATTGCCGGTCGCGCCGACGGCGCCTACGAAGCGGAGCTGGCCCGGCTCGTCTCCGCCAACGCGGCGGTGCTGATGGAGGGCATTGGCGCGACCGTCGATCGCGAGACGATCCTCGCGCTGGAGCCCGACCCGCCGGTGACACTGGATGAGGCGGCTTGCGACGAGGCATTTCTCGCCATCGCCGACATGATCGACATGCGCATGCCTTTCACGCACGGCCATTCAAGGATGGTGGCGGAACTGGCCGAGGGTGCTGGGACGGGGATCGGGCTGCCGGCCGCCGACGTCCGCGCGCTGCGCTGGTCGGGCTGCATCCATGACATCGGCGAACTGGTGGTGCCGGTGGCGACCTGGATGCGCAACGGTCCGCTGTCGGTCCGTGAGCGGGACGCCGCTCAGCTGCACGCCTATTACGGCGAGCGGGCGTTGGCCTCGTTCGGTCGCCAGAGCGATGCTATGGCCGGGCTCGTGCTTCGCCATCACGAACGCCTGGACGGATCGGGCTATCACCGCAAGGTCGGTGGCTCCGACCTGTCGCCGGCGGCGAGGATCCTGGGCGCCGCCGAGGCGTTCCAGACCTCGCGGGAGGAACGCCCGCACCGCAAGGCCCTGTCCAGCGAGGCGGCGGCGGCGCAGCTGCGCGCGGCCGTTCGCGATGGTTGTATCTGTCCCGACGCCGCCGAGGCTGTGTTGGCCTTTGCCGGGCAGCCGTCGCGCCGGGCGCCGCCTCGGCCGCTGGCCGGCATGACGCCGCGTGAGATCGAAATGCTGCGCCTGATCGCCGCCGGCCTTACGGCGAAGGAGGCGGCCCGGAAGCTGGATATCTCGCCCAAGACCGCGGACCATCATATCCAGAGTGTCTATTCCAAGATCGGCGTGACCACCCGCGCCGCCGCCGCGCTCTACGCGGTCGAGCACGGCCTGGTCCGACCGGGCGAAACGCAGGCATAGGGAATACACCCCATGTGCGCCCGCCGCGAGGCGCGCATCGTGATCCTGTCGACGGACCAATGGTGGCCGCGACCGACAGGAGGGTAATCCAATGCTGCTTGCAACGACCAAGGTGGCGGACGTCGACCGCTTCATCCGTATCTTTTCGACCAAAGGGGCCGACAAGCGCCGGCTGCACGGCTCGAACGGCGCAACCGTGTTCCGCGACCCGAGCGAACCCGACCGCGTGTGGGCGATCTTCGACTGGGATGCCGAGGGCTGGAAGAATTTCGTGTCGGATCCGGAGGTCCCCTCGATCCTGCAGGAAGCCGGCCATGTCGGCAAGCCGCAGGCGGCACTGCTGCTCGGCCGCTACGACGCCTGACCTCCGCGCCGCGCGCCGCCTGCCGCCCGGCGGCGGCGCGCCCGACGAATCCCCAGATTTGGAGAAATCAAATGGATCCGAAACCCATCAAGATCGGCCTTATCGCCGAACTCACCGGCCCGTTGTCCTTCATGGGCATCGCCAACGCGAACCTCACCACCATGCTCGTCGACGACATCAATGCTAAAGGCGGCCTTCTCGGCCGGCCGGTGGAACTCGTCATCGAGGATGGCGAAACCATCGACGCCGTCGCCAAGGCAAGGACCGCGAAACTGATCGACGTCGACAGGGTCGACGTGGTCGTCGGCGGCATCTACAGCTCGACCCGCCTCGCCATCAAGAGCGAGGCGGTCACGCGGGGAAGGACGCTCTACATCTATACCGAGCAGTACGAGGGACAGGAAAACGATCCCTTGATCTTCTGCACGGGTCCGGTGCCCGCGCAGCAGGTGGAACAGCTGATCCCATGGCTGATGAAGAGCACCGGGGCGAAGAGGTTCTATTTGCCGTCGGCCGACTATATTTGGCCCCACCTCTTGAACAAGGCCGCGAGCCGGGTGGTGCGCGGCAATGGCGGCGAGATCGTCGGCGAAGAGTATTTTCCGCTCGACACCGTCGATTTCCAGCGGACGGTGCAGCAGATCATGGCGAGCGGGGCCGACGTGGTCTTCAATACGATTGTCCCGCCGGGTCTGACGCCGTTCCTTGAAGAACTGTATAGGGCCGGCTTTGGCAAACGCGGCGGCAAGATCGTCTGCACGTACTTCGACGAGAATTTCTTCAATCTGGTGCCGCCCGAGCAGATCGAGGGCCTCTACAGCTGCCTCGACTACTACCAGGAACTCGACGATCCGTTCGGTCGCGCGCTCTTACGCCGCTACAGTGATCGGTTCCCGGGCAGCGCCATGTTAACTGCGGGCAGCGGCTGCACCGGCCACTATAGAGCAATCAAGATGTGGGAAGCCGCCGTTCATGAGGCCGGCACGGTCGAGCGCGACGCGGTTATCCGGGCGCTCGATCACGCTCGGGTCAGCGACGGCCCAGGCGGCCCGGCGGAGATGGTTCCCGGCCAGCATCATGTTCGAATGAATATGTACATTGCACAGGCACAGGGCGGTCGATTCCGGGTGGTGAACAACTTGGGTCCGATCGATCCCGACGAGCGCGTGCTTACCGAAGAATTGCAACTGAGCAACGTGGGGTGAACTGCGCAGACCTCGATCGCGAGGGCGGCTAGATGGTGCCCTCGCCATCCACCTTCTTGTAACGGCTAGAAACGACGTTGCGCCAAAATGGGGATCGCCAGCTGAATGGCACCTTTCTGGCTGATTTCGGCCCAATCCTGCCGTGTGCGACAACTATTCGCTATACTGCGCGCCGGACTATGTGGGCCTTGCTGGCCAGGCGGGGCAGGGCGACTCACTAATGGCTCTCAATCAACTTCCTTCGCTGTTTTGCCGGCCATTCGTTCTGAAGCAACGGAGATCAGAACGCGGGAAATTTCGCACACTGGCGCGCGGGATCGTGCCATAGCGTAGAAAAGACGGTGGCTCCCCGGCGTTGACAGGAATGCGAACTATGAATTCGCTATCGCCCTATGCCACGGTGCGCCAAATGCGGATTTGGTTGCGCTCTGGCGGTAACATCATGCCACCGATTGGGAGCAGATGACGAGGCGAGTGCCGTGTAGTCGACGGTGACCTTGGCCTCAAATCCCACCTTGGGTAGAGTTCTTAGTATGCTGAACGCCATTCACCACGTCGCGCTCATCTGCACCGATTACGACCGGTCTCGACGGTTCTACGTCGAACTCCTCGGCCTCGATCTGATCCGGGAGTTCTATCGGGAAGAGCGGCAGTCATGGAAGGCAGATCTGCGGATCGGGTCCGTCCAGTTGGAATTGTTCTCCTTCCCTTCACCAGCGATGCGGCTGTCCCATCCGGAAGCGACAGGTCTGAGACATCTGGCATTTGCTGTGGCGAATCTTGATCTCGTAATTATGCGCCTAGAAGCCGCCGGCGTTGCCGTTGAGCCAATCCGGATCGACCCATATACAGACCAACGGTTTACCTTTTTCAGCGACCCAGATGGATTGCCGCTGGAACTCTACGAAGCCCCATAAGGAGCGGTTAGCCTTCGCGACTCATCGGAGGTGGGAACGGCAGTCGGCAGATGCAATCCGCCAACTCGGGTGCGTCTCCAGCGGCTCGGTCACGAGCTTGACGGCATCGTCGCATCAACGAGGAGCCGGGTCGCGCCGATGTGCAACGACTACGAGCAACACATTCGCTGGGCCGAATACTGCAAGATGATGCAGAGGCTCGAGCTCGGTATTCCAACCCAGCAGACCGAAATCGATCTGCCCCAGGCCGACGACATCAAGGTCAACGACATAGGACCGGTGATGCGGGCGGCGGGCAACGGCATCGAACTGGTGCCCATGAATTTCAGCTTCCCGCCATCGAACCCGCGCGGCGGACCGGTCTTCAATTTCCGCTCCGAGGGCCGGAGCTTCGCCAAGAGCAATCGCTGCCTCATTCCGGCTTCGGCCTTCTTCGAGTTCACCGGCAAGAAATATCCAAAAGCAAAGCATCGCTTCACGATGAAAGATGACCCGTTCATGGCGATCGCCGGCATCTGGGAAGGGCAGGGCGAAGCGCGGCCGGCCTTCACGATGCTGACGACCGACCCTGGGCCGGACATACAGCCCTATCACGACCGGCAGATCGTGGTGTTGAAGCCGCAGGACTGGGCACACTGGATCTACCTGACGAAGACGGAAGCCGAGTTGCTTCAGCCGTCGCCGGCAGGCACGCTGCATGTTGAAACGGTTCGGCCGGGGAGCGACTGACGGACCGCGCTCCGAGGGCTGACGGCCGCCAACTTCCGGCAATTGCGCAAAGACACTTCAACCCACGATGCCTCATTTGAAATCGCGTGGCTTCACCCTGATCGTGTCGATGTGCAGGTCCGGAATGTAGATGTCGCGGGTGCGCATCCTGGCCGGAAGACCGCGCGGATCCGGCGTCGGGCTGCCGCGATTGAACTCGTCGCCTCTTCCATGCGGCAGCGGAAACGCGGTGCCTCGATTGCCAACGCTGGCGAGGTCGGCCGACAGGTCGGTGAGCCGTTGGGCGACGAGGTGGACGACGTCGCCCTCGCGCTGGATTCGGCCGCGCACGGCGATCATGCCGGCAGACAGGACGACACGGCGATACTGCTCGAACACCTTGAGCCATATGACGAGGTTGGCGATGCCGGTCTCGTCCTCCAGGGTGATGAACATGACGCCCTTGGCGCTGCCGAGGCGCGGCGCACCAGCACGATGCCGGCGGCCTCGAGCCAGCGCCGCAAGTCTTCGCGCAAGAAGGGCACGGGATGGGCGCGCAGCGACAGGCCGACATGGCCATAGTCCTCGACCACTTCGCCGCCTAAAAAACACCGAGTCAGGAGTGATCGTTCCCGTTCGTTGCCGCGCAGGCGGCGAAAGGAAAAAACGGCGCACAAAGCCGAGGCGATGAAATGTCCGAAATTCAGACGGATCTCATTTCGTCGCCGGAGCACGTTCGTGACCTCGAGACCGGTTAACAGGGTGCCGAAGGAGCGGAGCGAAGCGACGCGGGACCGCCGCCCCCGGCGAGAGGTGCCGCTTGGCCTCCGGGTTGAAGGCTAAGCCCGCAGAGCTGGAATGACCTGGGATGGCATTTCCGGTTTGAGGGTTCTGATGGTTTGGCTGGTTGACCGGTCGTGCCTGTCACGGCGTGGACATTGGCGGCCAAGGCCGTGCCGGCGGAAACTATTCTTGGGCGCTCGGGGTCTTATGAGCACCCGGCGAACCAAAGATCAAAAACGCGTTTCGGACCGCCGTTCACCCCGGATATCGCGGACCCCTTTTTGACCGGCAAAGGCCGGCGTCCGCTTCGCGCCAGACGTGCCCTGCGGATGAACTGCAGACAAGCCTAACCGAAGCGGTTGCCCCATACACCCCGACCGCCCGGCCGTAGCGCGAAAAGCCCGCCCTCGTGCGGGTGCGCCTCGATGTGTTCCGCGCTCATCGTAAACCGTGCGGAGGTGACGAATAGCGTGTCGAGATCGGCGCCGCCGAAGGCACAACTTGTCGGCCATGAACAAGGCAGTTCGACGATCCGGTCCAGCCCGCCATCGGGCGCAATGCGGACAATACAGCTGCCGCCCGCGACCCGGCAGTTCCAGATGTAACCTTCGGCGTCGAGGCAGGAGCCGTCTGGCAGGCCGCGCTCGAAACCGGCGAAGAAGTGAAGCGGTTCGCTGGGCCATGCCGCGCTCTTGTCCCAGCCATAGCTGTAGAGAGCGTTCTTCATCGTGTCGGCGGTGACGAAGCGTCCGCCGGGCAGCCACACCATTGTGTTGGTAATGCCGAACCGGTTCTCGCTAAGGCGCGTCACATCGCCGTCCGGGCCGACCCGGTAAAGCTGGCCCTCATCGCTTGTGATCGCCACGGCCGCGTCGTCCGGCCCGATATTGTTGGCCATCGTGCCGACCCAGAACGAACCGTCCGGCGCGACGACGCCCTCGTTGAGCCGTGTTCCCGGCCTGTCGGGCTCGATCGTCGCGAGCGTCCGGAACGGCCCATCGAAATCCCATAGCGCGATTTCCTTCCGCAACCCGACGATCGCGCCGCCGTCCGCGCGCAGGCCGATCGAGGTGACGAGGTCGCCAGTCGGCCAGCTCTCATGCGCTCCGTTCACCGGATCGAGCCGATGGATCCTACGGCCGATAATGTCGACCCAGACCAGTCTTGCGCGCCGCTCATCCCAGATGAGGCTTTCGCCGACCACGTCGCGCGCGTCGAACATCAAGCTGGCTCTCGTTTCGCGCATGAGGCTCCTCCAGGCAGGCATCCAGAAATCAACTTGACATATATCTTGTGACTGAATTATGAGCAATTAGGTATCAACCTGTCATACAGGTTTTGGGGAGAGAGATGCAGGATCCGACGGACACAGCGGCCGAGCCGAGCCCCGGCCTGGTGAGCACGGCGATCCAGGCAATCACCCAGCATATTCGCTCCGAAGGTCTTGCGCCCGGCGATCCGCTGCCCAGCGAGGCCGCCATGACGCGCCAGCTCAATGTTTCGCGAACCGTCGTGCGCGAGGCCTTCCGTTCTCTTTCGGCGATGCGCCTGATCGACATGAGCGCCGGGCGCCGCGCCACCGTGGCCAAGCTCGACACAGGCGCCATGTCGATGGTGATCGAGCATGGCATCACCACCCAGCAGATCAGCGTGCAGCAGGTCTATGACGTCAGGCGCACGATCGAGATGCGCACCGTGGCGCTCGCCGCATTGCGCCGCACCGAGGCCGAAGCCGCCGCCATCGCCAACTCCGCCCGGCTGATGCGCGAGAATTTCAAGAGCCCCGAGCTCGTCATGGAGCACGACATCGCCTTCCACGAGGTGATCGCCGCGGCCTCGCACAACCCGGTCTTCTCACTGATCGTCACCGCCTTCAGCGGGGTCACGCGGCGCACCTGGGTGATCGGCTGGCGAACCCGTTCGTCCGACGAGGATCAGCTGAAAATGATCAAGGGCCACGAGGATATCGCCGAGGCGATCCTCAAGGGCGATCCGCGGCTGGCGGCCGAGCACATGGCTGAGCATTTTGACAAGAGCGTCAAGGCGCTGCTCGATGCGGGGATCGCCTGACATGAAGATCAGCGCCATCGAGACCGTCCGCATCGAGGAGCGGCCGAACCTGCTCTGGGTCGAGGTCCATACCGACGAGGGCATCACCGGGCTCGGCGAAACCTTCTACCTGTCGCGCACCGTCGAGGAGTATTTGCACGAATATGTCGCGCCGCGCGTCATCGGCCGCGATCCGCTGCAGATCGATCTGCTCGCCGCCGATCTGGTCGGCTATCTTGGTTTCCGCTCCAGCGGCGCCGAGGTGCGCGGCAACTCCGCCTTCGACATCGCACTGTGGGATATTTTCGGCAAGGCCACCGGCCAGCCGGTCGCGCAGTTGCTCGGGGGCTTCAGCCGCCGATGGATCCGCACCTACAACACCTGCGCCGGGACCGAGTACATCAAGGACGCCAAGGGCCAGACGACCGCCAATTACGGCATCGGCGCCGGGCGCGATTACGATGATCTCAACGCCTTCCTCACCCGCGCCGGCGAACTGGCCGAGGAGCTGCTCGCCGACGGCATCACCGCCATGAAGATCTGGCCGTTCGACCACGCGGCGGAGAAGACGCGCGGCAACGACATTTCCGCGGCCGACCTGACGGCCGCGCTCGAACCTTTCGAGAAAATCCGCAAAGCCGTCGGCGACAAGATGGACATCATGGTCGAGTTCCACTCGATGTGGCAGCTCCTGCCGGCGATCAAGATCGCCGAAGCGCTGAGGCCCTTCGCCACCTACTGGCACGAGGATCCAATCCGCATGGACAGCCTCGGCGACCTGAAGCGTTACGCCGCCGCGAGCCCGGCGCCGATCTCGGCCTCGGAGACGCTAGGCAGCCGCTGGGCTTTTCGCGACCTTTTGGAAACCGGGGCGGCCGGCATCGTCATGCTCGATATCTCCTGGTGCGGCGGCCTGTCGGAGGCGCGCAAGATCGCCTCGATGGCCGAGGCCTGGCGGCTGCCGGTGGCGCCGCATGACTGCACCGGTCCCGTCGTTCTTGCCGCGTCCACCCATCTGTCGCTCAATGCCCCCAACGCGCTCGTCCAGGAAAGCGTGCGCGCCTTCTACCGTACCTGGTACCGCGACCTGGTGACCGCGCTGCCGGAAGTGAAGAACGGCATGATCACCGTGCCGCCTGGACCTGGACTCGGGCTGGCGCTCAACCCCGATCTTGGCAAGGCCTACACCGTCCACCGCCGCGTCAGCGACAAGGCGGACATCTGAGAGAATCAACGGGAGGAACAGACATGAGAAAACTGACTGCAATGCTTCTGCTTGGCGCAGCCCTGCTTGGCGGGCAATCCGCCGCCCGCGCCGACGGCCTCAACATCGTCTTCACCCACCATTCCTCGGCCTCGAACACATTCTGGCAGGCGGTGAAGAAGGGCTTTGACGATGCCTGCACCAAGGTCGAGGCGAACTGCAACATGGTCTTCACCCAGACCGAGGGCTCGGTCGAGCAGCAGGTGGCCAATATGCGCGCCGCGCTTGCCGCCAGGCCAGACGCGCTTCTAACCTCCATCGTCGACGACCATGCCTTCGACGATGTCATCAAGGAGGCGCGCGACGCCGGTGTGCTGGTGATCGCGGTCAATGTCGACGACACCGAAGGCGCCAAGGGCAATGCGCGCCAGGCTTTCGTCGGCCAGGGCTTCAAGCCGGCCGGTTACTCGCTCGCCAAGGCCATTTCAGAGAACTTCCCGAAGGACGGCCCGATCAAGGTGCTGGTCGGCATTTCCGCTCCCGGCCAGAACTGGTCGGAAAGCCGTGGCGCAGGCGTCATGCAGTTCCTGGAGGAATACAAGGCCGCTCAGAAGGACCGCGACGTGTCGTGGGAGCGCATCGACAGCGGCACCGACCTCGCCATCACCTCCGACCGCGTCGGCGCCTATCTCAACGCGCATCCCGACACCACGGCCTATTTCGACACCGGCTTCTGGTGCGCCGGCGTGGCGCGCGTGCTGGCCGATCGCGGCGTGGCGCCTGGCAAGGTCCTGCTCGGCGGCTTCGACCTGGTGCCCGAGGTGCTGCAGCAGATGCAAAAGGGCTATGTTCAGGCGCTCGTCGACCAGCAGCCTTACATGCAGGGCTTCATGCCGGTGATGGAGGCCTATCTCAACAAGAAGATCGGCTTGGCTCCTTCCGACATCGACACCGGCCAGGGCATCGTGCGGCCGAAGGAGGCCGACAGCATCATGGCGCTGTCCGCGCAAGGCATGCGCTAAGTCTCCTGCCGACAGCTCTTCGATCGGCGGCGCGTGGCGCCGCCGATCCGTCTTGAAAATCAACCGCCGGAGCCTTTCGTTGAAGCGCCTGTTCAAGACCTATCTCGAAAAACCGGAACTGGCCGGGCTGATCCTGCTGGTGCTGCTCATAGTGGTGTTCCAGGTCCGCTCGCACGGCGTGTTCCTCAACGCCGACAATCTGCGCGGCATCCTCGGCATCCTGCCGGAGGCCGGCCTCGTCGCCATCGGCGTCACCATCCTGATGATCAGCGGCGAGTTCGACCTCTCGGTCGGCTCGGTCTTCGCGCTGATGCCTATGACGATGGCGGTGCTGATGGTGCATGGCTGGCCGTTCCCGCCGGCGCTGCTTGCCGGGCTGCTGGTCTGCGCGGCGATCGGCTTCATCAACGGCTACATCACCATCCGCTTCGCGATCCCCAGCTTCATCACCACGCTCGGCATGCTGTTCATGGCGCGCTCGCTCACCGTGGTCGTCTCGGGCGGCTTCCCGCCACTGCTGCCGGCGGACCTGCCCAACTGGCTGTTCACCTCCTTCGTCGGCCCCGGCAACATGTTCCGCATGTCGTTCCTGTGGTTTGCCGGCATAGCCGTGCTCACATCGCTGATGCTGTCGCGCACCAATTTCGGCAACTGGATCAAGGCCACCGGCGGCTTCCTGCCGGCCGCCGCCTCGATGGGTATCCCGACCGGCAGGGTCAAGATCATCTGCTTCATGCTCTGCTCGATCCTGTCCGGCTTTGCCGGCATGCTGCAGGTGCTGCGGCTGGGCTCGCCGCTGCCGTCGATCGGCGAGGGCATGGAACTGCAGGCAGTGGCGTCGGCCGTCATCGGCGGCGCCTCGCTCGCCGGCGGCATCGGCACGGTCATGGGCGGCATCATCGGCACGACGCTGATCCGCGTCATCGACAACGGTCTTGTGCTCAGCCATGTCGACGCCAACTGGTTCAAGTTCGCTATCGGCTTCCTGACCATCTTCGCGGTCGTCGCCAATGCCTGGATGCGCAAGCGCGCCAAGGCGATCAAGATGGAGGCCTGAAGCGATGGCCGACGCGATCATCTCGGTGCGCAATCTCCACAAATGGTATTCCGGCGTCCATGCGCTGAAGGGCGTGACCCTCGACTTCAAGCGCGGCGAGGCGCTCGGCCTCGTCGGCGACAACGGCGCCGGCAAGTCTACCCTGATCAACATCCTGTCCGGTGTCCACCGCGCCGACCAGGGCGAGATCAAGGTCGAGGGCAAGCCGGTCTCGATCGCCACCCCGCGCGGCGCGATGGATCTCGGCATCGAGACCATCTACCAATACAATTCCATGGTTCCAACCATGTCGATCGCCAGGAACTTGTTCATCGGCCGTGAGCCGACCCGCCTCTCGGTCCTCGGCGTCGGCATCCTCGACCAGAAGAAGATGGCTGAAGAAAGCATCCGCGCCATCGCCAATGTCGACCTGCATCTGCGCTCGCCCGAAGCGCTTGTCGGCGAGCTTTCCGGTGGCCAGCGCCAGGGCGTAGCGATTGCCCGCGCGATGCATTTCAAGTCGAAGGTGATGATCCTCGACGAGCCGACCAACCATCTCTCGGTCAAGGAGACGAAAAAGGTGATCGGTTTCGTGCGCGGCCTGAAGGAGCAGGGCGTCACCGGCGTCTTCATCAGCCACAACATGCATCACGTCTTCGAATGCTGCGACCGCGTGGTGGCAATGGCGCGTGGCGAGGTGGTGCTGGACAAGCGCATCGAGGACACCTCGATCGATGAAGTCCATGGCGTCTTGTAAGGCGGTGATGACGATGCTTGCCGATCGTGTTGCGCTGCTGACGGGCGGACTGGGCTCGCTCGGCCGGGCCCAGGCGGTGACGCTGGCGCGGGCTGGCGCGCGCGTCCTGGTGCTCGACCGCCCCGACATCGCGGACGGGCCAAAGATCGTAGAGGCGCTGGCCGGCGAGGCCGGCGGCGACATCGCCTACGTTGGCTGCGACCTCAACCATCTCGCGGAGGCGGAAGCGGCTGTCGCGGCGCTCGCGCAAAGGGAAGACGGCATCGATATCCTGATCAACAACGCCGCGCTGATCATCAACCGGCCGTTCGAGGAATTTTCGCTCACCGAGTATGAGGATCAGATCCGAGTCAACTCCTCGGCCGCCTTCGCGCTGGCCAGGGCCTGCGCGCCGGGCATGAAGGCGAAGGGCTACGGCAAGATCGTCAACTTCTGCTCGATAACGCTGAACGGCCGCTGGGACGGCTACGTGCCCTATGTCGCCTCGAAGGGCGCCATGCTCGGCCTGACCAAATCGCTGGCGCGGGAACTCGGTCCGCACGGCATCAGGGTCAACGCCGTGTCGCCGGGCGCGGTGGTTTCGGAGGCCGAGGAGCGCGTCTTCGGCGACCGGCTCAAAGAGTACAATAACTGGATCCTCGAGAACCAGTGCATCAAGGCGCGCATCGAGCCGCGTCAGGTCGCCGATCTCGTGTTCTTCCTCGTCTCACCGGCCTCCGACATGATCAGCGGCCAGAACATCGCCATCGACGCTGGCTGGTGAAAGCGGTGACCGATTTCGTGATACTGCGCGACGGCCGGGCGAGGCTGGTATTGGCACCGGAGAACGGCGCCGCGATCGCCCGTTTCGATGCACTCATCGCCGAGGATGCGCCGGTTCCATTGCTCAAGCCGGGGGACGGCACCGGCACCTCCGGCTGCCAACTGCTGGTGCCATGGTCAAACCGCATTTCGGGCGGCGGCTTCTCTTTCGACGGCCGCTTTCATCCAGTCGAGCCGAATGTGCCAGGGGAGGCCTTCCCGATCCATGGCGACGGTTTCCAGAAACCGTGGCGGCTCGCCGGCCGCACCGAGGCCGAGGCGCACCTGGTGCTCGATGATGGCGCGATCGACCCTTACCGCTACAGCGCCACCGTCACCTATGCGCTGCGCGACGGCGCACTTGAGGCGAGGCTGACGGTGAAGAACCGCGCCGAGATGCGCCTGCCTTACGGCCTCGGCTTCCATCCCTGGTTCCCGCGCTCCGCTGCGACCACGCTTCAGGCAAAGGCCAGCCATGTCTGGCTGGAGGACGAGCGCCATTTGCCTGTTGGCGTGGTGCCGATGGGCGAGCGCCCGGCCTGGGATTTCTCGCAGGCCGCCTTGCTGCCGCAAGGCTGGGTGAACAACGGCTTCGACGGCTGGGACGGGCACGCCACCATCGTCCAGCCAGGGCAGGGGATTGCGATCACGCTCACCGCCTCGCCGGAACTGGGTGTGTACATCCTTTATTCGCCGTCGCCGAATTCCGGCTTCTTCTGCTTCGAGCCCGTCTCGCATCCCGTCGACGCGCATCACGGCGAGGGGCTGACGCCGCTCGAAGACGGGGCTATCTTGAGCGCTAGCATGCGGCTGGGCTGGAGTTCCATCGGACCGTAGCCCAGCGATGACGTGCGCCCCTTTGTCAGGGCAAAGGCCTGATCAATATTCGGTCATTCCAATGCGACCCTCGACAAAAATCATTTAAGGTCTTATATACACGACCATAAGACGATTATGGCAGCTTGTATGAGACCAACATGCGTTCAACCGTCATTGATACGCTACCTCCCAAGGTCAAGAGAGCGCTCGGCAAGCTGGGCGCTGACATCGCGCTTGCCCGCAAGAAGCGCAGCCTGACCATCATGATGATGGCAGAACGGCTGGGGATCGCAAAGAGCACCTACCTGAAGATCGAAAAAGGCGACCCGACGGTCGCCATGGGCGCCTACGCCATGACTTTTTTCGTGCTGGGCTTTGATGAGGCTCTGACCGAGATCGTCGATCCCAAACGCGACGATCAGGGCCTGCTCCTCGACGCCGAACGCATGCCAAAGAGGATAAGGGTGCGGAAGGCGCCGAGTTCGCCATGAGGCGTTCCATTGCCGTCCATCTCGGCCAGGAAGCGACGCCGCTGGGTATGCTGCGTTACGACCAGCAGGGCGCGCGGGAAAGCGCGGCATTTGAATATGATGCAAGTTGGCTGGCAGGGCGAAGCAGGTTCTCGATCGAACCCGGCCTGCCTCTCGTCGCCGGCCCGCAGTATCATCGCAAGGCGCGCGACGGATCCGTGTTCCACGACGCGATCGCCGACACCGAGCCGGACGGATGGGGGCGACGCGTGATCCAGCGCGACCACGCCAAGCGTCGTCATGAGGCACGCCGGGTTGGAGACGAGACCGAGGCACGGCCCCTCAACGCGATGGACTACCTGCTGGCGGTCGATGACATGAGCCGTGTTGGCGCGCTGCGCCTGCAAGACGAGGAGGGGCACTATCAAAGGACCGTCGACGAGGGACGGCGCACAACACCGCCGCTCATTGAGATCGGTCAACTCCTCACAGCCACGCGCGCCGTCGAAACCAACACGGAGACGGCGGCTGACCTTGCCTATCTGCGCGGACGCGGCACATCGCTGGCGGCCTGCGTCCGAAATGCACCGTTCTCGACGATGACGGACGGCTCGCTATTGGCAAGTTTCCGAGTGTGGCCGACGAGCGCTCCGTGACCAAGGGCGAAGTGCTAGCCATGATATTGGCCCGCAAGGCTGGCATCGACGCGGCGGAAGCACGTCTGATCGACAGCGATGGCGCCCCCGTGGCGCTGATCCGCCGTTTCGACCGAACCCCGAACGGCAATCGTCTGATGTATGTCTCGGCAGCCACGATGATCGGCGCCGAGAGGGGGGACGCCGGCGAGCATAGCTATACCGAGCTCGTCGACGCCCTACGCCAGCACGGTAGCCAGCCGGCGGCCGATATCGAGGAGCTTTGGCGGCGCATCGCCTTCTCCATCCTCATCACCAACGTCGATGACCACCTCCACAATCACGGCTTTCTCCATGTGGATCGCGGGCAATGGCGCCTTGCGCCCGCGTTCGACATCAATCCGTTCCCGGAGCGTGTGCGCGAGCTCAAGACCTGGGTTTCCGAGGAGACGGGGCCCGAAGCAACCATCGATGCGCTGATGTCCGTGATCGCCTATTTCCGGATCAGCCGCGATCGGGCGAGGGAAATCCTGGGCCAGGTCGAAGGCGCAGTCGCCAGATGGCGGGAAGATGGGGGGGAGCTTGGCATGACCTCCCAGGAACTCGAAAGCTTCACCGACGCGTTCGAACATTCGGAACGCCAGGCCGCCCAACGGGCGCTGCAGTGAGGTCGATAGCGCGGATTTGCATTGATGAAGCAAGGTGTCTAGACCGCCAATTGTGCGAATGCCGAACTGCTCCAGCCAACCCGCAAGCTTCTTGCCGAGCGTGTCTTCGACGAGGGGGGTATTTGTTCGACACTGGCGACCTCGGTGAAATGGTCACCGCACCGGGGAGGATTATATTCCTTAGATGCTTTCGGATGGCAAGGGCTCAATGAAAGCGCCCGCTCTTCTGGCGTTGGGCGGGCTCTTCGTCGGGACCTCCTAAGGAAAGCCGGCTTCTCTCACCTTGCGGTGACAGGCGACAATCCCATCCCGACGCGGCGCGCGCTCCGGTTGGCGGAAGATGCACGTCCAAACATCAACATGGCCTGTAAGGAAAGGTTCCCAGACGTGCCCGCAACCGGGGATGATGGTCAGCCGCCGGCGGTAGGGCGCATCACCCCTACCCGCGTGCGGCCATGCGGAACGATTTTCCATGTTTGAGCTTTCTGGATGCATGACCGCGATTCCACCAATCGAATCGCCCCTGCTTCCTGAGGGCAGCCCCGACCGCGCCATCAACTGCGAGGTTGCCCTTGGGACCGCGTTTGAAGCTTTGGTGAAGGCCTCCCTTGTCAAAGGCTGGTCGGCGCAGGAAGTCTCCGAGACGCTACTCAAACTCGCAACAGAACATGCAGAGACTATTATGGGGCGCGAAAGAGTCGCCGCACGATTATACCGTTGGCGCGTCAGCGGCTTGGTGGATTTGTACGTTAGCCAATTTCTAGGCAGATTTAGGTGAACGACCCGGCCCGTCTACCGCTAGAACTCCGCTGCATTTGGGAGCACTCTGCCCGGCGGGGAAAGGGACAGGTCTCGTCACGACAATCGGTCTGACCAATGGCGCAAGCGCAGCGGTGCTGTATTGTACGCCTTGAAAAAATTAGCATCTATCGCAAACTGATCTGAATGGCTGGGGAGCTTCAAGCATCAGGCTTACTTTCGTGGCAGACCCCGACGGTCTCCCCATTGAGTTCTACGAGGATCGAGTTTGACAGTCGGAGGATTGCGACGAGAAGAGCAGCCGCCAGCATCTGGCCGACGGTCGGAAAAGCGAGGTCGCGCCAGTTGTGCGCACCTCATTAGATGGTTTCAAGTCGGCTGAACCGAACCGGGATGAGCTTCCGAGTCTCGAGTTGCCCGGCAGCATCCTTGTCGATGACAGTCAGAAACTGTCCTTCTTCAGACGCCAAAGGCAGAACAAGGCGTCCCCCTGGCTTGAGCTGATTCAACAATGCCGGCGGCGTTCGCTCAGCCGCCACGCTAACCAGGATCTTGTCGAACGGGGCGTGCTCGGGCCAGCCGCGAGAGCCATCTCCGACACGAATGGCGACATTCGAGAAGCCCAGTCCCTGCAGCAGAGTCTCGGCATGGCCTGCGAATTCCTCGATGATTTCGACGCTCCAAACTTGTCCTGCGAGTTCCGCAAGGACCGCGGATTGATAGCCCAGGCCAGTCCCGATCTCGAGCACCGTTTCGTGCGGTTGGGGAGTAAGCAGATCGGTCATCAGAGCGACGATGAAGGGCTGCGATATGGTCTTATCGAAGCCGATCGGCAGCGGCATGTCCTGGTATGCATAAGGCGCGACCGCAGCTGGCACGAAGAGATGTCGAGGGACCCGCTGCATCGATGCCATCACCCGCTCATCGAGCGTTGCCTTACCGAGTTCTTCGCTTGCAAGGTCGGCATGGATCGCAATCATCTCGACCATGTGCCTGCGTAGAATCGCAAGATGCTCTTCGTTCATCGGTTTCATGACGGTGAGGCTTTCCTCGACCGGCTGCTGCCGAATAGCTTTATATCCTGTTCGTCTCGTCACCGTAACCGACATGGCAGATGCGCTGGGCATTGCCCATTTGAAAAGTACGCGCTGGATTCGCGGGGGCCGGTGTTAAGTCGGCAAGTTGCTACCGCAAGGGGCTTTGCTAACCCACCGGCGCAACTAAGCTCCTCGACCTAGAGAGCGCCATCCGGCATTCGCTGAACTCGTTCGGCGTCCGCTTGAGCATGGTCGGACGCGGAGCGTTCGACCAGGGTGCGCCGCGCTGTGGCGGACGATCCGCTGTCGGCCGAGCTGATAGACGCCGTGCTGTCGGCGCGCGCCGCGCTGCGGCGAGAACACTGCCGGTTGCACGATCTCGTCGTGAAGATCGTCGCCCGCGGCGAGCGGTGTCGGCACTTCATGGCAATCCCCGGCGTCGGGCCGGTGACGGCGCTCTCGTTCATGACGGCGATCGAGGATCCGTCGCACTTTCGCCCTTCGCGTGATGTAGCGGCTTACGCTCGGACTAGTGAACACGTCAGCGGCCGGCTGGTAGGTGCGGCTAATATCGCCTCCGGCCGTTTTGCCATGATTGACGACGGTGTCGGCTTCCAGCTCGTGCCTTGGCAACCAGCGCGCGAGAAGCGCTCCGGCCAGCACATTACCGGCATGGCCCGCGGGAGCGCAAGGCCCGCAATCTCGCCTACGACGCGCAGAACGTGCAGCACCCGTTCACGGGCCTGCATTTCAGCGAAAAGGGGATAGAACTGCTCGAGCAATATATCCACGAGGTCCGCGAGGTCATCGGATACGAGATCCCTTTAGCCATCGACCATGTCGGCCACATCTCGCTGCAGGACGGCATACGCCTGTCGCGTCGTATCGAGAAATATGTTCCTGCCTGGCTGGAGGACGTGATTCCCTGGCAA
>NZ_JBSKBP010000052.1:0-29296 GCF_053714275.1 Mesorhizobium sp. Arg314 | reverse complement strand
GTCACACCGACAGAGTGCTCACACTATTTCCAAAACTCAGGCTATGACCAACACTAATCTCATCCCGCTCTAGAGGCAGATTGAGTGCTGCCTGGAGCCAAAACAGGCCCGCTTTGACATCCGTTTCCCAAGCCACGGAGAAGTCCTCCCAGCTGAGTTGATCAAGTCGCCCCATCCGCGGCGTGACACCAGTGTTGAGAGCCAAGATATCCGGCTGGATATCGACGATGATGCGATTGGCGGCAGCGCGATCCGTTACATCTGCCGAGATGGTCGCCACCCCGAGCCGGGCCTTGACGCATTCGAGGGCGTCCGCCCCCCCGCGCGACGACCGTGACTTTTGCGCCTTCAGCAAAAAGTGCTTCCACCAAACCCAGACCAAGGCCGCGGCTTCCACCCGTAACAACCGCGCTTTTGTCTTTGAGGCTCATCTGTTCAGCTCTATCATCTGTGTGAAGCTAAGACGATCGACGGCCCGCAAAAGAGTCACATGTCGACCCGCGCGGGCCGCGAGGTCGTGCTGATCGTGCGCTATGGGGTAGGCGCGCAGCATTCCCGATTACCGCTATGTCCGCTACGTCGTCGCCGACGCTGAGCCGGTGCTCGTGCCCGAAGTTAAGTCCGCTGGCGGAGGGCGGTGCGTTCTGACGGCTCGCGGCCCGCGAGGGCCACCATTAGCGCTGCACCGGCACCGTTTCAGTGCCGGTGCAGCCGGTTGGTCCATTGATCAGGTGTGCCGGGCGATCGTCGCGTCCTAGCTTCGAAGTCTTCGGCAGGCCGCCGAGACGCTCAATAATCGGCAGTCTATGTTCATTCAAAAATTCAAGAATGGACGCAATTGACGTTCTGGTAATCTTGGGGCCATGCTCGCCTTGTCGTGCGGATGGGCCGTTTCCATCAAGCCGCGTTTCATTTGCAGGTGTAGCGGCCAGACCCGTGACCGCGTCGGCCTTTGAGGGATCTGCTCCACCAAGTACATCCGGACTAGATTTCTCGCTTGAAGATCAACGCAGCACGACGCTGCCTTATCCGCCATTCAATGCCACGCTTTTCGACCGTGTCTTCGTAACGTGTTGCGAGAAGGGCGGTTGTTGTCTCCTCCCCGTTTCCAGTCAAAACGGTTATATGGCCGAAGCCGGCTGCCTTGGCTTCGGTTTCAGAGACGAAAGAAATCTCCTGATATCTGATCGAGGCAACAGTGCTCACACGCGCCCGCAAGGCAGGGGCGAAGCGCTCGACGAAGCCTTCCACCGGACCGGAATAGTCGCCATGCTCTTCTTGCGCTCCAGGCCAGTAAATTGACAGGAGTTGGCTGGCGTCGGCCCTGAAAAGGGATAGGCAATACCGGTCCATCAGGGCCCGTATGGCATCGCGATCGATATGGTTCTTTATGGACTGTGCTGTCATGGATGGGTTTCCTGAAGGAATGTGGGGTGACGGGAGCCTGCTGGCCCATGAAAATCCTGCCACGCTTGATGTTCAGCGCGGCAGGACCTCAGCTTCGGCCTTTTGGCGTCCAGCCGAGTTTCCGGAGCCCTTCGTCCACGAGGCTCATGTCGATCACGGTGTCGTAAGGGAACGTTTCGGGATCGGGATTGCCGCCGATTGTGCCCGTTTCGATCCATGCCTTTAAGGAGTCTTTCGGCACATAGGGAGTGGCGAAGACCGGCAACTGGCTTGCCCAGACCGAAGGCCAGATCGATTCGGCGATTTTCGGGAAACGGGTCCTGCGCAGTTTGTCCCTTGCTTCGTCCGGTGTTTCCTGGAGAAAGCGCAATGCGCGCAAATCGGCTCTGACGAACGCTTCCAAAAGCTCTCGATTTCCTTCGAGATCTTTTGGCCGCGTTTCAAGAACTTGGCCCTGCAGGCGGGCTGCCTGATGGATCTCGCTCGAAGAAATGAGCGGGACCGCGCCAAATTCCGCACCAGCCTGTTCTGCGAATGGAGAAAGCAGGAAGCCGCCATCCAATGCGTTTTGCGAGATGGCCGAAACCACGTTGACGACAGATCCGACGGGCACGATGGCTATGTCGGTGGCCGGATTGAGGCCGACCTGCTGCGCTGCCAGGCGAGTAAGAAGATTGGTGTGACTGGCCGGCGCGGTGATGCCAAATCGCATGCCTCGCATTGCCTTCAGCGCACCCTCCCTGTCGGCTAGCGGGCTTGCTGCGGTTATGCCGTGCTGTTCGGCAAAAGCCTTGGTCACCATGAGCGTGTAGCCGTCGCTCCTCGCATAAGCCTCGATGATCTTGATGCTCTGGCCGCGTGCATTGGCGGCAAGGCATTCGCCAGGCGCCGAGAAGTTGGCTATTCCTTCTCGCGCCAGCAACGCGGTCATGCCCGCTGGCCCGCTGGCCAGGCCGACGCGCTCGATCTCTATCCCCTCATTGTGATAAAAGCCCAAATCCTCGGCAAGGTAGGAAACTGACCACAGCAGCAACGTGGCGGGCGATGAATGGATGATTTTGAGCTTCTGTGTATCTGCGGCGAACAAACGAGTTGACGTTGCCGCGAGTGCGCCCGCCGCTACGCCCAGTTGAAGCGCTTTGCGGCGGGATACTCCATGTGTTTCTTTCGTGATCATGCCTCTTTCTCCCTAAGCATGGCGTTAACCTCCCTCTAGAAAATGTACGGACATTTGTCTCTCTGTCGATTGTACCGAGCTTCGAACTCATGGATTTTGGATGCCGCCGTCAGTTCGAGCGGCCATAATATCCGAACAAATTCAGTGACGGTTCTCTTGCCAGCGCAGAACTCGCCTTTCGACGGCGTACACAAGCCAGTCGAGGCTGAGCCCCAGAATCGCGGTTGCGGCGAGCGCCGCGAAGAGCCCGGCAGTGTCGAATTGGTTGGCTGTGTTGGAGATCAGGTAGCCCAGTCCCTGACTCGAGGAGAACATCTCGGCCACGACGGCGCCGATAAGCGCGAATGGAGTGGAAATGCGCAAGCCCGCGAACACCCAGACAAGCGCCGACGGGACAAGCACCTTCAGCACCGTATCCTTTCGCGAAGCGCCCATAACCCGGATCACATCGATCAGGTCGTCGTCGACATCGCGGATGCCGGCCAGCGTGTTCATGAAGATGGGGAAAAAAACCAGAAGCGCGGTAAAAACGATTTTCATCTGGAAGCCGAGGCCGAACCACAAGATGAAGAGGGGAACCAGCGCGACGCGTGGCAGCGAATAGAGGCCCGTGAGATATGGATCCAGCACCCTTGCCACGACACGGTTGACGCCGAACAGAACGCCAAGTCCGATGCCGATGAACGAGCCAAGCAGGAAGCCCGCCACGGCAACCACGAAGGTCGCGGCTATCGCATTCGGCAAGGTGCCATTTCGCACCAGCCCCACAAAGACTAGGAAGATCTGGCTCGGGCTGCTCACCCAGAAAGGCGAGATAAGTCGGCCGCTCGCCAGCTCCCAGGCGCCAAGCACGATTACGATCAAAGTGGCTCTCAGCAGATTAACCAACAGGTTTTCGCGCTTGCGGGCGCGAATACTGGGGTCGACGGTAAAGACATCCACCATCGTTTGGTTGTCGATCGATCGGGTCTTCGCAGGTTCCGCTGTGCTGGCCATCAGTGAAACTCCTCGCGGTGTTTCAGATCTTCCCTGAGCGCTGCCCATAGGCTTTCGAAATACTCGCCAAACTCGGGAGAAAAGCGGATCGAAAAGACGTCGCGCGGACGCGGCAGATTGATCTCCGCCACGCTGCGGATCGTGCCTGGGCGCTTCGACATGATAATGACGCGATCCGCGAGCGAGATTGCCTCAGTAATGTCGTGTGTCACGAAGATGAGTGTTTTTCCGGATCCCTCCCAGGTCTTGAGCAACTCGGCCTGCAGAGTAAGCTTCAGCTGTGCATCCAGCGCGCCGAACGGCTCATCCATCAACAGGGTGTCCGGTTCATAAACCAACGAACGGGCAAGCTGCGCACGCTTGCGCATGCCACCGGAAAGCTCGCTCGGATAATGATGCTCGAAACCTTTCAGTCCGACCATCGCGATGTAGCACGCGATGCGCTCCTTTTTCAGGGCGGTCGAGAGATCACGGTTCTTGCCGACCTCAAGCGGAAGGCCGACATTGGATTCCACAGTGCGCCAGGGCAATAGGTTGTCCTTCTGGGTCAGATAGGCCACTTGGGTGTTGACCGATCTCACGTCCGTTCCGTCATAACGCACGGTGCCCATGCCCGGCTGCATCAGCCCGGCGGTCAGGTTCAACAAGGTGGATTTGCCACATCCGCTGGGGCCGACCACGGCGAGCAACTCGCCGGGGTTCACATGCAACGAAACATTCTGCAAGGCATGCACACATGCACTGCCTTTGAAAAAGACTTTCGAGACCCTATCGAATTCGACGATCGGGACCATGCGACACTCCTCCCATTACTGGCTAGCGCCGAATACTCCTCCCGGCGCTGCATCAGCATCGTTCTGTCCTATCCTGCTGTCATGCACTGACCGCCTATGCGGAAAGCTTGATTTGCACCGTTTTGATTTGCTGAAACTCCCTCAGACCCTCACGGCCGAATTCACGGCCAACGCCGCTATCCTTATATCCACCGTGAGGCATGTCATCGACGCCGGCGGAGTTGTAGCTGTTGATGAACATTTTGCCGGTGCGAACAGCCTTTGTGACGCGAATGGCGGTATTGATAGAGGCACTCCACACGCCTCCTGCAAGTCCGTAGCGGCTGTCATTGGCAAGGCGAACCGCATCTTCCTCCGTGTCGAAAGCGATCACTGAAAGCACCGGACCGAAGATCTCCTCCTGCGCGATGCGGGCAGAATTGGATACCTTGTCGAAAATCGTCGGCTCGACGAAGAAACCGCCTGACGTCGCAATCTTTTCCGGCTTGCCGCCCGCCACCAGCTTGCCGTCCTGCCTGCCGATGTCGATATAGGACAATACGCGTTGATATTGTTCGTCATTGACAAGCGGCCCCATCGTCGTGGTCATGTCGAGAGGGTCGCCGACAACCTGTTTACGCGCCTCGCTCACGACCGCTTCAACAAAGCGCTCATGTATGTCGCGCTGGACCAGCAGTCTCGTGCCGGCGGAACATTGTTGCCCACTGTTGTAGCAGAAAGCATTGATTGCCGTTTGGGCTGCTTGCTCTAACGGAGCGTCGTTGAAGACAATGTTGGCCGACTTTCCGCCCAGCTCGAGCGACACTTTCTTGTTTGTTTCGGATGCCGTCCGCATAACTGCCCGACCGGTCGCGGTCGAACCCGTGAAGGCGACCTTGTCGACAAGCGGCGAGGCGGCCATTACCTGACCGACGGCAGCGCCACGATCAATATCGGAGGTCACGATATTGCACACGCCCGAGGGCAGGCCTGCTTCGTGGAGATATTGAACCAGCAGCACAGCCGGGCCGGGGCAAAGATGCGATGGCTTGATCACGATTGCACAGCCGGCCGCCAGAGCCGGTGCGATCTTGCAGGCGGGGTTTAGCAGCGGGAAGTTCCATGGCGTGATGAAACCGACGACGCCGACCGGTTCGTGCAGGATGAGACCCAACGCATCCGGCACCCGATCGCTGATCGCCGATCCTTCAAGCGCCAGCGCTGCTCCGGCGTAGTACTGGAACGTCTTGACCGCGCCCTGCACTTCGCCGAGTGCGGTGCGCATCGGCTTGCCGGATTCGAGCGCCATGCGCTGCGCAAGTTTCTCGGCATTCCGCTCGATCAGCGCCGCGGTCTTGCTGAGGATCTCGAAGCGCAACCGCGCCGGCGTCTGTTGCCAGCCGCCGGTGTCGAAAGCCTTGCGTGCTGCCGATATCGCCGTCCTGGCGTCTTCCGCATTGCCGTTTGCGAAGATACCCGCGACAGACCCATCGAACGGATTGATGCGCTCGAATACCTGTGCGCCCGCCGCTGGGCGGTTCTTGCCGTCAACCAGCAACTCGTAGCTGTCAACCTTGGCCGGCTGCTGTGTGCCTGTCTGTTTGTCGATGTTGTTCACAGTATTCCTCCGTTACGCGGATTGTCGAAGCGGAACGGCTTGTCCGGCTCGTTCCATCGCACGCCGCCGGAGACCGCGACCATTGCCTCCAGAATTTTCATACTGTAATGTCCGTACATTTACAATAGCTATTTGGGAGAAAGCATCTATGACGACGAGCCCTCGGCATGGGATCGTGTTCTTCGACACCGACCATGTGATACGTCTCGGGCGCAGCCTGCTTGCCTGGGAAACGGATCAGGACCGCCACTATGCCAGCGAGTTCTTTGAGCCAGAGGTGGTAGGGAGGGAGGATCTGGCGGCTGTAGGGCAAGCATTGAGGAATGCCTACCGGCTCGATGTCGCTCCATTGGCGGACAGCGCCGCCATTGCCGGCGCTTCGGCTATCGTATTCAGGCGCGGACGTTTGGACGCCTCGCTCATCGCTGCGGCGCCAAGGCTCAGGCTCATCCAGCGCGTCGGCGCGTCGCCGCACATGATCGACCTGGAATCGGCCCGGTCACGCGGGATTTTTGTCTCTTGCCTGCCGCGGCGCACCCTTGCTCATGTGGCCGAGCATGTATTGCTCCTGATGCTTTCGCTGTCGCGCAATCTGCTGGCATCCGACAGGGCGGTGCGGAATTCGGTGGGCCCGTCGGGCGAGGCTGGGGGCGTCGCCTATAACTGGGCCAGCGTTCCGGACATTTCGCTGCTTGCGGGAAAAACATTGGGGATCATTGGCTTCGGCGAGATCGGCCATCTGCTCGCTCGCAGGGCCTCGGCCTTCGAGATGAAGGTTGTGTTCACCGATAGCGAGACGATTTCCGGAGATCGGTTGCCTGCATCGGATATACGGCAACTAGGACTTGAGGATCTCCTGCGCGCGTCGGATTTCGTGTCGGTTCATGTGCCGCCCTTGCCAAATGGAAGGCCGCTGATTGGCGCTGCACAACTTCGATTGATGCGTCACGGAGCAAATTTTTTGAACGCTGCGCGTGGGTCACTGGTGGATGAAGATGCGCTCTACGAGGCACTCGCTTCGGGCCGGCTTGGAGGCGCCGGCCTCGATGTTCATGCGCGGGAACCAAGAGGTCGTGGCGATCGATTCGCAACCCTGCAGAATGTCGTGCTCACGCCGCATCTGGCCGGCGGTTCGCGCAAGGGCGTTCTCGACGAGATCGCGGCTGTATACGAGAACATACTGGACGTGCTGGCCGGAGAGCCGCCCCGGCACGCGCGTGCCGCATGACGACAAGGGCCGAACGACTCGCCATCGGGCGTGCTCTACGTGAAATCGATGTGCTGGACATCGATTTCACGAGAATCGTCCGCCCCGGCGATACCGTGATGTGGTCGCAAGGCGCGGCCGAGCCGATCGCGTTGATCAGGCGGTTGATGGCGCAGCGGCATGCCATTGGTCCGTTCAATGTGTTTCTGGGCGGGAGCTATTCGGCCGCCCTCCAGCCGGAGCACACAGATGTCGTCACGGTCTTTGGTATGGGCGCAGTCGGTTCGAACCGCGATCTCTGTCGTGCTGACAAAATGCATGTCATCCCCTGCCATCTCTCGCAACTGCCCGAACTGCTTTCGTCGGGCGTCATCGGAATCGACGTGATCCTGATGCAGTTCAGCTTGGCTGACGGCGCGGGGCAAAACAGTTTCGGCGCCGCCAACGGCTACGTTCAGTATGCCCGCGCTAGAGCGCGCGTCAGCGTCGCAGAAATCAACGAAACCGCTCCGCGCACGCGGTCGATGAACTTTCTCGATCTTGCCCAATTCGATCTCGTCGTCAGTTCGAACGAGCCAATCGTCGAGGTGGCGCCGTCAAAGCCAAGTGAAAGTGATATTGCCATCGCGAGGCGGATCGCTGACTTCGTTGTCGACGGAAGCATTCTGCAAGTTGGGATCGGATCTGTCCCCAATGCCTTGCTGGCGCAAGTCGGAGACCGACGCCGTATGGGATTGCACACCGGCATTGTAGGCGACGCGATCGTTCCCTTGATGGAAAGCGGAGCCATCGACAATTCGACCAAGCCGATCCACCGGGGCAAGACGGTAACCGGCGCGCTGGCGGGAACACGGATGCTCTATAATTTCGCGGATAAGAATCCCGACCTGCTGATCGAACCGGTCAATCAGACCCACTCGCTTGCGACGCTTGCGGCTCTCAAGGGGTTGGTCTCGGTCAACTCTGCGGTAGAGGTTGACCTGACCGGTCAGGTCAACTCTGAGGTGGCCGGCAAGACGTTCGTCGGCACGGTCGGCGGCCAACTGGACTTCGTTCGCGGGGCGTTTGCTGCGGAAGGCGGTCGCTCGGTCATAGGACTCCCAGCGCGGACAGGCAAAGGCGCAAGCCGCATTGTCGCCCGGATCGGGCCCGGCGTCGTCACGGTACCGCGTTCCGACTCGGATATCGTCGTAACTGAATACGGGGCTGCCGAGCTGCGCGGTTTGTCAATCTCCCAGCGGATGCGCAGGCTGATCGCGATCGCCCACCCTGACGATCGCGAGCAACTCGAACAGGTCGCGCGCCGCGAGGTCGTGGGCTTCATAGCCTAACATGAGAAGACATATCGATCACGCCGGCTTCGGCGGCGTCTCGTGAACGAAATCCATCACGTGTTGATAGCGATCGGGCCGGCAAAGAAGGTCGACATGCAGAAAGGGCCGCCCGTCGCTATCGAAATAAGTACGCTGCAAGTGCAGCACGGCCGTTCCAGGCTGAACACCAAGCTGGCGGGCCACCTGCTCGTCGGCGATGTTCGCTGAGCTTACCTGGCGGACCCTGGCCGGCCGCACCTTGGCGTATTGCTCTATGAGCTGCACTAGCGGCTTGATGCCGAGCTCTGCTTCGGGGATCAGCCGTGCCTGGTTCCTCAACGCGTACATATTCACGAGCGCGTAGGGCAGATCCTTGAGCATCAACATACGCAGGACGTGAAAGACAAGATCGTCCTGTCCGAGGTCGAAGAGTGCCGCGGCTGCCGGGAATCGCGTGGCCGGTTCGTCACGAATGCTCAGTGTCAGGTATTGGTCGGGAGTGAACTCGCCAATAAGGTCACCAAGCTTGCCTGCAGCCCAGATGCCGCCTTGCGCGCGCTCGGTCACCTTCGTGCCCGATCCGGCCCGCCTTTCAATCAGCCCATCATCTACGAGATGCTGAAGGGCTGTCCTGATCGTGTGCCGGCTGACGCCAAATTCCTCCATCAGGGAAAGCTCGCGCGGCAGTTCCGCGCCTTCATACTGCTCGGCGGCGATCCTGCGTCGCAATTGATCAGCGATCTCGCGGTGCATCGGCCGCCGCTTGCTGATGGTTTCCGCCACTCTCATCTCCCCAGTGCTTCAAATGTTCATACAAAGCTTATGGAACGAGGGCAAGTTGGCGTGTCCGACAGCATGCTCGAACAATGATCATAGTCGCCGCGAACGGAGCAGTCGTCCACGCCGCGAGATCGATATGGACGGCGACGAGCGGACACTTCGGCTGCTATATCGTGTCAAGGCTGGCAGGGACATAGGCATAGCCGACCTCGGCGCGCGCGAGGTGCCCGATACCCGGAAACGGAAAGTGGTATCCCATGAACCCCAGCCGGTCCGCTGCAATCATGTCGTAGAATCGCTTGCGGGTTTGGACCATCAGAGCCGGATCCATGTCCGACACGAAATTGACCTCGGGATGCTTTGTGAAAACAGCATGGTGATGTCCGAGATCGGCGGCGTTCAGCAAAGTCTTGCCGGCAGAATCCAGGATGAAAACCATATGTCCCATGGTGTGCCCGGGCGCTGCCAGGGCTGTAACACCAGGCAGAATCTGCTTGCCGTCCGAGATGATCGAAATTCTGTCCCGGACAGCGGAGATCTGCCGGTTCATCTCGGCCGCGAACGGATCGGAATCATTAGGCTCGCTGGAGACCATCTGGTAGTCGATCTCGGAAATATGAACTTGCGCATTCGGGAAAACCGGTTTGTTCGAGCTGTTCACAAGCCCTAAAATATGATCGGGATGGCCGTGCGTCAGGATGACATCGTCAATGGTCGCAGCATTGATGCCGGCTGATTCGAGGTTTGTGAGTAGGTGCCCGGCGCTCGGTCCGATAAGGGGAGCGCCGCCGGTCCCGACGTCGAAGATGATCCGCCTGCCCCCGGTGTCGGCTAACATGATGTTCTGCGCCAGCGATACATCTGTCTCGTTCAAGAAGTTTTCGCGCAGCGCTGCTTCGATTTCCCCGTCCTTGAGGCCGCTGAACCAATTGTGAGGATTGCCGAGCGCGAGTTTGCCGTCACTTACTACCGTGATGGACATGTCTCCCAACTGGAACCGCGTCCACGGCTGTTGGTCGGAATGTGATTTGATGTTCAGTGGGGTGGTCATGCTAGCGGGCATTTTGGTCTCCAACGCCTTATTCGGTTTTTCACAATTCTCTTGCGAAGGTTACGGCTCGGGTCTGAGCCATCTCGGGGGGCATGGCTAACCAGGCTGCTCCGAAAGCAGCTTGCGCCCCGACTGCGGAGTTTTATGTAAATGTACGTACATTATGAGCTTGTCAACTGCGATTCGCGATCTCGGAGACAATTGGCTGCCGGCGCGCTTCTGCTAGATTCGGATCACCACCTTGCCGAAGTGACCACGCTGCCCGAAGTAGTCGAATGCTTCGCGCGCTTCGGTGAAGTCAAACAGGCGATCGATGACCGGTTTGGTGCCATGCAACTCGATAGAGCGATTCATCGCTTCGAAATCGCTTCTGCTGCCCACGCTAATGCGCCGATAGGTAACGATCGACCGCATTAGCGTTGCGGGATCGATCAACGGCGCTCCGACGGGCCGTCCCACCAGGTTGATCTGGGCGTTGACCGCGGATGCGGTGATCGATTGTTCCAACGTGTCGGCTTCGCCGATCTCAACCACATGGTCGACGCCAGCACCGCCAGTGCTTTCGCGTACGGCTCGGCCCCATTGCGGCGTTTCTTTATAGTTGACGACCTCGTCGGCCCCGAGCCGACGCAACCGATCGGCTTTCTCGGCGCTGGAGGTTGTTACGATCACACGTGCTCCGGCGAGCTTCGCGAACTGGAGCGCGAACAGCGAAACGCCGCCGCTACCTTGGACAAGCACGCTCTCACCGGGCAGCACAGGGCGTGCCCCGGTAAAAAGCTGCCACGCCGTCAGTGCCGCGCATGGCAGCGTTGAAGCGTCATCGTAACTGAGGTTCCGGGGAATCTTGACCAATGCCTCTTGCGAAAACAGCGCATATTCCGAGAGAACGCCGTCCACGGTCGCGCCCGGTTGCTCAATGCGGCCATCGGTAGGAATCGGACCGGAGATCCAGCGTGGGAAAAACATGTTTGCCACACGGTCTCCGACGACTACGCGGTTCACGTCACAGCCGATCTCAACAACGTCGCCGGCTCCGTCGGACAGCGGCACCAAGCCTTCTGTCTTGGCGGGAAATTTGCCGTGAAGAATCTTGAGATCGAGGTAGTTGATGGATGCAGCGCGCATCTTCACAAGCACCTCATGGCGCTGCGGTCGGGGTTGTTCAGCCTCGATAGCCAATATCCCTTCGATCCTGCATGAGCCGTCCAGCCTGTATTGTTTCACTTGTGCCTCCCTTGAGTTCGTCGATTTTGTACGAACATTGATATCTGACCGCAAGGTCTGGATCGGCGAATTTTCCTGAATATCCGCATCTTCTTGGCTTGCGTCGCGATGGTCATTTGATATATGTACGGACATTATGGGTCGCGCAGGCGTAAGGCTGTTGGCGCATATTGGAGAGTTCATTCGGGAGGATGGGATGGGTTCGAGCGATTATTCCGACATCGTTTATGAAGAGAAGAACCGGGTGGCGACAATCACCTTCAATCGTCCGCAACGCATGAATGCGTTTACGCGCAACACCTACTACGAGGTGACGGATGCGATACGTCGCGGCGGCTGGAATCGGGACGTCGGAGTTATTGTGCTGACCGGGGCGGGGGATCGGGCTTTCGCCATCGGCGGCGACAAGGATGAGAAGAAAGCGGACCGTGTCGACAGCGGCATCGGCCTTCTTGGAAACGGTACCGAGGAACTCCAAACGATCATCCGCGATGTGCCGAAGCCTGTGATCGCGAAGGTGCGCGGTTACGCTGTCGGCGGCGGCAATGTCATTGTGACACTGTGCGACCTTGCGATTGCCAGCGAGAACGCGATCTTCGGTCAGGCCGGACCGCGCATGGGGTCCGTCGATCCGGGCTTCGGCACGGCCTATCTTGCCAGGATCGTCGGCGAAAAGCGCGCCCGGGAAATCTGGTACCTCTGCCGCCGTTACCCGGCCCGTGAGGCCCTAGAGATGGGTATCGTGAACGCCGTCGTTCCGGACGCGGAACTCGACGCCGAAGTCCAGAAATGGTGCGACGAGATCAACGAGAAGAGCCCGACCGCCATCGCGCTGGCAAAGCGTTCGTTCAACGCGGACAGCGAGAATATCCGAGGCATCGGGCAGTTGGCGTTCCAGGCTTTGGCGCTCTACTTCGGAACCGAAGAGGCGAAGGAGGGTGGCAGTGCTCTCCGGGAAAAGCGCAAGCCGGACTTTTTCGCAAAAATGTATCGAGGCTAGTGTGCCGTCGTCTCACGGATCGTCTCCAGAATGTTGCGGAGGAAGTGATGTCCAGCCGTACCGCTGTTAGCCGTCTTCTGAACGGCTTGCTGGTTGTTGAACTGGGAAGCCGCACCGCCGTCGCCGCCTGTGGCTCGCTAATGGCCGATCTTGGCGCTGACGTTGTGCTGGTCGAGGACAAGAAGCGCCCCCGTTTCGCCCGCGCACTAGCTGCGGCTGGCAAGCGCAGCCTGTCGTTCGATGCGGCCCGGAAGGCCGATCGCGACACGCTTGCGGGCCTGCTTGCGGTCGCCGACATCGTGCTCCTCTCGTCTGAAGGCGGCGGGATACAAATGGAGATATGGGAGGACGCACGTCCCGAACGGCAGATCATCTGTGATGTCACTGCATACGGACATACCGGACCGTTGGCTGGCAGGAGTCATTCGGAAGCGCTCGTTCAGGCCATGGCGGCGATCGCTGAGACTACGGGTCGTCCGGATGGTCCACCGACCTTTGTCGGCGCACCGCTTCTGGACATGGAAACAGCGGTCTATGCGCTTGCCGCGATCCTTGCTGCATCTTTTGTATGTCGCAGGACAGGCCAGGGTCAGCGCATAGACATGGCGCTCTACGATGTCGGAGTGAATGCTCTGCTGACATTCATTCCGCTCGTGCTCACCGGCCGGGTTGCGACGCGCGCCGGAAACCGGCATCCGACGCTGGCGTGCTGGAACGCCTACCGAGCGGCGGACGGATGGGTGCTAATCTGTGGTCCGACCAACGACCAATGGATGCGCCTGTGCAGCGCCATGGATCGTCCGGGCCTCATCAACGCCCCAGCCTTTGGCACGCCTTCGATGCGGTTCGAGAACGTCGACGCCGTCGACGCTCACATCGGCGCCTGGGTCTCCGGCCTGACAGTAGAAAGCTGCGTCGCCCTCGTGTCAAAACAGGGGATACCGTGTAGTCCGATCATCTCGCTCGACGATATCGCAAGCGAGCCCAACCTAGTGCACCGCGCTATGGTTCTGCTCGAGAAGGACCCTCAAACCGGTTCCTTGCTGCGCATTGCGGGAAACCCGATCCGCGTCGCTGGCGCCGACCCGCTACAGAACAAGCCAATTCCGAATCCGGATGCCGACAGGGATTGGTGCGAGCAGCGTGCGGCCTCCGCTTTAGAAAATATCTCTCGGATCAAAGGCGCTTCCTTGCTTTCGACGCGGCCGTTGGAGGGATTGCGCGTCGTCGAGATCGGCATGAACACTGTGGCGCCGCTCGCGTGTCGACAACTCGGCGCGCTCGGCGCCGACGTCATCAAGGTCGAGCCGCCAAGCGGCGACTCCAATCGCATCAATGCGCCGCTGCGCGCGGACGGCGAAGCCTACATCTTCGCGCTCAGCAACACGGACAAGCGCGGCATTGTCCTTGATCTCAGGGAGCAGTCGGATCAAAAGAAACTCTGGGCCCTGCTTGATACAGCCGATATAGTCATGGAGAATCTAAAGCCCGGTTCGTTGGCCAAGCTTGGCTTCGGTGCTGCGGCGGTATGCGACCGTTTCCCGTCGATTGTCTATTGCTCAGTGAACGGCTTCGGCTACGACACCGTCTATCCAGGACGGCCGGCGCTCGACACCGTGATCCAGGGCATGTCGGGTGCCATGGCCGTAACACCGGTCAATGGTGTCCCGACCAAGTCCGGCATTTCCGTATCCGATCAACTCGGAGGCCAGTTTGGCTTGGCAGGCATACTAGCCGCGTTGTTCGCACGTGACCGTACCGGCAAGGGGGTGCATCTCGACATCGCCATGCAGGATTGTTCGGCCTGGGCTACACAGGTGCGTTGGAATGGGTCGGGAGAAGATCTGCCGGCCGTCATCCGTACCACGGATGGCTACATAGCTGTGGAGCGCGCGCCGGATGGTGCGCAGGAGTTTATCGCGGCAAGTGGTTCCATCACCAATTCTGCTTTTCTCGCGCATCTGGAGGAGGTCGGCGCACTCGCCGTCCCGATCTGCGCTGTCGCTGACGTGATGGATCATCCGCATACAAAAGCGCGTGGTCTGCTGAAAACGGTGCCCACCGACGATGGCAGTGAGTGGTTGGTACTCGGCTCGCCGCTGAAGTTGCAATCGACGCCGCCGGAGGTTCGCACTGCGATGCCCAAGCTCGGCTTTCCCGCCCTCGGCCTTGCAGACGAATTCGGTTGGGCGCAGCCGGACCGCTCTGTTGACTCAGACTTTCGTATCACTGGGTAGCCGCCATGCCTGTTCACGATCGCCTCGACCGTCTATCCGGTGAAGCCTGCATCGTCGGCGTCGGCGACACGGACTATCGGATTGACTATCTGGCCAAACACTCCGAATCCGCCTCGGATTCTTATGGACTAGCCGCGAAAGCCTTTCGACGTGCCCTTGCGGACAGCGGATTCGGGAAGGCCGATATCGACGGGCTAGTCGTCGGTCCGACATTGGCGATGGAGCGCACGGGCGAGATTCTTGGTCTCGACACACGTTTTACCGCCCAGGCCGACGCGGTTAATGCGGTCATTCAGGCGATGCTCGCAATCAATGCAGGTCTCGCCGAGTGCATTGCGCTCGTCTATGGAAACAACCAGCGCACGGCAGCGACCCAGTATGGCGGTCCAACTGCGATGGGCGGCGAGCGCTTCCTTGCCTATGTCTACTATGCTCCGTGGGGGTTGACCTCGCAGGGCGCTCTCTATGCCATGATGACCAACCGCTACATGGCGGAAACTGGGTTCAGGCCGGAAGATCTCGGACAGGTGTCGGTCGCTCAGCGTGCGTTTGCGCGCCTAAACGACAATGCAATCGCAACGGAACAACTCGACCTCCAATCCTACCTCGACAGCCGGCTGATTTGCGAGCCGCTGCGGCGCCCCGACTATTGCCTCATCAATGATGGTGGTGTCGCGCTAATCGTGACCACTCGCGACCGTGCAAGAAAGGCGAGGAAGCCAAAGGTCGCCGTCGCCGGTATCGGCGCAAGCGATCTGCATCGCGATGCGACGAGTCTGCGCCCGCGGTTCCTCGACTTTTATCATACCGGTCACGCCGAGACCGCAGCGCAGGTCTACTGCATGGCCGGTGTCGGACCCAAAGACATGGACTTGCTGCAGATCTATGACAGTTTCAGCATCCATATCCCGGTGGCGCTAGAGGGTTTCGGGTTCTGCAACGTAGGCGAAGCGTCCCGATTTGTCGTCGAGGGCGGTATCGGTCCGGGGGGATCGTTGCCGGTAAACACATCGGGAGGCATGTTGTCGGAGAGCTACATGCAGGGTTGGAACCATCAGGTCGAAGCCGTGCGCCAGCTACGCGGCGAGGCAGGCAAGCGGCAAGTTTCGTGGGCCCGCCACGCACAATATGTATCTGACGTGGCTGGCAAGACCGCATCCATCATTTACCGCGCGGAGCGGGCAACATGACCCAAAACAGGCCGCCACCGCGCATCGGACGATATGACCGACCGTTCTGGGCCTACGCCGAGGAAGGCGAACTGCGAGTTCAGGTCTGCAGCCACTGCGCTCGGCATCGCTATCCGCCAGGACCGAATTGTCCGGAGTGCCTGTCCGGCGACGCGGAATGGGTCAAGCTGTCGGGCAAAGGCAAGGTGATCGCCTGGACCGTCTTTCATCGCTCCTATTTTCCGGCGATTCCGGTTCCCTATACCGTCGTCAGCGTGGAGACGGACGAGGGGCCGCTACTGATCGGGAATCTTGTCGATGCGGAGGGTACACGGCCTGCTGTCGGTCTAGATGTGAAGGCTGTTTTCCAGGACGTGAATTTCGAAGAGCGCCGGGCACGCATCTGCCAATGGACGCCGGCTTAAAAATCAAAACTCGACACCCAAGGAGAAAATGACGTGAACGACCAGATACTCGCAAGTAGCTTGCAAGGCGTGGTGGCCAGGGGACGCAATTTTGACGTGACCGGGCGTGTGGTTGTCATCACCGGAGCAGGTCAGGGGATCGGACGTGAATATGCCCTGCAGTTCGCTGCAGCGGGCGCGATTCCAATCATCGCCGAATTGAATGAGGCCAAGGCACATTCCGTGCAGGCCGAGATCGAACAACAGGGCGGCAAGGCATTGGCGGTAGTCACCGACATTGCCGACGTTGGTTCGGTCGATGCGATGGTCGCCGAAGTGTTGCAGGCTTACGGCCGCCTCGATGTTCTGGTCAACAATGCCGGCATCTTCTCCGCCCTCAAGATGAGGCCGTTCGACCTGATCCCGCTCGAGGAGTGGGAGACCGTGCTTAAGGTGAACATCACGGGATGCTACCTGACTGCACGCGCAGTCCTGCCCGCGATGCGCGCCGCCCAATGGGGTCGTATCATCAACATCACCTCGGGCTCAGTGCCGCTCGGCGGCAAGAACTACCTGCACTACGTTACGTCGAAATCCGCGCTGATCGGCATGACCAACTCGATGGCGCGCGAACTCGGCGCGCAAGGGATCACGGTCAACGCCGTCCAACCCGGCGGTACGTTCACCGAGGTCCCTCGCGAGACGATCACCGAGGAAGGCAAGGCAAGACTGATTGCCAGCCAGTGCATCCCGCGCGAGGAAGTACCCATGGACCTCGTCGGACTGGTGATGTTTTTGTCAACGCACGCTGCGGAATTCATAACCGGCCAGACCATTGCTGTAGATGGCGGTCTGACCCACTGGTAGCTCCGAGGCGTCCGCTACCGTGGCCATTCGTGATCTGCCCCGATACGAGGGTGGCTGTTCCGTGGCATAGCTTGCGCGTGGGGCTGGAAAGCGCGCGCTGGCCGATTCAGGCCAGCGGCGGGCCAATGTTGCTATAGAATTGCTTAAGGCTGTGCGCAATCATTGGTTTTGAGAGGCACGACTAGCGGCTTAGGAGGGTTTTGGCGGAGTCCCGCCGGACGCCGGGACGGCTCGCTCACCAAAGGTGAGAAGTGACTGACTCGCGCTTAACGAGGTATATCCTCCAAGGCCATCTCGGCGGGGATCTGAACCAGCCCCTGCCGTTCGATCTCGATCACGTCGTTCGCAAATGTGATGATGTATCGGCTGAGCGCTATCGATTTCCGAACTGGCTCTATGTCAACCTCGTCAGCCGCATTGCGCGTTGTGTGGCTGTCGGTCACAGGATTTTGTACCCGCAAAAGCCAAATGTCCTGGCATACCGTTAGCCTCGCTTGGCCGAGTCTACGCCAACATCGGGCGCTGCACGAACGCGCTGCGGTCATTTCCAAGCTTTCGAGCAACCCGATCCTTTCGCAACGAACTGATCGGTTTCTTTGGAGATTTCCGCGGTGTGCCCACAAAATCTCCCTGAAGACAAATCCGAAAATCGCTGCAGGATCTGGTGGCGCCTGTACCGAAATATCAGTGCTATTTTGTTCGGACAATAAGCGACTTCTTCCATACGATGTCCTCGTCGCCAGCAAAACAAAAGTTCCGTTATCGAAGCGATGGCCACGCTGACGATCCCTTATGGATCAGCAGGCCATCGGATCGGAGGTCAGCAGCGACAGAAATTCGCATACTTTGCCTGTTTTGCGGCAGGCAGCCAAAGCGTGACAGCACCGAAAATGGGGAATGCTGAGAGACAAGAATTTTCGCTTGAAATTGTTCGGACATTTGTGTAGTGCTTTACAAGTGCATGGCCGGGAAGAGCCTTAATGCCGGGAGGAATTCCATGATCGATACGACATCTTAGGTCGGACTGTTTCGTCGCCGTTCTCATCGGTTGGCATCGCAGGGTCGCTCGCCTGTTCGTTAGCACGCCGGCGGGCGCGAGCTGCCGCTGACCGCCAAAGTCGTCGATCCATTCCAGTCGGACGACCGGTGGCGGGGTTCTTTTCGCGCCGGTACGATTTGTCGAGGAGTGTAGCTTGTTGCCCAGTCCTGCCCGGACGACAAAAGGAGCGGTCTCACTTCGGGGCATCTCGAAGACTTACGGTGGGATCAAGGCGCTCACAAACATCGATCTTGATCTCGCTGCGGGTCAGGTTCATGCCTTGATAGGGCAGAACGGTGCGGGTAAGTCCACTTGCCTCGGCATAATCGCCGGACGGATCAGCGCCACTTCCGGGACGGTGACTGTCCGTGGTGTCGCCTGGCCGAATTCGATGACACCGGCGTCGGCGCGCAATGCCGGCGTGTCTACGATCTATCAGGAACTCACCGTCGTTCCGACGATCAGCGCACTTGACAACGTGTTCCTGGGCAACATGACGACGCGTTTTGGAATGGTTGCCGAGCGCTCGCTTCGCAGACGTTATGGCGCCCTTTGTGATAGGCTGGGGGTTGCGATCGACCCCGATGCACGTGCTGGAGACCTGTCGCTCGCCGATCAACAGATGCTTGAAATCATGCGAGCCCTGAGCGGCGAATGCAATGTGTTGCTGCTCGACGAGCCGACAGCGGCTCTTTCCCAGAGGGAGCGGGTCGCGCTCTTCTCAGCAATGCGTGATCTCAAGGGGCAAGGCGTGACCTTGATCTTCGTCAGTCACTATCTCGACGAGGTCGAGGCGAATTCCGACACGGTCACGGTCTTCCGCGACGGACGGTTGATAGAAAGCGGTCCGGTTTCGAAATGGACCCGGGAGCGCATGGTCACTACCATGCTCGGGGCTGAGCTGGAGGGTCTCGAACATAGACTGGCCGAGAGCTCGATTGGCCGGGTGCGCGCGGCCCGTAAGGAACTCCTGCGCGTTGAAAACCTGTCGAGCCGCGACGGCGTTTGCGACATAAACTTAGAGGTGCGTGCCGGGGAAATCGTCGGCATCGGCGGTCTTGTCGGATCGGGACGTACGTCTTTGCTCAAAGCGCTCGGCGGCGCGAGCAAGAGAACCTCCGGAAAGATGTGGCTGGATGGACACGCTGTCGCGCTGCCAAGGACGCCTTACGAGGCTCGGCGGCTTGGCATCAGCGTTGTACCGGAAGACCGGAAGGCCGATGGTCTATTCCTTGCGATGTCGTCCCGCGAGAACATCATGCTCGGGAACCTGAAGTCATACTCGCGCGCGGGTTTCGTACAGAAGTCGCGGTTCACACGCCGCTCTGACGAACTGGCCAACGAATATGATGTGAGTCGGAAATTTCTGGAGCGCTCCGCTGGAGAACTCTCTGGTGGCAACCAGCAGAAGCTTCTGCTCGCCCGCGCGGCAAACGGGCCGACGCGCGTGCTGCTCGCCGACGAGGCCACACGTGGCATCGATATCGGGGCAAAGAGTGTCATTCTGCAGACCTTGCGCCGCCTCGCGGATACCGGGCTCGGCATTGTATTTGTTTCGTCCGAACTCGAGGAAGTGGCCGCGATCAGTGATCGCGTCTACGTGCTCAAGGCTGGTCGGTTGGCCGGCTATCTCGACGGAAGCAAGCCGATCACCGAAGTTGCAATTATTGCCGCAGCATTCGAAACGGAGGTGGTTCGCCATGTCTGACATCGTCAAGCAGATGAGCATCGAGACTTCGCAGCCAAGGAGGCCCGACCTGCGCGCGACCGTGATCCGCTATAGCGTGCGGTACGCAATGCTGTGGATTCTTGCAGCGCTCGTGATCGCTGCTCAGGCAACGTATGGTAATTTTCTCTCGGTTCCGAACATCATCAATCTGCTGACTCAGAATGTTAATCTCGGCATCGTCGCCCTTGGCATGACGCTTGTGGTGATCGGCGGCGGTTTCGATCTCAGCGTCAGCGGTACTTTCAGTTTCGGAGCCGTGCTCTTTGCAGGTCTTTGTGCAAGCAACGGTTTGCCTGTCGTCGGCGCGCTGGTCGCGGTTCTGCTGGGCGGCGCCCTTCTCGGCCTGATCAACGGCCTGATCATCACCAAACTCAACGTCAACGCGTTCATTACGACACTGGGCACGGCGGTGGCCTATGAAGGCATAGCGGCTATGTATTCAAATTCCTCACCGATCCCTGTCCGCGATGTTCCCGGCTTCGACATCATTGGCAGCGGGGAACTGTTTGGCGTCGCTATCCCGATCATACTGCTTGTCGCGCTATATCTTGTCGGGGGTATCCTGCTGAGCAAAAGCGCTTACGGGAGAATGCTGTATGCGACTGGTGGAAGCCTGCAGGCGGCGCGGCTCGCCGGCCTTCGGGTCGATCGAATCCGGGTCGCCTCCTTCATCGCCTGCGGCGTCACTGCCGCTTTCGCCGGGGCAATGATCGCCTCGACCTTGAATACCGGGCAGTCGAATCAGATTCCAACGATCGCCCTTGATGCCATTGCCGCGGTGGTCATCGGCGGAACAAGCCTCTACGGCGGCGAGGGTGCTGTATGGCGTACCGCGGTCGGCGTGCTGATCCTTGCTGTGCTGAACAACCTGTTCTCGTCGCTGGCGGTCGAGACGTCTGTTCAAAACGTCATCAAGGGCGTTGTGGTGATCGGTGCTGTCGCACTTGAAACCTATACGCGCGAGCACGGTGCCGGCTGGGGCGTACACCCAGGCAGCGACGAACAGTCGTGATGCGACTGCTGCACCAAAAACCGAGATCATCAACGACAATACAAGGGGAGAGAAGTATGGCCCGAATGAGGAAGTATGCACGATTTATGCTTGCCGCCTGCATGGCGGTGGCGGCCATTGCGGTCAGTCCGGCCAGCAATGCTCAGGACGCCAAGTTGCATATTGGGAGCAACCCGGACGTTATTTGGCAGAATGTGGGAGGCGAGCTCAACGAACCAGCTCTTAATGGCGATACTTACACGCTGGACGTTGGCGATGGGCAAGTCATCACTTGGAAAAAGGGCGGTCCGCTCAACATCGCGGTGTTCGAATACGCCTCCAACAACACCTACATGGCGGCCCATATCGAGGCTGTGAAAAAAGCCGCTACGGCGGTTGGCGCCAGCGTCAGCATATTCGATGGACAAGCCAATCCGGCCATCCAGCGGACCCAGATCCAGAACGCACTGGCGAGTGGCCTGTTTAATGGAGCAGTCATTATTCCGATTTCTTCGGATGCAAGCTGCCGGCAGATCACCAACGACATTCCAGCGGCGAACATTCCTGTTGTCGTACTTGCACAGCAGACCTGCGGCCGCGACGACAAGGCGGGAAAAGACCTTTGGTCGCCAGGCACCGTCGCCTGGGTAGGCAACGATTGGGCGGCGCTCGATTTCGGATGGGCCAAGGCGGTGAACGACAGCCTGGCGGAACCGAGCGAAGCACTCCTGATCCTTGGGCCTGCGGACAATACTGTTTCCAACATCAATCTGCGTGTTGTCCAGGAAGCAACCAAGACACTCCCCAAGTTGAAACTCGTGGGCGTCGGCCGTACCGACTACACTGCCGCAAGCGCACTCACGCAGGTGCAAAACCTGCTTCAGGCACACTCCAAGGTCACGACTGTCCTGCTGCAGTTCGGCGGCGAGCTTCCCGGCGTGACGCAAGCGATCAAGGAAGCCGGCAAGGCAGGCATCGTCAGGGTCTACAGCATTGGCGGTACGCTTGAGGACAAGCCGGCAATTTTGCGCGGCGACTTGGAACTCACCGTGCCCTTCTATCCCTATACCCAGGCGTACTGCGGCATCGAAATGCTGGCTGCCCTGCATGCCGGAGTGAAGGTGCCGCGCGTGGTCGTCAATGACTGCCACAAGACGGATGGATCGCCCGACCGGCAGAACACGAGGATCATTACAAAACAGAATGTCGAACCGTTCATTCCCCAAGGATGACCTCTAGGCCGACTGCCCTGGGCACAAGGCCGGGCAGTCGACCATCGGATTTCAATCGCTGAAAATAGGAAGTTCCCGGTGGCAGCCGAACCTGCGATCTCTTCAGACCTGCGCCTGCACGGACGCGATACCGGCCTGACAGATTGCGCCGACTATGCATTGTTCAGTCCGAGTGTCGTCCCCGACATGCGCTACAATATGCCGGTGCGGAGCTATTTGTCGTTCGCCCGAAGGCATTGTTTGGTGGGTCGCAGGAACCTAGGACGCGATTGCCGAGTTGCCGGAGGGCAACGGATCATGGACACGGTCATCTCCTATGTTGCGAAGGCGCTTGTCGGCCAGATCGAGGCGATTGGCGATGGAGTGTCAGATATCGACCATCTGATGATTTTCCACTTTCATATCGATCATGTCGGCAATATTGATCTTTACCCGTGACAGTTCTGCTGCAGCAGGCGGAGTATGATGCCGTCTATGATCCTGATGCCGACCAACTTGCCTACAATCGCGAGACCTATGCCGGGTTGAACAAGTACAGGATCCGCAACGTCGCGGTGATCATACCCTGGTCGTCAAGCATCGCTTGTCAACCTGCCGGAGAGCGGGACGTCCTGCTCGGCTCCGATATCGCGTGCCGTGCTCGCGGTACGGCCTTCCAATTTTGACTTGGACGCGGAAATCCATCGTGAAGCCAAACGGATGGAGAAGGAGGACGGCGTTCCGGTATGGCTGCATCATGACGGCGAAAATCAGAAGGGCGTCCGGATGGAGCCTGATTGTAACAGAAACTGTGGTTCGAGGCGGTTCCGAACGCGTGGAATGTCGTCATCCCGTCGATTGGAAATTGCGGCGCGGCGGCCCATGAAGGTTAAGAGGGAAGAGGATGCGTGAAATCTCGCTCGCTGGAAAACGCGTGCTCATCGCAGGAGGTTCGACCGGAATCGGCCGGGCCTGTGCGATCGGCTTTGCCGAAGAGGGCGCCGAAGTGCAGGTCGCCGCTCTGCCCGGAGAGGATCTGGACAGTCTCTCCACACACCATGGCTTCGGCGGTCGATTGCGAACTTATGGCGGCGACTTCGCGGACGAGGGTTTCATTGCGCGGCTGGTCGCGGACGTTGGCGATCTTGACATTCTGGTCTATTCAGCCGGCGTTGCGCCGCTCGCGCCCTTTCTCGACAGCGATCCATCAAATTGGGATTGGATCTATAGTGTCAACGTGCGGGGCCTGCTGCGGCTGGTACAGCCTGTCGCCAAGCGCATGATCGCGAGAGGCTCCGGCCATTTCATTCTCGTTTCGTCTACGCTTGCGCATGCGGTCTATCCGAATACTCTGGTCTATGCAGCATCAAAGCATGCGATGAGTGCAATCCACAAAGGGCTCCGGCTGGAACTGGGTTCCTTCGGCATTCAATCGACGGAATTGCGGCCCGGTCTCGTTGGTGGAACCGGCATCAGACGCATTTCGGGGCCAGAACATCCGGCCGCGGCGCAGGATCTTCAGCATCGCCCCTACAAGCCAATCGAAGCCGAGGACATTGCTCGCGCCGCGCTCTTTGTCGCCAAGGCGCCTCCAGGCGTGGATATAGATGTGATCGAAGTCAAGCCAGTAGGCCAGCCGTGAGCACCCTTGCGGGTCGGGTAGCGCTGGTCACCGGCGCTGCCCGAGGACTGGGTGCCGCGATAGCCGGGGCGCTTGCCAACGAAGGTGCGAGCGTGTTGATCTGCGACATTTTGGCTGAGGCAGGGGAGAAGACTGCGACCAAAATCAATCGCGGTGGCGGCAAAGCCAAATTCATTGAGCTTGATGTGTCGAAAGAAGCGAGTTGGCAGGGTGCGATTGAGAATACCTGCTCTTGGCTGGGTAAGCTCGATATCCTGATCAACAATGCTGCGGTAAACGACCGTTGCGGTGTGATGGCCAGCGACGCCGAGAGTTGGCGAAAGCTGTTTGCGGTTAATCTTGATGGCGCATTCTTCGGAATCCGCGCCGCGGTTCCGCTGATGCGGCGGTCCGGCAGTGGCGCAATAGTCAACATCGCTTCTACGGCCGGCTTGTCGGGACATAGCTTTGCCGCCTATTCAGCGAGCAAGTGGGCCCTGCGCGGCCTTTCTCGCTCGTCTGCCTTGGAGCTTGCTGCCGACAATATCCGCGTCAATACAATCTGTCCCGGTCTGATGCTTACGGAGATCAATCGCGGCCAAGCCTATCTCGACGCCTTGACTCGAACAGTCCCTCTCAGGCGCGCCGCTAACGTGCAAGAGGTCGCTTCGATGGCTGTATATCTTGTATCGAAGGCCGCAGAGTATATCACCGGGCAGGATTTTGTGATCGACGGCGGCGCCACCGCTGGCACCGAAATAAGTAAGGCCAACGGTGAATAAACTACTCGACTTTCCGGCCGAACGCCGACGGTTGCAACTATGATGCAGTCCTATTGGCTGGCCGTTGTCGTCTCAACTTTTTTCTTTGTACGGTGTACAGCAGTATCTGTATACCTTGGTCTCGGGTTCGGTATCGAAGGAAATCTCCTGATACCGGATAGAAAGCCAACGAGAATCTGATGCGTCGTAGCCAGGAACCAAACGGTCTGCGAAGCTTTCAGCTGTCCGGAATAAATAGTCGCCATGGTCTTCGATGCGTGTCGAGCTGGTAGATCGACAAGAGATGGTCGCGCGCGATTTGACCGGTGTACGTTCAATGAATTCCAGCTTCTCGCCAAGACAAGTTAAGTACTCCGCGGTGATGCCCATAGAATAACGGCCGAAAGATCGATCAGACGTTCCGCCTTTGGCCCTGCATGAGGTCCAGCAGGGCATGGGCAGCGTCCAGCACGTTGGTGCCTGGCCCGAAGACAGCGGCCACGCCGTGATCATAGAGGTACTTATAGTCCTGGCGCGGCACCACGCCGCCGACCACCACAATGACGTCCGAGGCACCCTTTGCCTTGAGCGCCTCGACCAATTGAGGAGCCAGTGTCTTGTGCCCGGCCGCGAGTGAAGACATGCCCACCACATGCACCTTTAGCTTGACTGCAAGATCCGCAGCTTCCAGTGGTGTCTGAAACAGCGGTCCGGCGATCACATCGAAACCAAGATCTCCGAAGGCCGAGGCGACGACCTTGGCGCCGCGGTCATGGCCGTCCTGGCCGAGCTTAGCCACCAAGATCCTGGGGGCTTCGCCCTGGTCGGCCCACAGGGCTTCGAGCCGCTTCGCCAGCGTCTCGTATTCCGGCTCTCCACCGAATGCCGCGTCATAGACCTTGCGCACCACTTCCGGGACCGCGGCATGGTCACCGAAGACTTCGCGCAGCGCATCCGATACCTCGCCGACCGTTGCGCGGGCCCGGGCAGCCTCGACGGCGGCCGCCAGGATATTGCCCTCGCCGGAACGGGCGACTTCGGCCAGCGCGGCAAGGGTCTGCGCAACCTTTGCGGGATCTCGCTGACGTATGATCATCTTGATGCGGGCGATCTGCGTGCCCCGCACGGCGTTGTTATCGATGTCGAGGATACCGAGCTGCTCTTCTTCTTCGAGCCGGTAGCGGTTGACGCCGACGATCACGTCGTCGCCGCGATCGACCGCGGCCTGCCTGCGCATCGCGGCCTCTTCGATCAGGCGCTTGGGCAGCCCTTCGATGACTGCCTTGGTCATGCCGCCCCTTGCCTCGATCTCCTCGATCAACGCCCACGCTGCATCGGCGAGTTCTTTGGTCAGGCTCTCGACATAGTAGGAACCGGCGAGGGGATCGACCACCCTGGTCACGCCCGTCTCGTGCTGAAGGATGAGCTGCGTGTTGCGTGCGATGCGGGCCGAGAATTCGGTCGGCAGCGTGATCGCCTCGTCGAAGGAATTGGTGTGCAGGCTCTGCGTGCCGCCCAGCACCGCGCTCATCGCCTCATAGGCGGTGCGCACGACGTTGTTGTAGGGATCCTGCTCCTGCAGCGACACGCCGGAGGTCTGGCAGTGGGTGCGCAACATCAGCGAGGAAGCCTTCTTCGGCTGGAACTCCTCCATGATCCGGGTCCACAAAAGCCGGGCAGCGCGCAGCTTGGCCGCCTCCATGAAAAAGTTCATGCCGATCGCGAAGAAAAAGGACAGCCGCCCCGCGAAATCATCGACATCGAGCCCTTTCTTCAGCGCCGCGCGGACATATTCGCGCCCGTCGGCGAGCGTGAAGGCGAGCTCCTGCACCAGCGTCGCCCCGGCCTCCTGCATGTGATAGCCGGAGATCGAGATCGAGTTGAACTTCGGCATCTCCCTCGCCGTATATTCGATGATGTCGGCGACGATCCGCATCGAGGGTTCCGGCGGGTAGATGTAGGTGTTGCGGACCATGAACTCCTTGAGGATGTCGTTCTGGATCGTGCCTGAGAGTTGCGCGCGCGGCACGCCCTGCTCCTCGCCCGCGACGATGAAGCTGGCGAGGATCGGGATCACCGCGCCGTTCATGGTCATCGACACAGAAACCTTGTCGAGCGGGATGCCGTCGAACAGGATCTTCATGTCCTCGACGGAATCGATGGCGACGCCCGCCTTGCCGACATCGCCTTCGACGCGCGGGTGATCGCTGTCATAGCCGCGATGGGTGGCCAGGTCGAAGGCCACCGACACGCCTTGCTGGCCGGCGGCAAGCGCCTTGCGGTAGAAGGCGTTGGACGCCTCCGCCGTCGAGAAACCGGCATATTGCCGGATGGTCCACGGGCGGCCCGCATACATGGTTGCGCGCGGCCCGCGCATGAAGGGTTTTTGCCCCGGCAGGCCGCCGAGATAGTCGTTCCCCTCGAGATCCTGTGCTGTGTAGAGAGGCTTGATCTCGATGCCTTCCGGCGTGCGCCAGGCAAGCGTGTCGGGGTCGGCCTTGATCTCCCTCTCGACAAGGGCACGCCACGGTTCGAGCTCGTCGGCCATCACTCGAACTCCATGATGAGCTCGTCGACCGCGAGACTGGCGCCGGCTCTTGCCGCGATCGCCTTCACCACCGCCCGGCGCTCGGCACGCAGCACGTTCTCCATCTTCATGGCCTCGACAGTCGCAAGCGTCTGCCCTGCCTCGACCGTGTCGCCCACCTGCACGGCCAGGGAGGTGATGACGCCGGGCATCGGGCATCGCAGCATCTTCGACGTGTCGGGCGGCGTTTTCACCGGCATCAGCCGGGCAAGCTCGGCCACGCGAGGCGAGCGCACGAATGCGGTGACGTCGATGCCCCGCCAGCGCAGGCGCAAGCCGGAGCCGTCGAGCGACACCTTCACGCCCGCCGCTTCGCCGTTCACGACGAAGGTCGCATGGCTGTCGCCCGGCAACCAATCGCTGGACACTGTGAGGCTCGGCCCACCGGCAAAGGCGACGAGGGCGCTGGCTTCATCCTGGAACACAACGAGCGCAAATTCACGATCGGCCACCGTCGCGACCCAATCCTTGCTTATGCTGCGCGGATGGTTGGCGAGAGCACCCGAAATCTTTGCCGACCGGCGAACGACCCTCGCATTGATGAAGGCGGCAACTGCCGCCAGCAGACGTGCCTGGGTATCGTCCGGCTCGACGCCTTGAAAACCGTCCGGGAACTCTTCTGCGATGTAGGCAGTGGTCAGCCGGCCCTGGCGGAAGCGCGGCTGCACCATCACCGCCGACAGGAACGGAAGGTTATGACCAATGCCTTCCACCTCGAAATCGTCGAGAGCGCGCGCCATTGCATCGATCGCTCCGCCACGGTCCGGCGCCCAGGCGCAGAGCTTGGCGATCATCGGATCGTAATACATCGAAATCTCGCTGCCCTCGAACACACCGGTATCGTTGCGCACGATCGTGCCGTCGTCGCGCCGCCCCTCGACTGGCGGCCGGTAGCGAGCCAGGCGCCCGATGGAGGGCAGGAAATTGCGGTACGGATCCTCGGCATAGAGCCGGCTTTCGATGGCCCAGCCATTCAGCTTCACGTCGTCCTGGCCAAAGCGCAGCCTTTCGCCGGCGGCGACCCGGATCATCTCCTCCACAAGGTCGAGCCCGGTGACCAGTTCCGTCACAGGATGCTCGACCTGAAGGCGGGTGTTCATCTCCAGGAAGTAGAAGTTCTTGTTGCCGTCGACGATGAACTCGACCGTGCCGGCCGACAAATAGCCGACCTCGCGCGCCAGCGCGACGGCCTGCTCGCCCATGGCCTTGCGCGTGGCCGCATCGAGGAAGGGGGACGGAGCTTCCTCGATGACCTTCTGGTTGCGCCGCTGGATCGAGCATTCGCGCTCGCCCAGATAGACTATGGTGCCGTGCTGGTCGCCCAGCACCTGGATCTCGATGTGACGCGGCTCGGTGACGAATTTCTCGATGAAGATGCGGTCGTCGCCGAAGGAGGCCTTGGCCTCGTTCCTTGACGACTGGAATCCCTCGCGCGCCTCGCGGTCGTTCCACGCGATGCGCATGCCCTTGCCGCCGCCGCCGGCGGACGCCTTGATCATCACCGGGTAGCCGATCGAGGCGGCGATGCGCACGGCCTCGTCGGCATCCTCGATCAGGTCCATATGGCCGGGCACGGTCGAAACACCGGCCGCAGCAGCGATGCGCTTGGAGGTGATCTTGTCACCCATCGCCTCGATCGCCGCCACCGGGGGGCCGATGAAGGCGATGCCGGCATCCTTGAGCGCATCGGCGAAGTTGGCGTTCTCCGACAGGAAGCCGTAGCCCGGATGCACCGCATCAGCGCCAGCGGCCTTTGCCGCGTCGACGATCTTGGCGATGACGATGTAGGACTGACTGGACGGCGATGGGCCGATGTGAATTGCCTCAGCCGCCATCTTCACATGCAGCGCGTCGCGGTCGGCATCCGAATAGACTGCCACCGTTGCAATGCCAAGCTTCTTCGCTGTCTTGATGACCCGGCAGGCGATCTCGCCCCGATTGGCGATGAGGATCTTCCTGAACATTATCGTTCCACCACAAATGTTTCAGACACACGTTCCCAGCCCCATTTCAGCGCTGAACGCTCCAGTGTCCTGGGCACGTCGATCACGCATAGGCACCAGTCCATCTCGCCATGCTGATCCACCCATTCGAGTCCTTCGGCGCCAAGTCGGGCGGCCAGCTGCCGCGG
>NZ_JBSKBP010000051.1:0-30325 GCF_053714275.1 Mesorhizobium sp. Arg314 | reverse complement strand
CTAAGCGTCCACTTAATTTAAGCGGACACTAACGCCACAAGGTACGCGTCAGTAGGCGGCCTTCAGCGTATGCGTACGTATGAATAGATAAGCTCGGCTGATGATGCGTCCAACGCCGCGATTGTGCCATCGTGGGCCGGTTTGAACGACATAATCCTCATGTATTTCTCCTTTGGCGGAATTCGCTTGTCTGAGGGGTTCGCCTCGATTCTACTTCTGGGCAGGTGACATTCGCCACTTCTTAGGCCTAGAGAAGAAGTTCTTTTTTAGTAACCATGTGTGCGTCTATAATGACGGTTTTCCGTACGCGGAGCAGTGCTCGCACCCTTATTTCTTGTCAACGAATAGCACAAGGTCGAGATTGGCGGGTGTCATAAATTGATAATGTTTTGTGATATTTTTATTATGTAAAATTCGCTTCTCGGTTTCAAGCCGTTGGCGTACGCCTTGGCGAGGCCAGCGACTAGCGCCGTCCGCAGGAAGTAGCGTAGACCGGCGCCTGGGCACGGTAGTTCCCAATAGTGAGGCGGCCTTTCAGCGCTCGCGGAGGCGTCTCGCCACGCCTACCGGTCTGGATCAGGTTGCTTGAGCAACTGATGACGACGCTCGATATTACTGCAGATCGCCAGGCCGACAGGGGCGTCCCGGCGGAGATGGTCGAGTTTGTCTGATCTGGCTGGACCGTTGGTCAGCAATATCAGAGATTGCGTTATCAGGAGGGGCTGGAAGACACCGATCAGCCTGTCAGAAGCACCAGAATTGCGCCTTGGCGCGCAAAGGGCCGTGCCGACCTCGCTCACCGACATCCGATCGCTTGGACCGCGTGTGCACGCAACCGGTTCGCCAAGAAAGACCGAAAGACCGGCAATTATTCGAGTTAGTATCCAGCAATCGCTTTTGTCTCCAAGAACTCTTCCATCCCGAATCTTCCCCATTCACGGCCGTTTCCCGATCTCTTGTACCCCCCGAATGGCGCGGCCCAGTCGGCAAACACCCCTTGGATGTTGACACTGCCCCCGCGCACTTGCCGAGCAACCTTGCGAGCACGCTCGATCGACCCGGACGTAACGTAGCCGGCAAGACCGTAGAGTGTATCGTTAGCGATGCGTATCGCGTCCGCTTCGTCTTCGGCCCCCATCAGTACCAAAACAGGCCCGAAAATCTCTTCCTGCGCGATAGCCATATGGGAGGTTACATCTGCGAAAATGGTTGGTCTAACAAAGTAGCCCTTATTGATACCCTCTGGCAGTCCTGTACCGCCTGCAATCAACGTCGCGCCGTCTGCGATACCCCTTTCGATCCAGGCTTGAATTCTCTCCCACTGAGTCCGATTGACGACGGGTCCGAGAGTGGTGCCCACCGCTCGTGGGTCACCGACCGTTATCTGCTCAACAGCCGCTTTTGCGATGCGCGCGGCCTCCCGCATCTTGGCCGCGGGAACAATCATTCGACTGGGCGCGTCGCATGACTGGCCAGTATTCATCATCATGTAAGCGACACCGCCAGCGACAGCCTCTTCAAGATCTGCATCGTCCAAAATGATGTTGGGGGACTTGCCGCCCAGTTCCTGGCTGACACGCTTGACTGTGGCGGCAGAGCGGACGGCTACGTCTACACCCGCGTGCGTCGAACCGGTGAACGACATCATGTCGATGTCAGGATGCTCGCTCATTGCAGCGCCGACCTCAGGACCCAAGCCATTGACGAGGTTGAAAACACCGCGCGGCACTCCAGCCTCGTGCAAGATCTCTGCGAAGATCAATGCGCAACTTGGCGTGAACTCGGAAGGCTTCAAGACCATGCAGCAGCCGGCCGCGAGCGCTGGGGCGACTTTGGCCCCGATCTGATTCATCGGCCAGTTCCACGGCGTGATCATCCCCACCACACCAATTGGTTCTCGCACGACCAGCGCCGAGCCTATCGGTTCCTCGAATTTGTATTGCCCAAGAAGACTGCGCATGGTTTCAAAATGGGCCAAGCCTGCCGGAGCATGTTCTTTGTTTGCAAGCCCCAAAGGCGCGCCCATTTCGTCGGAAATGGATGCCGCGAGGTCTGCAATCCTTGAATGGTAGACATCGATAACTCTTCCCAGGAGCGCGAGGCGCTCGCCGCGTGATGTGTTGGAAAAGGTCTTGAATGACCGTTTGGCTGCGTCTACCGCCGCATCCACATCAGCCTTCGACCCGAGAGCTATTTCGTACATGGCCTCTTCGCTGGCAGGATTCACCACAGCCATTCGCTTCGGCGATGCGGGCTCCGTCCACACGCCATCGATGTAGAATTTCATGCGCGAGACCATTGGCCGCTCCTGTGTTTGTTCCTATCCGTGGGCGCTAAGGGCCGTGCGCGATTGAGGCTGATTGAGATGTACTCGCTGCCGACCTCACGCCTCCAGCTAAATTCCTGAGACTGGATGCGGCACGTATGGCGCCTCGAGAAATTTGATCTCATCTTCCGATAGTTTCACGCTGGCGGCCTCGAAAGCGTCCTCAAGATGCTGCAGCTTCGTGACACCGATAACGGGTGCAGTTACCACAGGCTTTGAAAGCAGCCATGCCAAGGCAAGCTGTGCATGAGGCAGGCCCCGCGTTTGCGCCAGCGACGTGAGACGGTCGACGACTATCTTGTCCACTTCCTGGGTTCGAGCGTAGATTTCTGCGCCGATATCGTCGGTGCGCCCGCGAAGAGTCTCTGGCTCGTCCTGCCAAGGGCGAGCGAGACGCCCGCGCGCAAGAGGGCCCCACGGTAGGACGCCGACGCCTTCGCTCTGGCACAGAGCGAGCATTTCGCGCTCCTCCTCCCGGTAAAGAAGACTGTAGTGCGGCTGCATGCTGACAAAGCGGCTCCAAAAATGCTTGTCGGCGAGCTGGAGCGCTTTGCAGAACTGCCATGCAGCCATTGAAGATGCCCCGATATACCAAGCTTTTCCGGATTTGATAATGTCATGCAACGCTTCGAGGGTCTCTTCGATCGGAGTAGCGTCGTCCCAGCGATGGATTTGGTAAAGGTCGATATAATCAGTGTTGAGGCGGCGCAGGCTTGCCTCCACCTCCGACATGATCGCCTTGCGTGATAGGCCGCGTCCGTTTGGATCGGCCCTCATCGGGTAGTAGACCTTCGTCGCGATCACCACCTCATCGCGCCGCGAATAGTCACGCACAGCTCGGCCCAGCACCTCCTCGCTCGCGCCATTGCCATAGGTGTTGGCGGTGTCGAAGAAGTTGATTCCGCCTTCAATTGCTTGCTTGATGATCGGGCGGCTTTGATCCTCGCTCAAACCCCAGCGACGCTCGGCCAGGCCGAAGCTCAAACAGCCAAGACAGATCCGAGAGACCTTGAGGCCGGTCCTTCCAACGTTGACGTAATCCACCCCGTCCCCCAAGGTCAGCTGGTCGATGCAAACCCAACGCTGCAGAACCGCAGCGATATCACAGATCTCCGACGGCACCTGGTTTGCGAGCCACGATGCAGTCTGCCCCATCGCGCTGTCCTAGCCACTCGAACACGTGCACGCGCGCTAACCTACAGCGTGTTCGGCGCCGCTTGTCGCGCGCAACACATTTGTTCACTGTACGGGAAGACGCACCAGGACCTGGCCGCCTTCCACCTTCGTCTCGAACACGGTGATCGGGCACTCGGCCGGACCTTGAACAACTTCCCCGGACGTGATTTCAAATTGCGCACCGTGCAGAGGACACTCGATAAGGGTTCCCTCCAGCCAACCGTCGGAAAGAAGAGCGAACGCGTGCGAGCACACGTTATCGGTTGCATAAACTTGGTTGTCGATCAGGTAGATAGCGATGCGTTTATCGTTGATTTCGAACGGCGTTACGGTGTCCTCTTGAAGATCGGAAAGGGCGCAAAATGTTATCCATTCAGAATTCTGCGGCGTCGCTTCTTTGCTCATTTCTGCTGTTGTCACGCTTCTCTCCGAGTGCCGTAATTAGCCAGCTGCAAGGTACAAATCGGACGGATCGACTTCCTCAGCCCGACTCATGATGTCTTGCGATATGGGCCTGCCGGCCTTTGCGTCTCGGCGGAGCTGCATCATGTCGCGACCAGGGTTCACGCCCACGGCACTCACAAAACGTCCGTGATCATCGACGCCGATCTCCAGCCATCGTTCGCTCGCAACATCCCCAAGGCGATATAGGCCTGTGGCAAGGGCTGGCAGCCCGAATGACTGGATGGTCACGCCGCACTGATCGGACCAGAACCAGGGCAGGTCATGATACTGGGCATCCAGACCGCAGATGACTTGTGCCGCCACTACTGCCTGATCGCCGGCCACAGTCCAGCTCTCACTGCGTATCCGCCGACCAAGCGAGGGGACAGGATAATTTGTCACCTCTCCGGCAGCATATATTCCCGGAACGGACGTTTCGCATCGCGCATTCACAATGATCCCGTCCGCGGTGTCGATACCGGCATCGGCGGCTATTTCCGCGTTAGGTCCAATCCCGATGCCAATAAGGACTGTGTCAGCAACGGCCGACCCGCCATCCCAGGCCAGAATGACCTCGCCCTTTGAGTTGTTCGACATGCGGATATTTGCACAGTTCAGACGGACCTGACCACCTTCGCTCGTGTGGCGCGCAGCGACCCATTCCGATAGAGACAGTGACGCGCTGCGCGGCAGCAGTCTTGGTGCCAGCTCAAAGACCGTCGTTTGACAGCCCAAGCGGCGAGCGCTCGCCGATACCTCCAGTCCTATAAAGCCGCCGCCGACGACTGCTAGCCGTCGGCCTCGCCCAAGAGCTGCACGTAATCGCAAAGCGTCTGATTCAGTGCGCAAATAATGAACTTGCGCTGGGTCCACGCTGAAGGTTTCCAACTGCCTGACCCGAGATCCGGTAGCGATCAGAAGTTTGTCGTAGTGTTCCGGATTGCCGTTGTCGGTGTGGACGAGGCGTCGAAGAGGGTCGATGAGCGTTGCCTTCGTTCCATCTCGGAAAACGACGCGGTCTGCATACAGCTCAGGCCCTTTCAGAGTCGGCCTCTTGCCCTCTAAGAGGAACTCCTTGGACAGCGGCGGCCTGTCATAAGGTGTCCCTCTTTCGCCATGAATGAGGATGATGCGCTGCTCAGGACGCAGCCCGGCGAGCGTTGTGGCAGCACGATGTCCTGCCAGTCCTCCTCCGATGATCACGACCGTTTCCATAAGCCTTCCTCAGCGCCAACATGTACGAAAGAAGCCAAAAATCTGGAGATGCACCAGTGTCAAATTCCTGCAAATTCGTTCAGCACAGACGGCCCGGTTGTCAAAGCAAAAACCCGAACCGCCTTCCCGCCAGAAACTGTGCTCCGCGGAATAGGCGGGTTTTGTCTATTTTGCCGGTCAGAAGGATCCATATTGTTGCTTCGCTGGACGGGGGCGGTGCGGAAGTCTCAACCGCCGCACCGGATCGGAATGCCTTCCATCGTGCATTTGATGTAAAACGGGTTTCTTGTGCAGACACCGCAGAGTGCCAGTTACGATTGGATTCCCGATCCTATGACCCATGTTCCCAAGACATCGGCCATGCGCCGCTACGAATCCGTTGTTGACCTCATCAAACGCCGCATTTGCACAGGGACTCTAAGGGTCGGTGATCGCCTGCCGTCTGTTCGGCAGTTAAGCGAAGACACCGGTTATAGCCCGATGACAGTGCATCATGCATACGAGCTCCTGGAGGCTGAGGGAGTTTGCGAGGCCAGGCCCCGGTCCGGCTTCTATGTCGTCGGTGCGTCGGCGCCAGTTACAACCCCCGGGAACAATCCCGACGATTTTGGTGGAGAGGCGGTAAGAAATCTGCCTGAGGCTTTGCTCCATATTTGGTATTCAAATGAGCTTGGGGCATTCGGCAGCTTCTACCCGAGCCCGGACCTATTCGACCGCAGCGACATAGACCGCCTGCTGCGGCAGCACTTGCGCCAGGGGGAGACCCGGCTTGTCGGGTGCGATTCCCCACAAGGCGACGTGCAGTTGCGACATGAAATTTCGCGTCGCGCATCAAGGCGGGGAAGCGTCGTATCGCACGGAGAAATTGTTATCGGCAATACCGGCATGTCGTGTTTCGACATGTGCCTCAATGCATTTACCAAGCCGGGAGACATTATTCTTGTCGAAAGTCCGTCTTATTTTCCTATGCTGGCCGGGCTGAACCGCAAGAGCCTCTCGGTGGTGGAACTGTATTCCCATCCGCGCTCAGGTATCAATCCCGAACAATTCCTGCATCTTGTCCGGTCTAATTCTGTTCGCGTGGCACTGCTTATGGGCTCCCATCACTACCCCACAGGCGTGACCTATTCCGAGCAGACAATGCGCCGTGTTGTGGAAATCGCTCGCCAACACCAGGTACTTATCCTGGAAAATGATATGTTCAGTGATCTGAACTATGATGGCAGCAGACAACCTTCCTTCAAGCAATACGACCCCTCCGACATCGTGGTGCAATTTGGGAGTTTCATGGTCTCGCTCCCGCCAGCCTATGGTTTGGGCTGGATACTTGCCGGCACCCACACACGACGCTTGATGACCCACCAGTATACACATGGACTGAACAGCGGCGATGGTGTTGTCCAGCGCGCGATCGCCACGTTTCTGGCGACCCGCAGTCAGGATCGACATTTGCGGCAGCTGCGCTGCACACTCGCCGCGAGGATGCGACGGGGACTCGATTTGATAGCGGAGCATTTTCCCAGCGAATGTGTTGTGTCGCCTCCCGTCGGCGGGTTTATGTGCTGGGTGCGAGGGCCAGTCAGCTTCGATGCTACTGGTGCTTTGCTCCAAGCCGTAGAAGCCGACTTCAGTTTTCTCCCAGGTCCGATTTTCTCGATCGAGGCCTCCTTCCGAAATTTCGTGGCGCTTAACTTTTCGTTCCCATGGACCGCTCAGAACGAAACTTATTTGGCGAAGCTGGGTGAGATGATGCACAGGTCGGTCGGGCGGTAAGTAATATAAGCGCGTGGCTAGTCATGCCATATTGCGGTTGCCCGGGCAGCAGTTCGTCGAGGCGCTCGTTGGGATGGCTGGGACGAGGAGGTCGGCGAGGGAACTTAGCGCTTGAGAGCGTCCAGGTTGCGGGTCTGAATAGTTAAGTCGCGCCTGCCCGGGGTATGAAGCAAATTTAGCTAATTACGAGTTCGGTACGAAAGGCGCTGGACGCCGCCCAGCATCCTGGCGCTCCAGCATCCAGCCGGGGTATTCGGAAGGTAGCGCGCTGACCTCGTCGAGCTTGGCGAGATCATCAGCGCGGAGCTTCAGCCCGGTGGCGGCGAGGTTCTGTTCAAGCTGGTCCATGCAACTGGCGCCGATGATGACGCTCATCACGAAAGGTTTTTTGAGCACATAGCCCAGGGCCACCGTGGCGACGCTGACGTCGTACTTCTTGGCGATCTCGCGCATGACAGCGACAGCCGCCCAAGCGCGGTCCTCGTTGACAGGCGGGAAGTTGAAGCTGTTGCGGCGCCCTTTGCCATTGTCCGGCGCGCCCGGGCCGTATTTGCCCGACAGCAGCCCGCCCGCCATCGGCGACCAGACCATCAGTCCGAGCTTCTCCTCGTTGAGCAGCGGCACGATCTCGCGCTCGAGATCGCGGCCGGCGATCGAGTAATAGGACTGCACCGTCTCGAAACGCATATAGCCAAGGCGCTCGGCGATGCCGAGCGCCTTGGCTATGCGCCAGGCCTGCCAGTTGGAGAGGCCGAGATAGCGGACCTTCCCGCTAGAGACGAGGTCGTCGAGCGCCCGCAACGTCTCGTCGATTGGGGTCACAGTGTCGTTGGCGTGCAACTGATAGAGATCTACGTAATCGGTCCGCAGCCGTTCGAGGCTGCCGTCGATCGAATTCATGATATGGCCGCGCGAAGAGCCGCGCTGGTTGGGGCCTTCGCCCATGGCGCAGTGTACCTTGGTGGCGACGATGACGTCCGAGCGTTTGACGCCCAGGTCTTTGAACGACTGACCGAGCAGCCGCTCCGATTGTCCGAAGGAATAGACGTCTGCGGTGTCGAAGAAATTGATGCCGGCGGCGATCGAGCGACCAACGATCTCGTTCACGCCTTTCTGGTCGAGGCTAGCGATCAGGGTCTCGTCGGGAGGACCGAATGTCAGAGCACCGAGGCAGAATTCGGAGACGAACAGGCCCGTATTGCCAAGCTGGTTGTATCGCATGATGGATCTTTCCCGCGGATTGAATGACATGCCAGAACAGGAGCGGGCGGAGCGCCTTAAACGTGCCCGTGGTGCTCACGATGAACGATAACTGAGAAGGCGAAGTCGAGTAGCGTACCCCAAGAAAAAATAGGCAACCTCACTGCACGCTGCACACAACGTGCGAACGGCTGAAGCCCTGTGCACCCGAATACCAGTGCGCGCAGGTCAGGGTTCTTGGAAACGAAGTCCCTACACGCACTCACGAACTCGGCTTCGGCGCGTTCGAAACTGGCCATCGGAACCGCAGAGCCCCACTTGTCTGCGTTCCACAGATCCTCGAATTCCGGGCAGGAATAGTCTTCGCAGATGCCCATCAACGCAAGGTTGGATCCGGGATCAATACCAGCGCTGACGAAATGGTGCTCGGTCAGCCGGCGAGGGTAGGCACACACAATGGCGACGCGTCCCGTGCCTCCGGTCAGCCGCTGTGCGAGAGGTACCTGCAAAAGGCTCGACATAAATACGGGCACCGAGACTTCGGCCGCCACCTCTTTTTGAAAATACGCAAAGTGAGCACACTCAGCAGCAATGGCTCGACACCCCATGCGTTCGAGCCGACGAGCGGCCTCCAGTATGGGTCCTAGGCAAGCGGTTTTATCCGACTGAATTATGAGCCGATCGGCGTCGACACCTTCGACTACATCGTACTGAACCGGGTATGGATGCGCACTCGCGTTCCGCACAGAACCGGGATATCCGGGGTATACCTCATCGAACAGCATGATCCCCAGACCCATTCCGCAGCCATATGTGCCCGGTTGGGCACGAATAACGTCTAACCCGAGGTCTTGCTCTCCAGACATTGTACGACTCCGAAGCAGAGGTATATTTACTTTCACCCTGAATTGATAATCATCGTTATGGCAAGAAGCGGAGCTATGTCTCCAGTGCTGCACCAGCGGGTGCTGTACACTACGGATGCGGCGCGCAATGCATGTTTCTCCATTTAGGCGTGGATGAATTGAAGGAGCGCTGACGCCACGATAAGACTTGCTTCTCGCAACGACAAGTTCTCAAGATCCGTGCCAAGTGCACAGAAACACCTTTTTCAAGTATTTTATTCTTATTGTTCAATGATTTAGGCCTTCACATATAGAGATTTCTCTGAGCCAGGGCGAACACGACTGTGTCTTATTTTCGACAAACCCAGTGCGGTTCGCTGACCTGAACGTACCTGCAATCGAGCCTGCGGGCTTGAGGAAATGACATCGAGGCGTGATTGCCCTCGACCGCATAACGAGGCCTGTGCCCCGTGCAGACCGTCTGGGCGGCGGCGAAGGCCGCCTGGACCGCTCAGGCCTTCTTCCTCCCTATCCGCAACACACGCCGCAGCCGTAGCGGTCGCATTCGAGCTGCGGGCTTGATATGGGATCTGCTGGCCAAGAACAGGACTTCTTCTGGGCTCGCCCAGCGCTGGTGTCGGCAACGCTGAGGCAGCTCGCCTCAAGGCTGGCGTGCCGGGCGAGCGCGGTGTCGGGGCCGCGGTCCGGCTCACGCCTGCAACGTGAGGGAGTTGCCAGACAGCGAGAAACGCGCCCGAGGATGCCAAGCGTGTGTCAATGGGCACCGAAGTCTCCGCGAATGTGGGCATGCAATTTTCCCTACCTGGCAGCCTCGCAGCGGCCGTGCTGTGAGTTCCGATTAAGTGACTGCAAGAAATATTTTACATAACGTTTACTTTACGCAACACCTCTCCCTTGGCATTTTGGTCCGTAACGCTGGTTGTTTCTCGAGTAATTAGGAAACAGACCAACCCGTTTGTCTGGGTTGATGGCGCGGCGAGCGAACTCGGTCACTCGATGTGGGCGAGCGTCCTGCGGCCCCATTGAAGCGGCGTTTGGTTTTCGGGCAGTGTTTGGTAGGTGGCATCGTGACAACTCGGATAGTTCAGGTTGGGCTTGGTGGATGGGGCGCGGATTGGGCTCAAACGGTCGTCCCTCAGGTTCCTGGGGTCGAAGCGGTAGGTTGGGTCGACCAGAATCCCGAGGCTTTGAAGCGGGCGGAGGTGCGGCTGGGAGCCCGGCCGGACCGGTTTTTCCCAACTTTCGAGGCGGCACTCTCGACCATCGACACCGATGCTGTTTTGATTACGGCGGACGTCCGGGCCCATGCTTCTCTCGTTGAACTTGCTCTGGAGGCCGGTAAGCACGTATTGGTGGAGAAGCCCTTTGTGTCCACGACCGTAGAGGCGGAGCGTCTCGCTGATTTGGCGGACCGTTACGACCTAATACTTATGGTGAGTCAGAACTTCCGCTTCTTTCCCGCAGCTATCAGCGCCGCCCGGCTTGTCAGAGAGCAAGTGCTCGGACCGGTAGGCGCAGTCCGCATTGAATTCCGGCGATCCTTGAACTGTACGCCGGAAGAGGAATCCTTTTATGGCTTCCGACAGCCGCTTCTTGAGGACCTTGGTATCCACCACTTTGACTTGATGCGAATGGTGCTCGGGCAGGAACCTCGGCAGGTATATTGTACTGCCTGGCAGCCGAAAGGGAGTCCGTTCAGAGAGCCGCCCGCAGCGGCTGCGACGATCGTCTTCGATCGAGGCACCGTCGTCACCTATCGCGGCAATTGGCTTAGTGTTGGTGTGGAGACGCCGTATGGCGGCGAGTGGCATATGGAGTGCGCCGAGGGCGAGATCATCTGGACCTGCCGCGGTGACCGCGATGTAACATTGGACGGCGATCAAGTCAGGATCCGAAAGCGCGGCCACCCCGTAGTGCCAGTCGACCTTCCCGAAATGGGAATGTTCGGACGCAAAGAAAGCTTGGCCACGTTTGCGCGAGCGGTCGAGAGCGGCACCGTCGCACCTATCGCAAGCGTAGGACGCGACAATATTGGCAGTCTCGCTCTCATGCAGGCCGCGATCACGTCGGCGACCACCGGGCGAGTAATATCGATCGAAACGATCAAATAGCCAAAGCTTGAAATCGATGGTTCAGACCACGACCGGTGCACGGGCGAGGGAACCCGCACCAGCGCCGTCGACGGCGTTGTCCAGGAAGCGCAAGCCTACCCGGCGCAGGGCCCCGTTTGTGGACCAATCGTGCAGTCGCTTGGCCTCGGACCCAGCCTGCTGGACGCCACTTCCAAGGGCGCGGGGGGGCGCGGCGGCCCTGGCTTCGGAGTCCCCGCAGGAGCGAGGCCATCGAACAGGAACCTGAAGCTGGGCCGACGGCTGGCTTCACCTTTCGCGGTAGGCTTGATCCGAGGGCAGGGGGTCACCTAGCTCGCGCCGAGAGGATGAAGCCGCACCACCATGTCGATCGACCTTCTCTGGTCGACATGGGTGTAAATCTCCGTTGTGCCGATATCTTCATGGCCAAGCAGCGTTTGTATCGCCCTGAGGTCGGCCCCGTTTGACAGCAGGTGGGTGGCGAAGGCGTGCCGCAACACATGGGGGCTCACTTCGTCCGGCCGCGCCAACCCGGCCATTTCGGCGGTCTCCCGGACGTCCCTGAACGCCGCAGAGCGCGAAGTAGGCTTGCTGCCGTCGCGCACAGAATGGAACAGCCACTTCGGCGAAACCACACCGTATTCCGCCGCGAGGGAACGCCAGAGCCGCATGGCCTCGACGGCACGCGACCCTAGAGGCACCATGCGTTCCTTGTCGCCCTTGCCGCGTATGTTGAACATCTTTTGGTTATTGGCGAGCGCCGAGGCTGGCAGGCGGACCGCCTCAGTGATGCGCATGCCTGAGGAATACAGCGCCTCGAAAAGCGCGGCGCGTCTCGCGTATGCTGCCCGCCTGTAAAGGCCGAGGCTGCCGTCGGCTGCGGCCGCGTGGGCGGTATCGAGGAAGCGCTCGGTCTCCTCGATCGAAAGCACGAACGGAACGTTCCTTGAGCGCCGCATGGGTTCGAGCAGCGCGGCCGGGTTTCCTTCGGCATGGCCTTCGGCGAAGAGCCAGGCGTGCAAGGTCCGAACGACGGCCCTGCGGTGGGCGATGGTCGCCTCGGCGTAACCCTTCGCGGAAAGATGGCCGAAATAGCCCACGAGACCGGCGAACGTCACGCCTGACAGCCGCAGCCCGGCGGACGATAGCCAGCCAAGGTAGCAGTCGAGATCGTCCTGGTAGGTCTCGATCGTGCCGTCCGCCGCGGTTCCGACAGCCAGCACTTCCAGCCACGCTTCCGCCAGCAACCTGTCGTTCGACATCGAAACCTCCGAAGAAGTTCGAATATGACGTTTCCGGTTCAGGATGCGTTAACGACGTGGCTGGCGGCCGACGAACGCGCAGATCACGAACCCGGCCGCTCTGCGGCAAGCTAACCGTTCACGCCGCCCGCGTAACGGCCGAGAAGGAGGCGCGAACGAAGAAGTCGCTGGGTTCCCAGAGCGTCCAGACGATCTCGACAGATTGGCCCGGTTCGAGCTGGAGGGCGTCGCCTCGGCGCCCAGAATTCGGCTGGCCGGCCTGTTTGCAGAACCTGCGTGAAGATGGATGGCTCCGCTCGAGGCCTTGCGGACAGCGCGCGCCAACGCCTGCTGGGACGCGCGTAACGGTTCCGGGAGGGGCTTGGGATACCAGACCACTTCCTCATCGGGAAGCTGCGCCAAAAGTTCGCAACAAAACGCCGCTTATGCAACAAGGGTCGCCGACTTCCGCGGGCAAACGCATCGCCTTCAGCCTGGGTCAGGCTCAGGAAACGCTGGTCTTGCGGGCGCTTCAGGCCGCCGGGGTGGAATGAAGACACCGGTGGGGTGGTCACGGCCGGGCTCTTCGCTTCTGGCAAGCCGATGGCACTCCTGGCTTGGGGGCAAACCGCTTGGCGCCACTTGACTTCGACCCGGAAGTCACACGTCGGTGCGCCGGCATCGACTGCTTCTGGCAGGGTCTTTGCATTTGAGTTGGCAGTAAGCGGGCGTGGGAGGACGTCGACCTTTCCGGCCTTCATGACGGCCAATGCGACTGGCGAAAAAAGCTAGTTCGCCGACGTCATAGGTTTGCCCGGTCAACCGGGCGTGCCCCCTTCCATGCCTCTCCGTCAGACGCGGCAAGCCGGCACAGGCCGGCACCAGGAACATGGCCGCATTAACGGCGTGAGGAGAACGAAGCCATGAATATCCAGAGCCCCAATTTCATGGCTGTCGAGAAATGGACCGGCAAGGCCCTGTTCAGTGATTGGCAGTCGACCTCCGCAGGTGTGCTGGATGTTCGCGATCCGGCAACCGATGTGCTGCTGGCCTGCATCGGCCTCGGTGGCCCCACCGATATCGCCCGTGCCGCGGCTGAAGCGCGTTAGGCCCAGCGTGCCTGGGCCAAGACCTTGCCCACCGGGCGCGCCGCCATCCTCAACAAGGCGGCCGACCTGCTCGTCGCCAATGGCGAGGAATTGATCGGCTGGATCATGCGCGAAAGTGGCTCGATCCAGCCCAAGGCCAGCATCGAGATCGAACATGGCGCCTTGTTCATCCGCCATGCAGCGGGCCTAGCGACGCAGCCAACCATTCTGTCCTGTCCGGGTTCGACGACCGCACCAACTATGGCAAGCAGGTGCCGCATGGCGTGGTCGGCGTTATCTCGCCGTTCAATTTCCCCTGGTGCTGTCGGTCCGGGCCATTGCCGCGGCCCTGGCCCCGGGCAATGCCGTCGTCCACAAGCCCGATCCGCGCACGGCCATCAGCGGCGGCATCATCATCGCGCGCATCTTCGAAGAAGCCGGCCTGCCCAAGGACGTGCTGCAGATCGTGCCAGGCGGGGCCGATGCCGGCGAGGCGCTGTGCACCGATCCCAATATCGCCATGGTCTCCTTCACCGGCTCGGCGCGCGGCGGCCCCAAAGTAGGCGAACTCTGCGGCAAGCACCTCAAGAAGGTGCAGCTCGAACTAGGCGGCAAGAATGCGCGGATCGTGCTCGACGATGCCGACCTCGACATCGCCGCCCCAAACGCCGCCCGGGGCGCCTTCCTGCATCAGGGCCAGATCTGTATGGCGACCGGGCTGATCCTCGCTCATTGGCGTCGCGCCCGGCATGCGCGCTTTCGAGGAGGACGGTTCGGCTCGGACGCGGAAGCGATCGAGATCGCCAATATGTCGGACTATGGCCTTGCCGCCGGGGTGATTTCAGCCGCCGTGGGGAGGGCCATGGCGCTCGGCGAACAGTTCAATGTCGGCCAACTCCATATCAACGACCAGACCGCCAATGGTGGCCCCTTCGCCCCCTTCGGCGGACGCGGCAGATCGGGCAATGGCAGCCGCATCGGCGGCCCGGCCGATATCGAGGATATTCACGCCATGGATGTGGATCTCGGTCAAGGACCAGGCCATCGCCTACCAGTTCTGATCCGCAAGCAAAGGAATGCTGCCATGAATCTTTCAGGCAAGACCATCGTCGTGACCGGTGCTTCGTCGGGCATTGGCGGGGAAGTTGCCCGGCTCGCCCGCTTCTCAGGCGCCCGGGTCTTCGGCGTCGACCGCAACGACCCACTCATCACGCTTGACGGTTTCGTGAAGGTCGATCTGGGTGATCCCGCCGGCATCGACGCCACGATCGCCGCGCCATGATCGAGACCATCTCGGTTGGCCTTTGTTCGGCCGAACTGATTCGCCTGCCGGGCGGTGATGAGACCCGGCTGATGATCTACTATCAAAAGCTGGAAGGGTGCATTGGCCGGCACGGGCTGGGGCCGTCCTGACACTTTCACGCTTGCGGCTGCCTTGCAGCGCAGACGACCTTGTTCGAACCGCTGATCGCCATCCGACCGGGGTACTGGCGGACGCCGGCGCTCACAGCTGCGACTACGAGCGCTCCACCTGAGCTCAGATCGGTCCTTGAAGGGACCGCAGGGTTGTCGGCGGACTGCTTGACCATTGACCTCCAACCCGGAGCCCCGACAAAGCGGAATTCGACCACGCTCATCATCAAACGATGTCGGATATGCGACACAACATATCAGCATTGGCGTCGTCATGTTGTCGTTCTAAGGCGATTCTACGGTTTGGCTCGGCACGTGGTTGGTTCTCGGCAAACGCCTTTCGGACCGAGGAGAATCGCCCCATGATAAGGCTCACGGGCAATGCCGTTGCCGCCCTCAACGTCCAGTCAGCGGCGAGAGGTGGAAGCGATATTCTGAACCGACGGAGAGAGCTCATGTTGGCGCGATCGACAGTTCATCCCAACTCCCGCAACATTTTCCCCCTGGCTGCGCGCCGCTGGTGCAAGCATCTGGTCCGCTTAGCCTTCATTGGGACCATGGTTGTCGCTTCAACCGTGGCTGGCGGGGCGACCGACCGTTCGATGCTTGTCGACAGTGCCATCAAAGCTCTCGCAGGGGACAAGGCGAAGGCTAGCATGCAAACCCGGGTGAAGCGGGGCGGCGAGCCTATCACTCCATCGGTTCCTGCATGCGGCGAGACGACCCGAAAATTTGGCTCCAATGACCCGCACGATCCAGTCGACGGCACCGTCAACAAGACCATCACCGAGTGGTTAGTCGCCGGCAACAAGGCAGATTGGAAACCCAACTTTGGTCTGGACAGGTCTGCTCTCGGAGACGCTGAGGAGGAAGTCGGCACCTCCAGTTACGGGAAGGATCTTTTCCTGACCGGAGGCGAGACCAAGGCCCGCGGCATCGATCCGCATAGATGGCAGATACTGCCACACCGTGGCTTGTTCGATAATTCCAAGGGTATTCTCGAAAACACCATTTCAGCCGCCGACAACGCGCTCAAGCATGGTTTCCATGCCGTTGAACTTGACCTTCGCGCCGATAAAAACGGCCATGCGTGGATGACGCATGACACTACCCTGGGGCGAACCACCGGTGATGAGAAAAATTGCCTGATTTCCGATGTCTCCACTGAGGAGATAAAGAGCATGAACCTCTCGATATGGAATCCTATCACTAATGGGCGTATGCCGGCGGTCGATCGCAATGGCAATCCGCAAAAGATGGAAGACATGCAGAGTATCATAGACTACGTTCGCGAGAAGAATAGCAACGGCGATGAATTTAACGTGATCATCGATCCAAAGGACGAGGTATCAACGATCGCGGCAGTCAAGTCGCTCTCGGCGCTCGAGAATTCTGACGTGCGCAGCCATCTCGGCATAAAGATCTATTCGACCTATGTGCCGACTACCGACAGCGTTGTTGCACAGCTGGACAAAAAGAAAACCAATGTACTTGATGCCTTGGAGCAGGCCAATGTCACGGTCCAGCCGGGTAACCGTGTCAACCTGATCCCGGTCCTCATCAAGGCAGAGGACGTCCAGTCTTCTCATAGGAACAATAAGTCGGTGGCCCAGGCCGTCGATTGGCTGATCTCCTTCGATAGGCTGGGCGACCTCACCATGGTCGAAATCTCCCGCTTCGAGGGAACCGACGCCTTCGATGAGATGAACCAAGTGGCCGCGAATTTCCAGGCAGCAGGCGAGAAGTTTGCCAGCACAACTCTCACGATGTCCTATATCTCCGAAGCGTTCTCCGTTAACAGCCAGAAGTTTTACTATAGCGCTGAGGGAGTGCCGATCACCTTGCCCGGTCGTCCGGACATGGATTTTCGCGCCACTTTCGGCGCGCTGCAGGCCTATGCCGACGTGCTGGTGTCCGACAATCCTTATTTGGAGACACTCTATTTAGCCGACTTTATCACCGGTGGCAGTGATGCGGATTATACCTTCCCGATGGACTCCCATTACAACCCGGCATCCATCATCGACGCACCGAAGGTTATCACCGGCAAGCCAAGCTGGATGAACGATCCACATCGTCGGTGAGGCTCTGTGCCTCGCCTTGATGATCAGCGCCATGATCGTTGCACGCTTTACGCAACCCTGCGAAGGATATGATGAGCTGGCCAGTCGAACTACCGGAATTCCGAGCGCGATAGGACGCAGATGAGGTTGGGCGTTACCTGACGCGTGGTGATCACCTCGGTTATGGTCGTTGAGCTTGACGCCGGATGTTGGAAATCGGCGTGGCGGCAGCATTTTGCGAGCCGTTATGCGAGCATAGTTGGCCCCTGATGCCAGGAAATGGCGGGCAAGATTGTAGGCGAAGTTGGTCAATGCCAATCTTCGTCCTAGCCTGCGAGGCCGATCGTGCGGTCAGGCCGTGCGGGATTTCTGCTGCGCGAAGAGGTGCTCGGCGAAAGCACGGATCCTGGGGCGGCGGCCGTTTCGTTGCCGCTGATCATTAATAAGAATCCTGGGCGTCGGATTCTCATCTGGTCGTCGGAACATTTTAGTGAATTAGCGCAACGCCGGACTTCTCCCGATCATAAGCGAAACCAATACAGTTGAGTCAGAACGTCGCCGGCGCCGAAGAACAGCCCGGTTGCGCAGGCGATCTCCTGCAACCGGGCTGTTCGCAGCAATTTGGAAGAAGCCACGACATCATCGGACATCGGACAGCGCGGGCCGGTTGAATTGGGCGCGGGAATTCCGCTCCGGACGGATGAATTCCGTCCCCTATTCCTTTTGAGAATGCCTGGAAATCGACACTACTGGCGGGTTTGTCACGTGAGTGACACGAATCGTTGGCGCGGGTCCCGGACGCGCATTCATCTCAGTCGCTGAAAACTAGGTAGAAAATTCTTGTAGGCCACTTGTGCGCAGTTGGCACAACTTTTGAAACTCCCTTGTAGCGCAGTGACAGAAGCTGCCGAGCGACATTCACGTCGCGGACAATATGGGGATTGATTGAAGGGATGAAAGGACATGTCAGGTCTGCGTCGGATCCGCATATCGGAAAAGAAGCATCACCTGCGGATTCGGGCGGCTGTGCAAGCGAAGGTATACCTACGCTCCGTGACCTCATTTGCATAGATGACAAACCAGCATTCCTAATGGAAGCCCATGATGCGCTCTCCGCGGAGATCGCCCAGCGCGCAGGTTTCAAGGCGCTTTGGGCGTCCGGCCTCTCGATCTCCTCCAGCCTCGGCTACCGCGATGCGAACGAAGCTTCTTGGAGCGAAGTGGCCGACGTGGTGGAACGTTTGGCTCGTGTTGCCAACATTCCTATTCTCGTCGATGGCGACAGCGGCTTCGGCAATTTCAACAACGCTCGCCTTGTCGCCGCCCACCTGCACAGACGCGGCGCGAGTGGCATATGCATCGAGGACAAACTCTTCCCTAAGATGAACTCTTTCATTGGCGACCGCCACCCGCTCGCCGACATCGAGGAGTTCTGCGGCCGTTTGAAGGCCGTGAAAGACACCGTCTCTGACCCCCACTTTGTGCTCGTGGCTCGGATAGAGGCCCTCATTGCCGGCCACGGCCAGGACGAAGCACTTTCCCGCGCGCATGCCTATGCTGGCGCCGGTGCCGACGCGATCCTCATCCATTCGCGCAAATCCGACCCGACGGAAATCTTGGCATTCGCCCATTCATGGCAGAATCACCTCCCTGTCGTGATCGTGCCGACGAAATACTATCGCACCCCCGTCGCCGAATATCGCGCCGCACATATCTCGGCCGTGATCTGGGCAAACCACAATATGCGCGCTGCCATCGCCGCCATGCGAAACGTCTGTAATCGCATCATTCGCGAAGAAGGCATAGCTGGCATCGAGCCCGATGTCGCACCGCTGGAAGAGCTTTTCGAGTTGATGGCTTATGACGAACTCGCTGCCGCAGAGTCGCATTATCTTTGGCCGAAGACCGCAGGCGGTGCCCTAAGATGATCGGCCGACTTGAAAGTGCAATTTGCAAACGCAGAAGGCGCTCGTGCTGGCGCAAGGACCACGCCGGTTCAAATCTTCGGCCGGCGGGCTCCGCCTCCAGGCGGCCAGCGACGCTGGCCACGAGGTCGATATCTGATGGCCAGGGAAAGTGGGGCAATCCGGTTGCAACGATCCGCTATGGGGCGATCACGCCATCAGAAAAAGCATTGATAGCTGTACCACCCGTTTCGGGCTGCATCTGCCAAGGCGCGCGTCCAGCTCTGGGTTCCCTGAAAGCTCGAAATGGGCTGCGCTGGCTTGCTGATGGCTGCAGCGTTTTGGAATCAGGCGTCCCGCCAAAGCGTCACACCGAGGAAATGACCAATGGTCGATAACTCTGCCAAGCAAGCTGTAATTCTCGCCGCCGGCTTCGGTTCGCGTCTGCGACCGCTGACTGATTTACGCCCAAAGCCGCTGGTTGAAGTCAATGGCACGCCAATTCTCCACAACGCGCTAGCAAACCTTGAGGCCGTTGGCGTGGAAGCGGTCACCATCGTCGTTGGCTATCGCAAGGACGCGATCGAATACTCCTGCGGCCGCCGGTTCCGAAGCCTCGAAATCAGTTATGTCGAATCGGACGTTTTCGACAGGACCGGTAGCGCCTATTCCCTTTGGCTGGCGCGTCACGTCCTTTTGGCGGGCAATACCTATCTTCTCGAAGGTGACGTCTATTTCGAGCCGGATGCGCTTCGCCGCCTCGCGACAAGCCAGTCTCAAAACGCCGCCGCCGTCGCTCCCTTCGAAGCGTCGATGGAAGGCTCGGCCGTCGTTCTGACGGATCACGGGCATATCGCGGAATTTAGGATGGGTCAGACCGCTGAACATCTGACGGACGGTTCACCGCAGCTGTTCAAGACCATGAACCTGATCCGCTTCTCCGGCGAGGATCTGCGCACGACAATCGTCCCGCATCTCGATGATCTTATCGACGCCGGTGCCGTCAAGTCCTACTGCGAGGAGCTGCTGTCTCAACTAGTTCAGCAGAGGGGCCTGCAGATCGCGGCTGTCCGGTGCGACGATCTCAAATGGTACGAGATCGACAGCGAGGATGACCTTGTGATGGCGGAAAGGATCTTCGCGCCTGAGGCCACGATAGCAGCTCAGCCCTGACTGCGGGCGGCTGCAGGCTGAGCCCAGCAGAGGCGGACAACAGACAGGAGACCGACATGTTGGCGCAACGAATTGCCCTCCTTTCCGGATCAGGGACCGCGGCAGCTCGGGAAGCCGCGAAAGCGGCGGCAAACCAAGGTCGCGAAATTGCGGATCTTGCAGCCGGCGAGGTGATCACCGCTCCTCCGGCCTCGGTATGCGAAGGCGCGATCGCTGCCATACAAGCCGGAATAAACCGCTATACTGATAGCATTGGCTTACCGTGTCTTCGTAAAGCAGTTGCCAAAAAACTGTCCGCCGACACCGGGTTTGCGTGGGATACCGACAACATCGTCATCACTGCAGGTGCGAAACAGGGTCTGCTCGATGCCGCCTTGGCGCTCCTCGATCCAGGCGACGAAGTTATCATTATTAGCCCATGTTGGCCGACATTCCCCTCACAAGTTCGTCTGGCGGGGGCAAAGCCCGTTTTCGTGGACGCCAAACCGCCTTCCTATGTTCCCGAAATTCGCGCCCTTCGTGACGCCATAACGCCCAAGACCGTGGCGATTATCATCAACTCGCCCAATAATCCGACGGGAGCAGTGTACGATCGGGCGATCCTTCAAGCCATCGGTGATCTCGCAATAAACTATGATCTCTGGATCGTCTCCGACGAATGCTACTCCAGTTTTGTTTTCACCGGGGATCGCCATCAGTCGATTATCGTGGCTCATCCGGGCATCCGTTCACGAACCATATTGGTCAATGCCTTTTCCAAAGAGTTGGCCATTACCGGGTGGCGCCTCGGCTATTTCGCGGCACCGCCGGAAATCGTCGCCGCGGCCAAAAAACTTCACAGCATTACGACATCGAACGCGAATGTGATTGCTCAACACGCCATATTGCATCACCTCGAAGTCGGTGACGGCAGCTACGAGCGGGAGATGCATCAGCGCCTCGCGGCTGCGCGGAAGGCGGGGCTAAGAATCCTCTCCGAGCTGGAGGACGTCGCGCCACCGCGTGCCGATGGCTCGTTCTTCTTCTATCTCGATCTCACGGCAGTTCTCGCCCGACTGCCGAGCACGAGCTCAATCCGGACGGTGGATGATATTGCCAGCATACTTCTTGACGAAGTAGGCGTCGCTTCGGTTGCCGGAACAACGTTCGGTGACGAGACAGGACTGCGGCTTTCATTCGGAGCGCCACCGGAAAAAATCGAACCGGCCCTGGAGAAAGTTGTCGCTACCCTCAATGGTCTTAAAAGCCGTTAGGCGGCAGCATGATTGACGGCAACTGCGGGCAGCGGTCGGCAAAGGCACGTGGACCGATGGCGTTCACTCACTGGAATGAGGTGCCGGATCGCGCGCCCATGCCTTTCCAGCCGCGCGCCGACGGCGCCCAGGCGCCCGCCACTAAGAGCTTCGTCGAGGAGTACCCGATGCTGATATACCTTCGAGACTACGCCAATGCCATTACGGCAACAGGCTTCGTGTTCGCAATCCTCGGACTTTTCCTGGCGTTGAACGGTCACGTAGAGCTCGGCACCGCATCGATGCTCTGGATGTGGTTCCTTGACCATTGGGACGGTCATGTCGCCCGCAAGACTAGTGACAGCCGCCGTCCAGGAGCTGCGGACTTCGGAAAATGCCTCGACGGCTTTGGCGACTTCATCCATGGCGTAATATTTCCGTCGGTTGTTGTCGTATTTGTCGGAGAAGGGAGCATCCTGTCGCTCGTGGCCATTCTTGCCCTCATCATGGCTGGCGCCATCCGCCTCAGCTATTTCGAGAGTTTCGGCCTGACCTCGGATGCCAAGTTTGCGGGCATCCCCGTCTCTTATGATACCCCGTTAGTCGCGATCCTGCTGATGGCGCGGCCAGGTTTCCCGGTTGCGGCGTTTCCGACAGTCTTCGCGCTGGCCTTCATCGCCCTCGCCATACTCCACGTGACCACAGCGGTTAAGGTGCCGGCAATACGGGGCCGGGCAATTCCGATCGCAACCATCGCAGCAATCATCGTGTCAGTCGCCTTGGCGATCTTGGCCCAGATGAATGCGGGCTAGGGCAAATACTGAAATACGAATGATGACACAGCGGAAGAAGCTATGAGAAACATCCTGCCATCGGTAGATCCATCAAGAAATACGTTGGAGTCAGATCTCATCGACTTCGGCCGAAACTTCCCCCCGCCGTGTCCGATCGTTAACGGCCGTTTGAAGGCCACGTTAAAGGCGATCATCGAAACGGATGTGGCTACTGCCATCCGCTTTCCTCGATTCTTGGGATCGGAGCGCGATCGTCTCGCTGGCGTAAAATGGCTATCTCGACGGTTGGGTGCACCGCCATCTTTGGAAACTACGACCCTCACCAACGGATCGCAAAGTGCGCTGATCATGTTGATGGCCAAACACGTTGGTCCAAGCGGAATTCTGTTAACAGAATCTCTCACATACCCCGCCATCAAGCCCCTTGCGAAGCTTCTCGGCATTCAGTTGCGGGGCGTCAGTATCGACCATGAAGGTATTAACCCCGACGACCTTCTGCGTGTTTGCCGGCAGGAGGGCAGAAAAGCGCGCGCATTATATTGCATGCCGACGATCCACAATCCGACTTCGGTGATCATGCCCCCTGGGCGCCGCGCGATGATCGCACAGATTGCCAGAGACACCGATCTCCAGGTTTTCGAGGACGACATCTATGGCGCGCTTCCGGAAATTGCTCCTCTGCCCCTGTCGACATATGCGCCCGAGCGGAGCTGGTATATTCAGGGCCTCAGCAAATCGCTTGCCGCCCAACTCCGCGTTGCCTACGTCGTCGGCCCGAGCGGAGAAGCCCTCTCCGAAGTATTTTGGCCCAGCGTACCCACCACCAATTGGATGGTTGCGCCGATCGTAGCCGAAATTGCGACCCGCTGGCTGGAGACTTCGACCGCCGAAGAAATCCTGTCAACCGTGCGGCGCGAGACGGCCGAACGCCGCGGGCTCGCAACGGAAATCCTACATCTCGCACAAGGAACCGGCCATCCTTCCAGCTATCATTTGTGGCTTCAGGTGCCGCCCGGAATGACGCTCGACGAACTGATGCTCCGAAGTCGGGATCAAGGAGTCAGCATCGGGTCGGGAATTCAGTTCGAAGTCGATTTCGGCTCAAGTCCCGAGCGCTTTCGTATCGGTCTTGGAGTCCCGAGCAATCGTGAGGTTCTAACTCGCGGCCTTCAGATCGTGAGCAACTTAACTCGATGACGCGCAGCGGAAGAACGAAGGTCACGGGGGAAAAATGCCCATCAACGAGAAACGGTCGGATCTCACATACCGACGTCTTCGGTCAGCCTCATTCATACCCGTGTTCCCCCGAATCTACATGACCGAGGATGCGCTCCATGTCGGGCTTGTCGAGGAAGTTGACTGCGAGGAAATCCGACGGATCAGTCTGTTGCCCGCTCGCGCCCGGCCGGCACCAGCATATAGCTATGCGACAGAACAATTTCACCTGGCCGCCTTTCTCGGCGATACAATCGTTTCTGTCGCAACATACTTGCGTGAGGATCAATCCATCAGCAAACAGTTTGAAGATAAAGGCTCTTCTTGGCGCCTGCGAGCCATGGCCACCCATCCAGGCTTTCGTAACCAGGGGTTAGCATCTGCAGTTCTGGAGCACGGCCTAAGGATGCTTCGCGGAAGAGACGCCACGCTTCTATGGGCCAATGGCCGATCGACCGCGATGGGTTTCTACCTTCGGCACGGGTTTTTGCAAGTGGGCGGAGAACGGAAACCACCCGGCGTTCAACCACACTACCGAATAGAACGCCGCATCTGAACCGGGCGCATTGAGGGAATTGCGCGGGTGCGCCAAGGCACGAAATCCGATTCGGTCGCCAAAGAATTTTACCTCCGTCATGGTTCTGTTCGCGGAGCCCCAACGTCGCGCTTGCGACGGGCGGGAGCAATTTAGACGTGAAATCTGTCCAAGGAGGTGACGCTGGCTAGGTCAGGGATTCGGTACTTACTCGCGTCAGAGCGATGGCCTTTTGAGGTTGCGAGCTTTGCGGCCATAACCGCCGCAGGTGCTGCTCAATGTTCGACAGCAGCAAGTCCTTTGCCGCGCCAGCAAAAATCGTTAGCTGACCGAGGGCTCCGCTCCTTGGAAGAAAACAAAAGACGATATCAAGAGGACCACGGACGGGTTGAACTCCTATATCAGACGGAGATCACCATTGCGATCAGAAAGAGGCGAGTTTGATGACCGGCGCTAACAATATCACAGCTGAACATCAGGGGGTGGAAATAACAAATTCAAAAATTTGGTCGGACGTCGAGCTTAACTCCGACGGGAAGCAGTTTGGCTATTTCCGGCTACCAATCTCATCGCACGAATCCGCCTATGGCTGGATTCCTATACCCGTAGCCGTGGTCAAGAACAAATGTGGCCCCCGCGTCCTCCTCATCGCCGGAAACCACGGCGACGAGTGGGAGGGTCAGATCTTGCTCATGAAATTCCTGCGTCAAGTCCGACTCTCTGATGTACGTGGAACGATTATCATTTTACCAGCCGCAAATGCGCCTGCGGTTGAAGCAGGAAAACGAGTCTCACCAATTGATGAAGGCAACTTGAATCGCTGCTTCCCAGGGAAAGCGGACGGAGGGCCAACATGGATGATTGCACACTTTATCGAGACGTGCCTTCTCCCCAACACCGATCTGGTCTGCGATTTTCATTCCGGTGGCTCATCTCTGGAATATTTGCCGTCAACTGTCATTGTTCGACCAAGGGAAGAACGGAAGCTAGTGTACTTGCTTTCTCTGTTGTCTGTCTTCGGTCTCCCTGTGGGATTCATCGCTGATGCACCAGCTGGCGGCGGTCAAAGCCTGAGCGGAGGTTGTGACCGGGCGGGGGGGATACCGTACTTGTCAACCGAGCTTGGGGGGGCCGGGACAGTAAACTTGCAGGCGTTGCGAGCGGCCGAAACAGGCATGTCTCGGCTGCTTAGACACGTGGGCGTATTAGCCAGCGACCAGCCATCGATGGGGGCCCAAAACGTGAGGCTTTTTTTGCGACACCCGGCTAAAGACTATGTCTATTCACACGCGACAGGTATTTTCGAGCCATACGTTGAGCTCGGACATAAGGTGCATGCAGGGCAAGTAGCCGGAGTGGTTCATTGCACGGACGCTCCATGGAAGGAACCCGATGCTGTTCATTTCAAAAAGACTGGCGTTGTACTTTGCAGGCGAGTCCCCGCACGTACAACAATTGGCGACTGCTTGTTTAATACAGCAGACGAGTTGCCCTCCTCGTCTGCTGTAGTGCCCGCATGAGGAAGCTTACACGCAACGAAAAATATTTTATCATCGAACCATACGCAAGCCTTGATGAATTGAAAGGCCCTCGACGTGGAGCCCATAGTCAATCGAGCAGGCCCTCAAACAAACTACGGTGGTTGCGAACCAAGCGCCCACCGTCGTCAAGGCGTGCGCAACAAGACTCAGCCCTCGGAGCGGACGTGTGGAAACTAACTCTCGGCCGTACCATCATCGATGTAGATGGCGTCTCCAACCTGAACGCGTCGAAGGACCTGACGGTAGCGGCCGAGCTTCGCCTCGAAACTTTCATGTCGGATTGCTGCGTTCGCTTTCTCAGAATCCGAGAGCAACTCATTGAGAACCCGGCCACTCATCGTGTTCGGTCTGCCTATCTCAAGAAGATGCAAAATGGTCGGCGCGAAGTCGCAAATGCCGGATGGGACTGTCGAGACGGAACCGGCCGCCGGAAAAGCTGTCCCCGCGACAATGCCGACAGCCGCGAGTTCCTTCGGATGCAAGCCACCATGGACGCCGAGGCCTGCGCGCCGGTCATTGTCATAGAACGTGCCGCCAATGAGGCCGAAGGGGTCAACGCCATCGTCCGCCCGGAAGGAGAACGAGACGTCCGGCGCGCGCGGGTGATCGGCAAAGACCAGATGGTTGCCGAGACTGCCGGCTGCGATACCGTCAGTCTCGTTTCGGGCTCGGGTGAACACTGGCCCGCACCACTGGTGCTCAGTGATCGTCGCCACCAGCCGCGCAACCTGTTCGTCAGAGTGTTCGGCGAGATAGAGCGCGCCCACCTGTCCGGGCACCACCACGACATTGACGTCAGGCCCGGGCGCGACGCCCGGTCGAAAACCGGCATCCCGCAGGCTTTCGATCACCGACACGCGCGTATGCCCGGTGATGTGTCCGTGATCCGATATTGCGATGATCTGCACGTCCTCGGCGCGGCCCTCCGCTTCCCACCAGTCGAGCACACGGCCGAACTGCCGGTCGCAATGGGCGATGATGCGCCGCGTCGCCTCGGCTCCAGTGCCATGGAAATGGGAGGTGACATCGGGCTCACCGTAAGAGAGGATCGTCACGTCTGGCCGGTGCTTCGGCCAGACGACCTCGAGAAAGGCCGAGGTAATCCAGTCCTGTCCGGACGTATCTGGCTCGATTTTAGGCGGCTCGGGAGTGAGCGGACCAACACGGGCTTCTGCCTCCGCCAAGGCATCGGCTGTGCAGGCCTCGCGGAAATGGCCCGACAACCGAACATGCCCGAAATCCTCTGCCTTGTGGTGGAAGAAGCGCGTCGTTCCCGGCGTGTTCGTCGCCAACACGGCCAGGCTTCGGCCGTTGGAAGCAAGCGTCTCGCCAAGCGTCGCCGCAGACATCAGCTTTCCGCCGTTTTCCTGATCAAGCTTGCGAAGCAACGCCGCGTCTGCGGTGTCGATATAGCGCGGCGGCGAAACCGAACGGTCGACATACTTGTTGCCGACCATGCCGTGCCGGCTTGTCGTCGCGCCGGTGACGAGGCTCGGAAAGGCTGAGCGGGTCTCGCTCGGATAGACGGTTCGGTGCTCCGATAGCGTGACGCCAAGCGACTGCAAGCGGCAGAGATTGGGCGTCAATTCCGGGGAGATCAGATCGGGACGAAGACCGTCGAAGCTCACGACAAGAGAGCGGGGAGAATGCATGTTGTTTGATCCGAAGTTTGATGATTGCTGAAGTATCTATTGAGGACCTCGCTTGAGCGCTCCCAAATCAGCCGCCGACCTTCAGAAGCATGGATAGCGGGGTAAGGGGGGAGAGATCGGTTGCCGGTATCGAACAAGATGCCGAAGCCGGCAACAATGCTGTCGGGCCTCCATGGGCACTTCTTTTTTCTGCTTCGCGAACTGGTGCGGGCAAGCTTCCTCGAGATGGATAATCAAGTTGAGAAAATCGTCGACCTCGACTGTGCTGCCCGGCCCGACCACAGTGGTCGATTTGCGCGTTCAACGACAGCAGGCCCTTGGAATTTGATCCTCGGGCGAAGACGGTATCGGTCGATGACCAGGTTCTGATGGATCCTACCTCGCGGAACCCTTTGTGGGGATCGCCTTGATCATCTGGTGTCGAAATCCGCAGCTTCACGTCGGGGTTCGGAGCAATGGCTGAAAGTCGCCAAGTTAGCGCCTCAATCGGAATGCCCGACATGGGCGATGTCGGGCGCACCTTCGCTCCAAAAATCCGATGAGTTGGCTTTGCTGCCGGCGATTGTCCTCGAGTGTAAGGGGCAGACCGCCGGCACGACGCCGCAATTCTTTGCTTCGCCATGGCCGCCGCCATATCCGCATCGAGCGCGGGATCGCTCGCGTCTGGTACAAAATCAAAGTCTCTTAGATCTCGTTGATCGCGGTGGAATTTATGGCTGCTCATGAGGTCCAATTTTTCCCAAGCACGAAGACGCAGTCGCCGAGGCCCGTCCTTGCGGGAATCCGCCGGCAAAGAATGACGCCGCCTGATTTGGCGATCACCGGTTGCGGCTCACGCCAAGGTGCTGTCGTGAAATGAATGAGCCCCGTTGTCTGGCCCGCCTCGACCCGGTCGCCAAGGCCAACAAAAGGCTCAAACAGGCCGCGCTCGCTGGTTTCGGCATAGATGTAGTCCCGACTTGCCACGCGCTTCAGCAGCGTGCAGTCGAGCGGCGGCCGGTCCGTCAGCGGCCTTCTTGTCACGCCGAAATGATGAAGGAGCCGCATCACGCCGTGTTCCGCGGCAGCAAGGGCTGCGCGGGACACGCCGCCGCCGCCTCCCAACTCCGACGAAAGATGTTGCACACCTTGGCGCCGACACCCCCCGATCAGTGCGCGGTCACCGCCCGTTGAATGTTCAATGATCATCCCGGTTGGCATGCCGAACACGCGAAGGAGATCCAGATCATCGCCCATGCGATCGGGATCGCTTGCGACGACAGCGCAGGGTAAATACTCGATGCTGAGGCTGCCGGAATGCAGGTCGACCGCATAGTCGACGCGCGTCAGCAATTCGCTTTCGATCAGATGGGCAATCATTGATGTGGGATCGCCATCCGGATCGCCGGGAAATTTTCGATTCAGATTTCCATCATCAAGAGGGGAATTGCGCCGGTCGGCGCGAACGGCCGGAGCATTCGCCCCTGGCAGAACGATGATCCGGCCACGAACGTCCTCGGCTCGCAACTCCCGGATCAGCTTTGTCAGGATGATTTGGCCTTCGTATTCGTTGCCATGGCTGCCCGCCATCAGTAGGACAGCGGGACCCTCGCCATTGCGAATGGTGACCACGGGGATGGCCTCGAAATTGTAGCCGACATCGTCTCCAGATCGGTCGTGCACGGCGAGCGGCAGCCGGAAATATCCAACCTGTTTGCCGTCCGCGTCCAGGTCGATGTCAGCCCAGATCTTCGTTTTTGGCGTTGTATCCATGTCCGTTACTCATCAATTGTAGGCTTGGATGATCGGATCCAAGCCGCGTTCAAACAGGGTTCGATCTCGGGCTGTGCCGGTTCAAAAGCGGATCGCATTTGTCGGTGTGCGAGAAATCCATAGGTGGTGCTGCTACTGATATGACCCCAAGGGAGCCAACCAGGTCGACGAACTTGCCCGCCGGATGCTCTTCCCGAAGATGAAGCCAGCATGAAGGCATTCAGGCATGGTGCGGAGATCGGCACCGGTAAAACGGCCCGCTACAATTGCCTGTCGCTCGCGGCTTGGGCTCCGTCGCCCGCCAGGCGCGCCGCCACTGGTCAGACAACAAGCGGAAATCGAAAATGCCGAGTAGCGCGGCATGGTGCGTTCCTATTGTACAATCGGGCCGGCCGGCGTGAGGGTGAGCAGCTCAGCGCCGCGGTCACCCAAGAGGACCGTGTTGGAAACGAAGTCGTCTCCGCGCCCGGTCCCCATCAGCCACGAGAGGATGTGAAAGCTCATGCCAGTCTCGATGACGATATCGGAGTCGGGTCTGAGCCCGATCACCGAGTTGCCGCCGGTCCATGACGGAGGCTGACCGACGCCGATTAGATAGCCGCACGACTGGCGATAGTAATCAGCCAGGCCAGCATCGTCTGCTACAGTTCGCCAGGCTGCGAAAACATCTCGCCCTATCGCACCGGGGCGCAGTGCCTTGACAACAGCATCGAACGCCCTGGCACTTACTTCCGCCATTGCCAGGTCCTCGTCCTTGATGTGGCCAATGTGGACAAGCCGACCGAGGGGCGCGTGGTAGCGCGAGATGCAGCCGGATAGCTCGATGAAGACGGGTTCACCTTTCCGATAAAGGCCATCCCCCCAGGTCGTATGCACTTCGCTCACACGCGCGCCTGGACGGATGAAAGGCCCAAAACCCGGAACATGCCCTCCGGCGCGTATCATCGCTGCCATGCACTGGGCAGCGACGTCCTGCTCGGAGGCACCGTCGGTGATGGCCGCAATCGCCGCACCCGCGGCGGCGTCCGTCACCTTGGCAGCCCGACGCATCAGGGCTTGCTCTTCGGCACTTTTCACTCGCCGCATCTTGTCGACCAGACCGGAAACGTCGCTCCATTTGGCGTCGGTCTGCGACTGAAGTGCTACCGCAAGCCCATGGCTGAGACCAGCCGTCCAGTATTCAAGGCCGATCCGCTTACTGGCCAACCCGAGATCCGCCAGCACCCGCGCCGCAACGTCAGCCGCCGTTTCGCTTTCTGAGTGGCTGCGGAACACTGCTGCCTTCACCCGATTCTCGATAGTTGATCTCTCATTGGCACGGGTGACCAGAACAGGCTGGCCTTCGTGCGCGACGACAAGCAGATGCGGAGTAAAGTATCCCCAGTGGTCCAGCCCGGTGAGATAAAAGACGTTCTCTGGAGAAGCGAAGACCGCTGCGTCTAGATTGCGCTCCGCAAGCATGGTTCGCAGCCTGGCAAGGCGCTCAGCTATTTCAGCTTCCGAAAAGGGATTGCGGTCCATCATTAATCCTCGTCCCAAATGCATATGGAAAGAAAAATTGGCGCTCGTCCGCATTGTCGATCGAGCGCAGGATTTCCTGCCGGGAGTAGATTTCATCGACCATTGCACGTT
>NZ_JBSKBP010000050.1:0-32007 GCF_053714275.1 Mesorhizobium sp. Arg314 | reverse complement strand
GTCGATATCTGCATTTTGCTTGCTTGAACCTGCGGCGGTGACTGACATTTTGTAAAGCTCCTCTTTAGGATTGTGGCGTCTGAGGCCCTAGATGTTGCCGGACAATTTCGTGCGGAGCGCATAGATAAGAGTATGCTCATTTGCGGGTTGCTGCGGGGCCGCGCGGTCCCAAATGTTTCATCTGCCTGGGGATGGGCGGCCGCAGTCCACTCCGTGCGTTAAGTCTCCAAGTAGGTCGCCTGATGTTTCAAAGTCCTCGTTGATAGCTCGTCTAACTAAAATCAGTCGGAGACATCGGTCGACGCAGTTTGGTGTAGGGAAACCGCGCGTAATTAGTTGAGCATGCCCCCGCCGTTGACGACATAGATGAGCCCGCGCGAGACCGGCTCGGAAATGGTTCATTGCCTTGCAGGCAAGAATATGTTCCATGGTTCGGGTCGATGCCAGCGGTACGAAACTGCTGGCGGTCGTCGACCTCATAGCTGTGGGAGCAAACGACTACACGAATGCTATTGACGGCCATTGTCATCGTCGGTCCGAGCGAGCCGGACTTACCAGTCGCATTGGACCCTTGCGCACATAATTCCCATCCGACAGATGAACTATCCTACCGGTGACCTCCAGCGGGCCGCCGCCGAAGTCCGGGTCGCACTTGCCGCCTAGCTTGACATTGATCGTAGCACCGACACCGGCTGCCTTTGCGGCGTCGACTGCGGCCGAATCGTTTATAAAGCCAAGCACTGCGTCATTGATGCCGCCATCCAACATCGCCTTCAACAAATTGGTTCCATCGCCTCCGGCGCCACTGGCTGGGCGGTCGGTAAAGTCGCCAACCGGCAGCGGGCCATGTTCTCCAATTTTTGCAACGCCGCCCTGTAACTGGTGAGCCTCAATTGCGGCGATTGGGGAATCGAGCGGCATCAGATCGATGGTGCTGATGTGTCGCCCTTTCCAGCATTCGTCCATAAGGTGTTCGGCTAGCTCGATGTAACACGCCTGATAGCAATCTCCGGTAACTGCAGCCGAAGTGCAGGCCTGCGCAATATCGGCCCACGGATATCCGGCCTGCAGGCCCGTCTCATACAAGTCCACATGAGGAGTGGTGCGATAAGTCGACAGGATGGTGCAATGGCGCGCCATTTCATCGGTCACGTTGGCATGCATGTCCAGTGTGGTCGCGATGGAGATGTCCCACCCGACCAGTTTGCGCGTTCGGATCAGCAACTTACCTTCTGTGTCGTCCTGGGCGATCATCGCGCCGTGCAGAATGACCAGGATGCCGTCAATAGTCATGGCGTCCTTAAGCCCCGCCAGGATCACCTCACTGAGATGATCGAAAGCAGCGCTGGTTACCAACCCTGCAGGGACAGCAGCCGCGGCGAGCGGACGTATCAGTTCCAAGCCGTATTCATCGGCAGCGTCAAAGGCAGCTCCCCATTCCGTGCGCGTGCCACGGAAGCGTTCGGGTATGGCGGATCCGAGCACATAATCACGCCGCGTAAACGCCTCGATCTCGGCGCGGCTCGTGCAGAAACTGTGACTTTCGTGCTTCATAGACGCAACGAAGACGCGCATTGTAGATCACTCCCAGTAACGAACGAGTTCGACAGTCAGTCCGTCAAGCCGATTCCAATTAGCTTACTCCGTCGATGCCACTTTCCCACTCAGTGGGCACCCCAGCGACCTCCCACATAACGAGCCGCAGTCGTGGCATTTCGCCAGGTCATGCAGTCATTGCCTTTACTTGGTGAGCTTTATCGAACTTAACCGCTGCAGAAAGTGCCGAAAAGACAGATTATCGAATTAATCTATTCGAGTTCTGAATACGGAAAATTTGGGACATCTAGCGCGACCATCAGACTCGCGTGACCTCTTGTAACAAAGCGGAATTTGATCGATCTGCGCAGGTTTGAAAAATCTCTGTGTGGCGCTTCCCTACCGTGGTCACGGTCGCTGCGGTTGCTGCGGATGGACCGTGACATCAACTTATCGCGAATGTGAATGGATTAATTCGATAATCTTTCTTTTCCCCCTTATGCCCAGTGTTATGGTTCGTCCCTGGAGGAGCAAGGCTCGCCGCGATTATCTGCCTGAGCCAGAGCGATCCCGAGAAACTGACGGCGGTTTCTTGCGAGAATGTGCCAGTGACTTAAGAAAGAGAGGAACTACAAATGAAAATGCCCAAACTGCTCATGATTCTTGGCGTGGTCGGAACGTTCGCGCTGGGCATGCAATCCGCCAGTGCGAAGGATACGCTCAAGGTGGGAATGGATCCTCTTTGGGAGCCATTCTCCTTTCAAACTCCCGGCGGTGAACTGGCCGGTTTCGACTTCGAAATTTCCAATGCGCTCTGCAAAACCATGGATGTGACCTGTGACATCCAAGCGGTTGCGGGAGATGGCCAAATTGCTGCGTTACAGTCGGGGCAAATCGACGTTATCATCAATACCACAGCCATGACGAAGGAGCGACTTGAGAAGTTCACGATGGTTGGTCCTTACATCAGACCGACGTTTCGTTTGATGGTCAGCGGGAACTCCTCGATCGACGGGAGCGAAGCCAGTCTAAAAGGAAAGACATTGGGAATCGAGAAGAGCGCGTCAGCCATCGTCAAGTACAGCGGCGACACGTTTGCAAAGTTTATGACCGTCCAACCGTATGACCAGATCAGTGGCGCTGTCCTTGACCTGAACGCGGGGCGAGTGGATGCCGTGTTCAGCGATGAAAACCAACTCGTCTACGGCTATGCCAAGAAGCAGCCCCATGTCTACAAGATGGTTGGGCCAAGCATCAATGATCCCAGGTATTGGGGACAGGGACAGGGTTTCATGCTTCGGAAAGATGAAGGTGAGTGGGCTGCGAGGCTGAAGACCGCTCTCGACACCATCGTCAAGAATGGCGAATACGACAAGATTTCCCAGAAATGGTTCGGCCGCAACATTCTGAATAACTGATCGTTCGCGCTGGCACAGGAGGGAAACTATGAGCAAAGTACCTAATTCACCCACCCTAGTTTCCCCCCTTGAGGGCTACGCACAACAGGTCAGCGTAGCCCCCGGCGAGGTGCAGGATTTCAAGATAAGCGGCGCGGAAAAAGCGAGAGCCAATGTCGAACTACTTCGGTTGGTACATGGCGACCCGCGAGCCGGAGGACCCGGCTACAAGGTTGAGCATTGCGACTGGTTCGAGTCGGATGGCATCGTCCTTACGGAGCAACGTCTTCCACTGGGATCGTTCATTGAGGTCGATGGTTCACTTGACCTCACCGAAGGATTTACGCTCGCCGTCTGGTTTTTCCCCACTCTCCTTAATCGGGGCTGGCAAACACTTGCGGCAATAGGTGAGCCGGGGAATTTTTCGTTCGGTCTGTATCTTGCTGGAGATTCGATGCTGACTGCAGCGCTCTCTGGTTCCGGAAATCGCGCCGAGTGGTGCACGGCTCACGAATTCGTTTCTGCAGAAGAGTGGCATTTCGCCGCCGTTTCCTACGATCCAAAGACAAACAAGCTGGCGGTTCATCAGGCGTTGAGCCGTTCTATCGAGAACGCTCCTAGCAATTTTGGCGGCTTGATAACGACCGAAGTTGAAGTGCCATTTTCAACGATACACATTTGCAATAACCCGCTTACGTTTGCAGGCAGCAAGTCCGGCAACAGGCATTGGGGACACTTCAACGGGAAATTAAGCGATCCTGTGCTCTACGGAGGCCCACTAACGACCCAGCAGGTTAAGCAACTCGCGGATGGCTTCAACCCAGGCCGCATTCCAAACCTTATCAGCCATTGGAAATTTAATGAGCAAGTCGGTACGACGCTTGCCGTGGATGGGGTTTCCAATCGCCACGGACGCGTCATCAACGCACCTGCTCGCGCCGTCACGGGCCCTAAATGGAGCGGTCCGTGGAGTGGTGGACTGGCAGGTGTTCCCAACGAATACAATGCTATACACTTCCACGAAGATGATCTCGACGATGCGAATTGGGAAACCACGTTAAGTGTCGAGTTGCCTGACACGAAGCCCGGAATATATGCAGCGCGGGTTTGGAACGACGTCGACGAGTTGTTTTTGCCATTTGTGGTGCGGCCCAAACGACCGCGGGTTGACGTCTGCGTGCTTGTCCCCACGCTCACGTGGCAAGCCTATTCGAGCAACCGGGATCCGGCGCGATTCACCGATGACGGCGCGCTCGATCACGCTTTGTGTCTTTATGATGCTCACTCAGATGGGTCTCGTGTGTTTTATTCATCGCATCGGAAGCCCCATCGTACCGGCAATCCCAATAAGGCGATCCAAAACTGGGGTGCGCACACCATGGTGGCGGATTTGTACCTCACTGACTGGCTTGAGCATATCAACATCTCCTACGACCTGTATTCCGACCACGACATCGCTGCATCCAACGGCGATCTGCTGCCAGCCTACAAAGTGCTGATCATTGCCGGCCACTCTGAATACTGGACATGTAGTATGCGCGATCAACTGGATCGATATTTCGCGCAAGGCGGGCGATGCCTGTACCTCGGTGGCAACGGCCTGTATTGGGTCACATCGATCGATAAATTGAGACCGCACTTGATGGAGGTCCGAAAAAGTGGCGCCGGACTCTATCCGCCGTTCAAGGCCGAAAAGGGGAATGAGCACCATTCCACTACCGGGGAATTCGGGGGCACTTGGCTGGAACGAGGCAGATCTACTGCCGGAGTTACAGGCCTCGAATATGCCGCAAATCTCTTTGCGGCAGTGAAGGACCCTAAAGGATTTGTCCGGACGCCGGAGAGCTACTCGACCAAATTTTCGCCCTTCTTTGACAGCATCGCCGACGAATCCATTGGTAATTTTGGTCTGAACCTAGGTACAGCGGCTGCCTTTGAAATGGACGCAGTAAGGTTGCAGCGCTCTGGTTTGACGATCTTAGCGGAAGCATCTGAGCCGGGCAGTTTCTCATACTCACCCTTACCTCCGCTCAGTCACATTAGCTACATGGAGCATCCAAAAGGCGGAGGCGTGTTCGCTGCCGGGGCGGTGACTTGGACGGGAAGCCTTTCACATAACAATTACCAAAACAGCGTGTCGCAATTGACCGAGAATGCGCTCAAGCACTTCCTGTCCGTTCCCAGAGGCGAAGTCGTGATCCCGAACAACACATAATTCAGAATAATCAAACTCAGCCTGAACGCGACGGAAGCACCCGCCGCTCACGCCTGCTTTTTGCTTTGCCCATGCCCGCAGGGGCGCTTGCGCCTCAGCTTCGGCAGCGGCAGCAATCGCGCCCGGCCCGACGACACGCAGGAGCGCTTCCTCAAGAACGAAGCAGCGCCTGCTGCAGCGTTTCTGGCCGGGTATCGGTTCGCTGGGTGGAGGTTCCTGGGTGGATGTTCGATCGGATCCTCCGTACGAGTTGGTGCACGACTGCTCCGCACGTCGGCCTTGCCGCGCTGGGCAGCCTGGCCGAAACTGCTCCACGACACGGGCGCCCCATCGCAATCGCCGGAGATGGGCGCAGCATTGGGCTCTCACGCGAATCGGGGAGATGTCCATGCCGCGCCAGCCCACGACATACGCTGCGCTCGATATGGGCTTCGCGTCTCCGCCGGTAGCTCAACCCCCGCCCTACGGCGTAACTGAAACGGTCGAGGCTTTAATCGCCGCGCTGGATGAGTGGCAGGTCAGGCGCCCACCACGAACCTGCGCAAGCAGGTCGCGGATCTGGAGACCAGCACAACGGCACGCTTCGAAGCGTCGAGTAAGACGGGCAAGGAGTTTGTTGACCGGGCCGCCAGTGGGAGTCGCGTCGATCGCGTCATCACGCGGGTCAAGGTTGGTGTCTATGGTGCCGATTCCCGCTTCGTCGTCACCAACCTTGCCAGTGGAAAGGCCGAGACGCTGTTCGAGGATGTCTCCTCCCGGCGCGGCGCGGCCGAGAACCATATTAAGCCGTGGAAGACGCATTTGGCGGCCGACCGAACCTCCTGCACCAAGGCTACGGCCCCGCGGATTGCGACATAGACGATGGGGCGCCCACGCCCCGAAACGAACCTGCCGACCGCAATCCGCAAACCCCCACCTGCCATCGCGACAACTCCGGCGCCCGACGAGGCTCATCAAAAAGGCATCGGGACGGTGACCAGAAGGCGCTTCAGGCCGCCGAAAGCCGATCGCCGTGCATCAATGCGGCAGCTAGGCCAGCTGTCATTCATAAAGTTCCTCGATCAATTCATTACGCTTTTGCGTTTCAACAAAAGTGACAAAATCGCCATTCTCTTCCAGAAAACATAGAGGATATATGAATGGCGACTGTTAGAGCTCGATCGCACAGCGAAGGTAGGCAATATTTTGATCCTATCGGATTTCTTCAGAAAATCGTTGCAATTGATACCTGCGACCCCCCCGGAAAAGAGATCGAAATCGCTAAACTAGTGCACACGGAATTGCTCGCACTTGGGGTTGAAGCCGATTTAGATCAATTTCTGCCAGGCCGAGCAAATGTTCTCGGACGGATCCGCGGGACGGGGGGGAAGACTGCCCTGGTTTTCTCGTCGCATATGGATACAGTCCCCGTTGGGACTGTCCCGTGGCAGAGGTGGCCGTTCTCCGGCGAGGTCGAAAATGGCCGTCTTTACGGACGGGGCGCAACCGATATGAAAAGCGCACTCGCCGCCATGATTGGGGCGGCTGGCAAACTGGCCCAGGAATCCCGGCAAAAGCTGAAGGGAGACGTGATTCTTGCGTTCACCGCAGGCGAAAGTGCGAACTTGCTTGGGGCGCGACGGTTCGCAGAACAGGGCTTAAAGGAGGAGATAGGCGCATTTCTGTGCGGCGAGCCCAGCGATCTCGACGTGGTGATTGTGGAAAAGGCAGCGCTATGGCTGCGAGCGACCGCCACAGGTAGGTTAGGTCATGTCTCGGGGGCCGCTGGCGTGAACGCGATCGACCTTATCCACCAATTTTTAGCTCGTCTTTATGCGTTGGATCTGAAGGGCTCGCAGCATCCACTCCTCGATGAGCAAACTCTTCGAGTGGGTCGCATTCAGGGCGGCTCAGCAGTGAATCTCACCCCAGACCACTGCACAGTCGATTTTGATATTCGGCTGCATCCTGGTGTGGATCATAAAGAAATCGTCGAAAAAGTTTCGACGCTTGCGCCCGCTGACGTGTCAATCAGTATTTTGGACTTCAAGCCCGCCGTTGAAAGCCAGCCAGACGATACATTCGTCAAGCTTTGCGTTGAAATCTGTGGCCGTCATCGAGGTCTCCCACCGGAAATCAGAGGAGTGTCCTATTATAGCGACGGCACTGTTCTTTTGGACGGATTGTCTGTGCCGTTTGCGATCATCGGTCCCGGTGCATTGGGTCTAAGCGGGCAGCCCGATGAGTCTGTTTCTATCGAGAATGTGCTCAAAGCAGTCGATATTTATGAAGATGTCGCGCTCGCTTGGTTATCCTAAGGTCGAACATGCCTAACCTACCACGTATCGGCATCACGCCGGATATCAACGATCTTGCCGCCCCCGAAACCGAATATGTTGCAAGGCAAAATTATGCCGACGCTATCTCAAAGGCTGGCGGTCTCCCTTTCCTCCTCCCTTATCGTGAACACGTGGATGACTATCTAGATGCCATAGACGGGTTGCTCGTTACCGGCGGCATGTTCGACATCGACCCGGTGCTGTATGGCCAAGCTGCGCGCAAGGATTATGTGACGAAGCCCGCTCGAACAGATTTCGAACGGGCTTTGATCGAAGGCGCGTTACCGCGCGCAATGCCCGTTGTCGGCATTTGCAACGGGATGCAGCTACTGGCTGTGTGTCTTGGCGGGGTGTTAGTCCAAGACATTCCTACAGAAATCGACGGTGCACTTGAACATAAGGCCCTTCAATCGGCCACAATAGCTCACCACCGTATCGAGATCAGCGGTATCTCACGCCACCTGCAAATGCTGCGGGGTGAGGTTCACGAGGTAAACAGCATTCATCACCAGTCTGTTCTCCCCTCGGATGCCTACCAGGTGCTCGCGGTCTCTCCGGATGGGGTGGTGGAGGCACTTGAGAAGAAAGACGGCGGCTTTGCTGTCGGGGTGCAGTGGCATCCAGAATATGGCGTAGCCGATATCGACGCACTCATCTTCGACGCCTTGCTGGCAAAGGCACGAGAATACTCCCAGAGGAAGAAGTGACCAATGCTCCAGACCCCTGAGCAGAGTATCAGTTCGCCCAACCTTGCTCTTTTCAAGCCGTCCGGCAACCTGCTCGGATTCAAGGATCGCGGCTTGGCCTACGTCTCGGGTGAACGGCCCCTGGAGGATGGGGCAGTGAAATACACGGGTCGGGTCAGCGATGCGGTTTCGCAAGAATCGGCCTATGAAGCGGCAAAATTGCCGGCGCTCAATGTCATGAGCCAGTCGTCCGTGGCGACGGAAGGAAAACTGTCCACGGTGTCGGAGCTTGTCAAGGTGTCCGGCTTCGTCGCCTGCACACCCGAATTTACCAACATCCCCGCTGTCGTGAATGGCGCCGTGGACCTATTTGTCGAGGTCTTTGGCGAGCGTGGCCCCCACGCCAGATTTGCAATCGGCGTTGCTGCTTTGCAGCGTGGCGTCCTAGTCGAAGTCATCGCTCGTCTTCAGGATTAGGGTTTTCGATGAGCCGCATCGTAGTTCTTGGCGCAGGTGTCGTCGGCATGACGTCCGCCTACGCACTGGCAAAAAAAGGACACGAGGTCTGCGTCGTTGACGCCGCTCCAGGGCCTGCAGAAACGGGCGCAAGTTTTGGCAACGGCGCTCAACTCAGCTACTTTTACACCGATGCGATGGCCTCTCCCGCGCTCGCGGCGAACATTCCGAAATACATTCTCAGACTTGACCCGGCTTTCAGGGTTCGCCTAACGCTCTCCCCGGCATTTATCGCATGGGGCCTGAGGTTCCTTGGGAACGCAACTCAGAAGGCCTTCGAACGCAACACGACCGACATTTTGGAGCTAGCGCTGCAAAGCCGATCTGGAATCGCTGAACTCTCAGAGAAGCTGCAGTTCGATTACAGTAAAACCGGCAAGATCACACTCTTCTCCAGTAGGGAGAGCCTCCTCAAAGCGAAGGGACTTAGCAAGCTAAGGAATCAATATGGCGCCGGGCAGGTCGTATTGACGCGAGAGCAGGCGCTCGAGAAAGAGCCAGCGCTAGTGCACTACGGCCATTTTTTCGCGGGAGCGATATGGTCGCCGCACGACGAAGCCGGCGATTCCCGTCTGTTTTGCAGAAATCTTCGGGTTCTGCTTGAGCGAGATTATGGAGTGCGCTTTCTGTTTAACACGAAAATCCGCCACATTCAGACTCGTGCGAACGAGCTCGTCGGGGTCACAGCAGAAACGGACGAAATTCAATGCAGCCTCGCGGTGATCTCTCTAGGGGTGTGGACTGCGCCTATCGCGAAGACCGCCGGAATTTCGTTGCCGATCTGGCCCGTTCAAGGATATTCGCTTACTGTTCCGGCTCTGACCTTAGCCCCTGTTGCGAGCATCACCGACACGGCCCGAAGGACGGTCTTTTGCAGGATAGGCGACCGACTGCGAATTGCCGGACTTGCAGACATCGGGCCCGTCAATGGTAAGTTCAGAGCGGACAGGTTCCGCACCCTTCTCACCACCGCCAAGGGCATCTTCCCGAAGTCAGGAGATTACGACGGGGAGGTCCACCCGTGGACTGGACTGCGACCAGTCACGCCGAACAGCAAGCCGATTGTCGGCGCAACGAAAGTCAAAGGCCTCTATCTAAACTGTGGCCACGGATCGCTCGGCTGGACGCTGTCGATGGCGACCGCCGAAAAGCTAGGCGAACTAGTCGGGACAAATTCGGCTTATTGATCTTTGAGCTGGCCGGTTATCATTTACGCCGGAGCGGCACCCGATTTTGAAGCGTATTCTCAATCACCCGTGCCAATTGTTTCGCCGCCAACGATGGTTCTTGTTCGCTGAAGCTGATTTTGAGACCCGTGTGGGGGAGACGTGGGAGGCGGTGGTCGTTCACGATTTGCATGCCGCTACGCAATTCCCCCTCCGGAACCACGGAAACCGCAAGACCAGCTCGGACGACTTCCAGCACGCCTTCCAGACTGCTGCAGGTGACCACTCGTCGTGATTGAAGGTTCGCCCGCCTCAGCGTATCGAGAGCGACCTTGTGGTAGTTGCATGTGCCGCCGACGACAGCCAACGGAATGACTCCGTTGGCTGGAACCTGCCAATTGGCTGCAGATATCCAGACTAGCTTGCTTGTCTGTAAGAGCCCAGCGCGTTCCGCCTCTGGGTCGACCCGCAGCAGTGCGAGTTCGATATTGCGCGCCTTTAGCTCGCGCAAAAGGTCCGCAGACATTCCTGCTCTTATTTCGATATTTACTGTGGGGCGATGTTCAACAAACTCTGCGAGCGCTCGCGTGAGCGGAGCAAAAAGGTAGGAATCGTCAACTACGCCCACGACGACAGTTCCACTACTTAATTCAGGCCTGAATGCGTTTTCCATCTCATCGACCAGTGCAACCACCTGGCTCGCGCGCTCCATGAGTTCGTCACCATCATGGGTAAGGTGACAGCGTCGCGTTGTGCGAACCAACAGTTGCTTTCCTAAGTGTTCTTCAAGCCGAGCGATCTGCTGGCTAACCGTCGACTGGGTCATATTCAGGCGCTGCGCGGCTCCGGAGAAACTACCAACTGCCGCGACAGCTGTAAATGTTCGCAAAAGTCCGATGTCCATCTGCCACTCACTTATTCACAAATTGCATATATCGATAACAGAAAACGCGGAATCTTCAAGTGCGGCCTCTGATAGCACTACTGGCTGTTAGTCTTGGCTCGGGATTCCACGCCATCAAGGCCGTGTTCCCGGCGATGAAACGGAAACGGAAGGGTCGAACCGTCAACACCGCTTCGACGCTGGTTCTCGCCGGCGAAGTCGGTAAGACGGCATATGTTGCCGCAAAGCACGGCATTCTCGGGCTTACTCGAACAGTGGCACTGGAAGGCGCTGAACTTGGGATCAAGTGCAATGCGATTTGCCCCCGGTAGGTGTATGCACCGCTCGCAGCTGCGCAAGATGAAGCGAAAAGCCGCGGCTCGGTTTGTCTATCGATCAAACGGCCAAAGAGCATTTTCTAAATGAAATGCCGACCAAGCGTCTCGTTTATCCGAGTGAAGTCGCGTCGGCTATGCTATTTTTACGAAGTGAAACCCGCGCGATCGATCACCGGTATAGCGTTGCTAGTCGACGGTGGCGTCAGCGCTTAGCAAATCCGTTGAAAAATGCTGTCCTGGGATTGTGGTGATCAACCGGGCGCAGTCCTACAGCGGCCTGGGAGGCGGCGTAGATCAACTTGCTGGCGCTCATCTTGGATGGGCGGATGTACGTCACGTAATCGAATTCCGAAGATGTTAGATCTCGCGGCTTGAGAGTTTGCACTCGGATCAATAAGGTCGGCCGGACTCTCTGACTTTCCAACATGAATTGACGGCACCAGCGGCAACTTTCACGCAACAATTGAGATCATGAGCGTTATGTTCGACCTCGAAAGGCGCGAAGCCGCGCCATTGCTCGATACCATCCGCACCGCCGCTGAACGCAAATTATCGCAGCAGGTCGGACCGTGAGTTCGATTCCCGGCTTGGTAAAAAGTGCGGTTCCATTGTCGTCGCTCCCCAGCTCGGAAGGGCCCTCTCGCTGCCGTTCATCATTGAACGGAAGCTTTTTTTGCGGTGCAATATTTTAATCCCAGGTCCGACACAGACTTATTTATTTTACGAATAGACTGATGAGAAGCGATAATTTGTCTGAGGTCTCGCACAGCGTCATAGTCTTTCTAAGGACAGCATCGCAGTTTTGGAAATCCGGTGCGATGGTGAGCGAGTCTGGGCGGAGTTCTGTCAACTCACCTTAATGGACACGACGAAGAACAACGTCGCCTGCAACATATAAGGATCTAAGTTGGGCACATTCATCACCTGCGCGGTCACTGGCGGTGCAGACACTGTTTCTCGCCACCCCCGGATACCGGTCACTCCCGAGGAAATTGCGGACGCTGCGATCTCGGCCGCAAAGGCGGGTGCTGCAATCGTTCACCTCCACGCGCGTGACCCCCAAACAGGTCAGCAAAGCAGGGACCCGGAGCTCTTTGCGGAGATCATATCTCTCATCCGAGATAGTGACGCGGATGTGATCATAAACGTGAGCTGCGGCATGGCTGGCGACCTCGTCCTTACAGAAACGCCGGAAACAAAGCTTGGGGGACCCGGGACAGATCTGCTCGGTCCGATCGAGCGCCTTCGGCATCTAGATCGTCTGTGCCGCGAGCCGAGACTGAAGCCTGAGATATGCACCTTGGATTGCGGCTCCATGAATTTCGGCGATGGCGACCTCATTTACACGGCGCCGGCTACGTACCTTCGGCCAATGGCGAAGCATATGCGGTCGCTCCGTATAAAGCCCGAGCTTGAGGTATTCGAACTTGGCCACCTGGCCTTCGTAAAAAAAATGTTAGCTGAGGGTCTCCTTGAAGGGACTCCGCTGATCCAATTTTGCCTCGGAATCCCTGGTGGTGCGCCAGCGGAACCCTTCGTTCTCGACGCTTTCAAGCAATTGGCCCCAGCGGAATCGACGTGGAGTGCATTTGCAATTGGGCGTGATGAGCTGCGTTTCGTTCCGCTCGCTGTAGGTCAGGGAGGCAACGTTCGCGTCGGCCTAGAGGACAATCTGTATCTCGATAAGGGCGTCTTTGCCGATAATGACACGTTGGTTGGGCGAGCTGTTGGCCTTATATCTGGTATGGGCGGATCCGTGTTGTCCGCATCAGAAACCCGGCAGAAGCTAGGCCTGGAGGGACCGCGGGTTTAGAGAGCAACCCGTTTCGAAAAATGTCACCGGCGCAGCGCCGACAGGTAGCTATATTCGCTGCGCCGGCTATTCTCTATTGATTTGCGTTATGAATGACACAATTCAAGAACCTAACTTCTCGGTCTATGCACAGATGATAAAATCATCTGCCAATTGGCCGCAGGACCAAATAACCTAAATGTGCACAGGGCTGGGTCCTTGTCATTTAGAAAAAGGGGAACGAAATGCAGATCGACCCGCACTCGAAGCTCTCCGATTCTAGTACGGATTTCGTCCTGCGTGCTGAAAAGATTGAAAAACGCTTTGCGGATATCAACGTTCTTCGCGGAATTTCCCTGGAAGCGATGCGTGGGGACGTTATTAGCTTGATCGGTGCGTCTGGATCAGGAAAATCCACTTTTCTTCGCTGTTTGAACTTTCTTGAGATTCCTACGAGCGGGACTGTTACCATTCGTGGTGAGATCCATCAAGCTTCCGATGCCCTAAGTCGTTCTCGCGCAAGCAAACAAAAATTGCGACTGCTGCGTCGGGAAGTGGGAATGGTCTTCCAATCCTTTAACCTCTGGCCACACATGACAGCTGCTGAAAATGTCATTGAAGGTCCCGTGCGGGTTCTGAAAGAATCGCCGAAGGCTGCGCGGTCACGCACGCTCGATCTTCTCGCCCGCGTCGGTCTCGCCGATCGAGCAGATTATCGACCGTCTCAATTATCAGGCGGACAGCAGCAGCGGGTAGCAATTGCGCGTGCCCTTGCGATGAACCCGGACGTCCTGCTTTTCGACGAGCCGACGTCAGCCTTGGACCCCGAACTGGTCGGTGAGGTTCTTGCGGTCATGACCGACTTGGCGAAAGAGGGCAGAACAATGTTGATCGTAACTCACGAGATCGCATTCGCGAGAGACGTTTCTAACAAGATGCTCTTCCTTCGGAAAGGCCTGGTCGAGGAAGAAGGTCCTCCACGCAGTCTCATCGCATCTCCTAAGTCCCAAGAGCTTCATCGCTTCCTGGCCCGAATGCGCCACTAGGGATCAAGGAGCGAAGGAATGGGGCTATAGTTGGCCCGCAGGTGTACAAAGAGCTCGTGCAGAGCTTGGTGGATGAAATGAAAGCCGGTTTTGTGGAGGAAGCAAAGTGCGATCCAGATGAACAGTTGGTCGTAGCCTATGCCCAGGAAGTTAGGCAAACAATCGGATTAAACGAACAGGCTCCACTCCTGGAGCTAAGAAGTAGCGGCCTCATTTCGCTTCACAACGCCCTAAAACATATTTCGAGCAACGTAGCCGTTCGCGCCGAGCAGACTGACCAAGTGTCTTTACAATAAAACAAAGGCCGATCATCGTGAATACGACGTCCGACTATCTACCTTACCTGCTGCAGGGGATCGTGTCGTCGGTCGCTCTAGGAGGCTCTTCGTTTGCAGCGGCAGCCGTGATAGGCCTGCTGCTGGCGCTCATCCGTGATCACTCGTCGCCTCTGGTCAAGTTCCTCATATCGATCTACATCAGCGTCTTCCGTGCTCTGCCGGAACTGCTCACGATCTTTCTAGCGTACTATGGCTCCATCGGGTTCGCTCGTTCGGTCGGCATCCCAGATCCAAGTCCGTTTGCGGCAGCGTTGACTGCCCTCGGAATCCAAATTGGATCATATGCTTGTCAGATCTTTTCCGACGCGTACCGGGCCGTTCCACGAGGGTTGCTTGAAGCCGCAGTGGCGGTGGGAATGCCGGGGTATCTTGTAAATGTTCGGATAGCGATCCCGCTGATGCTTAGGTTGGCCGCTCCCAGTTTGGGAAGTTTACTGCTGGTCGTAATCAAGTTGACGGCGATCGCTTCCGCCATTGGCGTCACTGAACTTACACGCCGTGCGCAGATCGTTGCGGGTGCGACGCACGATCCATTGCCTGCGTTCGCTTATGCAGCCGCTGTCTACCTGGTCGTTGCTGCCATTTTGACGATCTTTCAACGCCGACTTGAGATTGCGAAGCAACTGTAATGTTTGACCTGCTTTTACATTCGGAACTGTGGCTACAGATCGCTCGCGGGATCCCTATTACGATCGCGCTCACAACTCTCGCTATGGTTTTCGGGCTGATATTGGGTGGCGGAGTGGCGGTACTCGTGAATAGCGACAATTGCGCTCTGAAATGGACTGGGGAAGGGTTCACATTCTCATTTCGGGCAATTCCGCTTCTGACACTGCTCTATTTTCTGTACTACGGTCTGCCGAACATTGGCTTCATCCGACAAGGGCCGCTCTGGGACGTATTTTTCCGGTATTCGTTTGCTATCGCCGTCTTGGGTTTTAGCCTTAACAACGCGGCGTATCTGGCAGAAGTTCTCCGAGGTGGAATTAAATCAGTGACACGAGGCCAAATCGAGGCGTGTATGGCTGTGGGAATGACCGATGGCATGGCCCTTCGTCGTGTGGTGCTTCCGATTGCTTTCCGCAATTCCGTCATGACGATTGGGAACGAGTTGGTTGCCACCCTCAAAGCCACGTCGCTCGCAAGTGCAATCGCCGTCTCCGACGTCTTGAGTAACGCGAATTCCTACGGGATGATTTACTCGGACAATATATCGCCCTTAATCGCAGCCGGTGGTTTTTACCTGATCATGGTTGGTCTCATCGATTTAGGGCTTGCTATCATCAGAAAAAGAGCGGCGATGTAAGTCGGGCAGCCAACCGACCGGCATAGCGACCAGTGTCGAGCCGGTGGCGGCAGGTTACCCCGAGCTGTTCTACGGACGGAGAAACTACGCTTTGAATCAACTAGATGACGTTCTTGGTGACAGACGAGATTGGAGTGATGACGTGCACAAAGTATTCAACAGCCCCACTACCGCGCTCGAAGGGCTTTTATTCGACGACATGTTCATTGCCGCGGGTGGTTTCGGCCTATGTGGAATTCCGGAATTGTTGATCGATGCCATCCGCAAGGCCGGCACCAAAGACCTGACGATCGCGTCGAACAATTGCGGTGTTGACGATTTCGGCCTCGGCGTGTTGCTGAAAACAAAGCAGATCAGGAAGATGATCTCGTCTTATGTCGGAGAGAACGCCGAGTTCATGCGCCAGTATCTGAACGGCGAGCTGGAGCTGGAGTTCAATCCGCAGGGAACGCTTGCCGAGCGGATGCGCGCCGGCGGCGCGGGCATTGCCGGCTTCTACACCAAGACCGCCGTCGGCACGGTAGTCGCCGAAGGCAAGGAGGTGAAGACCTTCAACGGCGAGAGCTACGTGCTCGAGAGCGGCATCGTGGCCGACCTTTCGATCGTCAAGGCCTGGAAGGCCGACACATCAGGCAATCTTGTCTTCCGCAAGACCGCCCGCAACTTCAATCCGCCAGCGGCGACATGTGGCAAGGTCTGCGTGGCGGAAGTCGAGGAGATCGTGCCCTCCGGCAGCCTCGATCCCGATCACATCCACCTGCCGGGGATCTATGTGCATCGCCTGATCCAGGGCAAACACGAGAAGCGCATCGAACAGCGCACCACGCGCGCGGCAGCCTGAGGGCAGGGGAGGAGAGCAGATGGCCTGGGAAAGGAATGAGATGGCAGCCCGTGCTGCCCGCGAGCTTGAAGACGGCACCTATGTCAATCTCGGCATCGGCATTCCGACCTTGGTGGCCAACTATATCCCGGACGGCGTTCATGTGACGCTGCAGTCGGAGAACGGCCTGCTCGGTATCGGTCCGTTCCCGACCGAAGACGAGATCGATGCCGACCTCATCAATGCCGGCAAGCAGACGGTGACGGCCTTGCCGCACTCAGCCTTCTTCGATTCAGCGCAAAGCTTCGCGATGATCCGCGGCGGCAAGATCGCCATGGCGATCCTGGGAGCGATGGAGGTTGCCGAGAATGGCGATCTCGCCAACTGGATGGTCCCCGGCAAGCTAGTCAAGGGCATGGGCGGCGCCATGGACCTGGTCGCCGGCGTCAAACGTGTCGTCGTTGTCATGGACCACACCAACAAGGCCGGTGACTCCAAGGTGCTGAAGGCATGCACCCTGCCGCTGACCGGGCAGAGCGTCGTCGATCGGATCATCACCAATCTTGGTGTGCTCGACGTTGTTGATGGCGGACTGAAGCTGGTCGAGCTTGCCGGCGGCGTCAGCGACGGCGAGATCCGCAGCGCCACCGAGGCGACCATCATCAACTAAGGTGGCGGTGATTATAGAAGACGCTGGGGCCGGCCTCTGCGGTCTTCGCAAGGACCATAGAGGAGACCACCATGAGCACCCTATTGATCGACATCCCCAGCGCCGCTCGTACTGCAGTCGGATCCTTTAACGGCGCGTTCGGCAGCACGCCGGCACATGAGATCGGCGCCGCGGTCATCAAGGGCGTGCTCGAGCGGCGGGCATCGAAGTGGATGAGGTGGACGAGGTGATACTTGTCCAGGTTAGTTCTCCAGGCCAGCGAAGGCCAGAACCCGGCGCGTAGGCGGCGATCAAGGCGGCGATTAAAGACGCTTGGGGCATGAACCAGCTCTGCGGCTCGGGTCTTCGCGCCGTGGCGCTCGGCATTCAGCAGATTGCGACCGGTGATGCGGATATCATCATTGCCGGCGGCATGGCATTCGAGGTCGATGGCGCCGCATTGCTCCCATTTTCGCGGCGGTGTGAAGATGGGCGACTTCAAGATGATCGACACGATGATCAAGGACGGCCTGGCTGACGCCTTACGGCTATCAGATGGGCACCACCGTCGAGAACGTCGCCCGCCAGTGGCAGCTCAGCCGTGAGGAGCAGAGGACACTTTCGCACTCGCCTCGCAGAACAACGCAGAAGAAGGCCGGGCACTTCGCCGACGAGATCATTCCCCTCATCGTCAAGGGGCGCAATGGCGATGTCACCGTCGACCAGGACGAATACATCCGGTATGGCACGCAACGCTCGACCAGATGACGAAGCTGCGCCCGGCCTTCGACAAGGAAGGCACGGTCACCGCCGGGCTATGCCTCCGGTATCAATGACGGCGCTGCCGCCACCCTGCTGATGAAGAGGCGCAGGCTTCCAAGCGTGGCATCCACCCGCTTGCCCGGATCGTTTCCTGGGCAACGGCCGGCGTCGATCCGCAGGTCATGGCCACCGGCCCGATCCCGGCTTCGCGCAAGGCGCTGGCAAAAGCCGGCTGGGCCATCGGCGACGTCGAACTGGTCGAGGGCCAGCGAGGCCTTCGCCGCACAGGCCTGCGCGGTCAACAAGGACCTCGGCTGGGATCCTGGCATCGTCACGTCAATGGCGGCGCAATCGCTCCATCGACCATCCGGTCGGCGCATCCGGCGCCCGCGTGCTGAACACGCTCCTCTTCGAAATGAAGCGACATGCACCAAGAAAGGATTGGCGATGCGGTGCATCGGCGGCGGCATGGGCGTTGCCATGTGCGTGGAAGCGCTCTGAGGGGGCAAGGTCATGACCTCCGCCGAGTACCCGCTCGACCGGTCGTTCGGTAGCCGGGACGCTAGTCTAGAATTGAGCGAGAGCAAGCACCCGCGACCATCGACCTGCTGGAACCCATACATTCATTCCGGTCGGCCATGACGGCGGCCCTTATCGACCCAGGATCGAAGCCGGGTGACGGGCGCCTAGGTTGGGAGCTACTCTCGTATGCCGTTTTTTCACTCGGACCGGTGAAACGCTACTGTAAATTGTGCTTATTGAAGGAAGTGCATTGCTTGCGGCAGGAGTGATGAAGTCGCGGCCTCCATTCGGAAATGTCAGGACAGTAAAGCGATTCGAAGCCAAAGAACTAAGTGAGGTACTCTGCCCATTCAAAATTCAGGCCTAGCCACCAGGAGAACCACGGTGATGTTTGGTTTGCCACACATCGTGAAGTGGCTCAGCATGCGTCGACCGCCCCTTAGTTTTCTAGTGGATGGAGTCTAACACTTGGTGCCCGCGTTTGACGGCGGCGATGATTTTGTCGGGGTCGGCGGTCCAAGAGAAGGGTTTGGGTTGCTGGTTGTGCTCTTGGAGGAAGCGGTTGATTGCCGCCTGGAGGTCAACGACGGAGTGGAAGACGCCTCGTTTGAGGCGACGCTTCGACAGTTTTGCGAAGAAGCCTTCGACCGCGTTGAGCCACGAGCATGAGGTCGGCGTGAAGTGGAAGGTGAAGCGCTGATGGCGGCCGAGCCAGGCACGCACCTTGGGGTGCTTGTGAGCGGCGTAGTTGTCGAGGACGACGTGGACGGCCTTGCCGGTCGGCACCTCGGCGTCGATGGCGTTGAGAAAGCGGACGAATTCCAGATGGCGATGCCGCTGCATGTTCTTGCCGATAACAGTGCCGTCGAGCACGTTGAGAGCAGCAAACAGTGTGGTCGTGCCATTGCGCTTGTAGTCGTGTTGGTGTGGACGGCCCCCAGCACGGCATCGATGTGCCAGAATGAATGAGGTCGTTGAAGATCTCAAGCAAAGGAGACCGTCCGTGGAACAGATTATTCGAATTGGCATGGATACGTCAAAGCACGTGTTCCAGCTTCATGGTGTGAATGCGGCTGAAGACCCGGTTCTGCGCAAGAAGTTTCGGCGCAAGGAGATGGTGGCGTTCTTCGAGAAAGCGCCGCCGACGGTGATTGCGATCGAGGCGTGCGGCGGATCGCATCATTGGGCGCGGCTCCTGCAGTCGTTCGGCCACGAGGTGAAGCTAATCCCGCCGCAGTTCGTCAAGCCATACGTCAAGCGAGGCAAGAACGATGCGGCTGATGCCGAAGCGCTGTGCGAGGCGATGAGCCGGCCGACGATGCGCTTCGTTCCGGTGAAGACAGCCGACCACCAGACGGCGCTGATGCTGCCCGGTATGCGCGACCGACTGATCCGAAATCGCACGCAACTCGTCAATTCGATCCGCGGTTATGCGGCCGAGTTCGGACTGACTGCCGCCAAGGGAATATGCAAGATTGAGCCGCTGCTCGAGCGCATCGCAGCCGATAAGTCGCTGCCGGAACTGGCGCGTGAGCTGTTCGCGCTCCACGGCGCGGAATATGCTCAATTGCAAGCGCGGCTGGAAGAGGTCGACGCCAAGTTGATGGCCTGGCATCGGGCCGATGAATGCAGCCGTCGTCTGGCGCAAATCCCCGGCGTCGGTCCGATCGGCGCATCGCTTCTGATGATGAAGACTCCAAGCCCCGAGGGCTTCCGATCAGGCCGGCACTTTGCCGCCTGGATCGGCCTGACCCCGAAAGATCACTCCACAGCCGGCAAGGTCCGGCTCGGCGTGATTACACGCGCCGGCGACGAAGCCTTGAGAAGTACGCTGGTGGTCGGCGCCACCGCTCTCCTGCGACGAGTGCGGGACGGACGGGGCAGGAATTCCTCGCCCTGGCTCCTCGATCTCCTCAAGCGCAAGCCGCCGAAGCTCGTCGCCGTGGCGTTGGCGAACAAAATCGCTCGCATCGCATGGAGAATGATGGTGACTGGCGAAGCGTACCGAACCAATGCTGTGCCGCCAGGTGCGGCGTGCGCGGCTTAGAAGATCAGCCAAACACGGGGAGCAGACGAAGATGCGACCGTGTTGAGCTGATGTAGGAACTTGCAAGAGAATGAGCAGGTGGTGTGATCGATCGATCCACGACGCAAGATAATCCGGATGACTCACTGGCCGTTGTAGGTCGCAGTCGTGTTAGGAACTCGCGTTGCGGAAACCATCTTGGCCCGCGGTCATGTGCGACCGCACAAAACAGAGGCCGGACATATGATCGCAAGCGATCCGATCAAAACGCAGCTCAACGCCTTGCGAGGAGGAGGGCCGTCCACATATGGGTCATGGTGCCGAGCCTACCCTTCTTCATGGGCAGGCCGGGTTGGGTGCGGTCGAGCGCCTGGATCTGGCTCTTCTCATCGACCGACAGCACGATGGCGTGGGCAGGCGGATCGACATAGAGGCCGACGACGTCGCGCAGTTTATCGACGAACTGCGGATCGTTGGAGAGCTTGAACTGGCGCCAGCGGTTGGGCTGCAGCCCGTGCGCCTTCCAGATACGACGCACCGCACTCGGGCTGATGCTGGCCGCGGCCGCCATCATGTCGGCGGTCCAGTGCGTCGTCTCGCCAGGCGGGTCCTGCAACGTCAGCGCCACCACACGCTCAGCCACTTCAGGCCCGAGAGGCGGAATGCGCGAGGGTCGCGTCTTGTCGCGCAACAGTCCTTCGAAGCCTTCCGTTGCGAAGCGCTCCTGCCAACGCCATACGCAGGTCTTGGATTTGCCGGTTTGCCGCATGATCTCGACGGTGCCCACACCGTCGCCGCTCGACAGAATGATCTCGGCGCGCCAAACATGCTTTTGCGGCGCGTTGCGATCCCTGATCAGCGCGCTCAGGCGCTGGCGATCAATCGGCGAAACGGTGAGGGATATTCCTGTGCGCATGCGCCAAACTCGCATGCGCACTCGCGAAAGGGAATCCCAAGCCGGACTCTTATGTTAGGCGGAAACCACTAGCTGTGGAGTCTCAATAGGTTGTCCCGACCGAAGCCAAGGCGGCTGTTGGGTGTTTTTGATTGTAAGCTGCCATGTGGCTTGTGCGGAGATGGGCTGTCGCTGATCCGGCAGTTACGTGAAAAATTTCTTCCATGCACAGGGACAAGCGGTGTGCGACACGTGCTATCGGCTTGTCGGATCGTCGACACAATACAATTTGCGCAATCTTTCATGGTGCTTGCGCTAAGTTACTGAAAAAAACGGCGTAAAGCCTTCCATTCGCCAGATCAACGCTGGCATCAGTTTTGCGTGATCTCTTTGCAAGGTGATTGTAGCTGCCCCGCCGAAAGGCAGCGGGTCATGTGCAGCGTGATTGGAGGCGGCAAGGTGAAACAGGAAGTTGCAGAATTTGCGTTGAATGCATCGCAGGAGCGGATGTGCTTTCTGGACGCGCTTGATCCGGGGCGCAACGATCTCAACATATGCTGCGCAATAGAAATGACAACACGATTGTCGACCCGGCAGCTGCATGAAGCTATGACGCCTATTGTACCGCAGCACGTCTTCCTAAATACGAGGCTTGTCCGCCGAGGCGGGCGTTATGTTTGGCTACGCCAAGTAGAATCTGAATTCATTAAAGAGGTGATTCTACCAGAAAGGGCATGCGCATCGGAAAAGAACCTTTCCACTCTGTATATAGAGTTTATAAGACAGCCTTCTGGACTAATGAATCGCTTTCCATGGCGATTACAACTTGTCCAGTGTGAAGGAAAAACGTACATTTTTTGTTTGTTTCATCACATTATCTGTGATGGTGATCGATCATTACTGTTATTCTTGCAAGGCCTTTCGGGCCAAACCAATATCGAGAGCGGCCACGGCACCCTAGTCGGAGTCCCTTTCGCAGAACCGTCAACGAAAGTCGATTGGGAAGCGGTGTTGCGCCTCGCTGAGGAGATCGACGATCTGGGCGATCTGCGGGCTAGGTTCCACCTGGGCGCGCCGCAACCGACTTTGAGGGAATTTGTCATTGCACCAGATGAGCAGAGTTGGGGTCATGACGAAACTGAAGCGGGTCTTTTGGCCGCATTGCAATTCGCAACTGCAAATCTGTTGAACAACGAGCAGACTATCGTCGCTATTCCTCAGGATTGCGTTCCCGATAGCTGCTCGGAATTCGGCTATTTTGGAGGTCCAGGATTGGCACTGATACCGCCATTGATTGAAGGCCGCTGTTTTGGGACCAGTTTCGGCCAAGTGCCGCAATGGGCACTGGCGCAGGTGGAACTCTCAACCCGCATCGGTCGCGTTCCGTACCAGGAGATTGCTGCCTCGCCCGGTTTTGCGGAATTGGGCCAGGCTGACAATCTGTTCGATATTCTCTTGGTGCGGCGTCGGATTTTCGGCTTCTCCAGCCCGTCGATCGCACGAGTCTTCGAGCCGGCGCCATCCGCCACACCGTACCTGATGGTCGCCAATCATTGGCGTGATACTTCCGGACGGTTGATTTGCCGGCTAGAGGCTGCCAATGGCCTGATGAACCATAGTTCGCTCGATTATCTGGCAGGCCGCATGAAAGCCTACCTGCTACCAAAACAGCCCATCGCAGCCCGTCCGAAGCAGGGGGTTGACTTCACCGGACCTCCCGCAGCTATGACGCCATTTTTTCTCGACGCATTGCGCCAGCAAGCTGATGGCAACCCAGAGCGTGAGGCGATACAAGGTCAACGCGACAGCTACTCCTACCTGTCACTAATCCGCATTGCGGATCAATTGGCCAGTCATATTCAGAGACGGATCGGTGGGAGCAATCCGACGGTCGCTTATGCCGGTCCGCGCGAGGTTAAGGAAATCACGGCTCTTGTCGGGGTGAATATGGCAGGCGGGTGTTTTCTTCGGTTGGATGAAAGCGACAGCCATTTGCACCTAAAGCAATTGGAAAGGACAGGTGCGGAGGCGATCCTAGTGACAGAGGAGGCGTTCCAGGATTTCGATCGGCCGGAGGGGTTCGCTCCTTGCGACACGCCGGTCGCAGGTTTTCGCCTTCTGGTCGGGTCACGAGAGCGGATCCCATCCCCAAAGTTTGATGCCTATGCAGTCATGACTTCAGGATCCACAGGAGAACCAAAGGTTATCCGGTTTCCGGCTGCACAATTGGACCAACTGGTGAAATGGCATCTCGACAGTCTACCCCAGGCAGATCGCATGGCTCAGCTGTCGTCGCTTGTGCACGATATAGCGTATCACGAAATCTATGCGACGCTGGCTGGAGGGCGCACCCTCGTCTTCGCGGAGCCGAATTTAAGGTCGAGTCCAGGCGCGCTCGCGTCGTTCGTGAACAAAATGGCATTGGACAGAATCTACCTCCCAACGGTGCTGCTGGAAGGAGCGGCCAACGCAGCGTTGGAACAGAACCTGCCTTGCCAGCATTTGCGAATGGTCATTGTTGCCGGCGCAACATTAGAGATCAGTGATAATATTCGGCGCTGGTTCGCTAAGACAGGCGCGACCCTCATCAACCATTATGGCATGTCAGAAACCCAGGACATAACCGCCCATGTCCTGGGAGGGACACCCGATGCTTGGCCAGACCGGCCCCATATTGGGCGGCCGATCGCAGGGACAAAGGTTTCTATATTAGGCTGCCGGAACGAACCACTTCCGGCGGGCGTGGCTGGCAACCTGGCGGTCCAGTTCCCGATCGACTCCGCGCAAGGGTTCTCAGCGCCGACAGTGTTGGGGGATGTTGGGTTTGTGGATGACGACGGCAATATTCATTTGGTGGGACGCAGCGATCGGATAGTCAAACTGCGTGGCAACCGGATTTCGTTGGAGGCGATAGAATTGGTTCTTCGTCAGCGCGAAGGCATTCTGGATGCTGCTGCAATTGCACCGCATGCAACGGCGTTTGGACAAGAGCCTCGAGTCTTTTATACATGCGAACCTAAACGTCCGGAGCCGCCGTCAAACGATCTGGTCGATTACATCGTAGTCAAACTCGGACGTCAGTTCCGTTGCCGGGTGTCGAAGTTGGCCGAGATGCCACGTCTGAAGAACGGCAAGATAGATTATCCGTCACTCAAACGCCGCGCTGCTGAGATAAGTGTCGGAGAGACATCCTTGTCGGTCCTAGACCAGGGAGCAGCAACCGACGACATGAAGGTAGCTGCAGCGATCCGCAACCTTGTGCCCGACGCGAGGTTCACAGCTTCTAGCCGATTCAGCGACATCGGTTTCGATTCTCTTGAGCTCATGTCGCTTGAGCTGGAGCTTGCCGGCACCTTTCCTGATTTGACGGTAGCCGATTTCTATCGCTTTCCCACCGTCGGCGCGCTGGAGACTCACCTTGAGAGAACCAAGAGTCCAGTCAAGTTCGATGCCCCCCGTCCCGTGCGATTTGAGGGGCGAAACGACTACGTCAGCGTCGTCGGAATGGCCGGTCGTTTCCCCGGGGCCTTAACTACGGAGGCGCTGTGGGAGAATCTGGCGGGCGGGCATTGTCTGATCACGAAAAGCAACGACGACGCAGCCAAAGAGGAGGCGAAAGATGGTTCCAGATATTTTGTTCCAAGCTTCGGACGGCTTGAGAACGTGGATTCATTTGACTACGAATTCTTTGGGCTCTCTCCGGCTGAAGCCTACAGGACAGATCCGCAGATACGGATTTTTCTCGAATTATGCTGGTCAGCGCTTGAACATTCCGGTGATGCCGGCTACGGGGCCGATACCCGCATTGGACTTTTCGCGGGTGCCGGGCTCAGTACATATTTAATGAATGAACTTGAGCCCTTGCGCAAAAGCAGGACCGATGTCTGTTTTCGCGAGGACAACACGCTGCAGCAACGGCTGGGCAACGACCGAAACTACCTGACATCCACGGTTTCCTATCGCCTTGGCCTCACGGGACCGAGCGTCACGATTCAGGCGGCTTGCGCCACGTCGTTGGCGGCAATTCACTATGCCCGGCGAGCACTGCTGAACGATGAATGCGATATCGCACTCGCCGGTGGCATTTCGGTGATTTGGCCTCAGCCGACAGGATACGACTATGTCGAAGGATCGGTCCGCAGCCCGAAAGGTCTTTGTCGCCCCTTCGACGCTGCAGCCGACGGAACCGTGTTTGGAAACGGTGGCGGCCTCGTTGTACTGAAAAGGAGCAGCGATGCTATCCGGCACGGCAACACAGTTTATGCAAACATCGCCGGTAGCGCGGTCAACCATGACGGCAGCCGCAGGATGAACTTTGCTGCACCAAGCCCCCAGGGGCAGGCTGATGTAATCACTTATGCTTTGCGCGATGCCGGCTTGGATCCCGATGCGCTGAGGTTTGTCGAGGCACACGGCACCGGTACGGTGGTCGGGGACGCCATCGAATGGAGTTCCATTGGGCTGAGTCTGAGGAAAGCCAAACGGAATGCGCCGTGCCTGGTTGGCTCCATCAAGGGCAACATCGGCCATCTCGACGAAGCGGCCGGGGTCGCCGGATTCATCAAGTCTTGCCTAAGTTTATATCACGCTGTCTTTCCGGGCACCTGCCATTTCCACGAACTAAATCCCCGGCTACGGCCGGATGAAAACATCCAGGTGACCAGCCAGCCGGTGCCGCTCGATCATTCGAGCCCGCTGGTTGGCGGCGTAAGCGCGTTTGGGATGGGGGGCACAAATGCCCACACCATCCTGCAAGGTGTACATGGCGGAAGATCAAGGGAAACGGTGGCATGACACAAGCAATCGGCACTATCCTTCCAGTGTCCGCGAGGTCGGTCCCCGCTTTTAAGGCCAACGCTGCTGCATTAAATGAATTCCTCTTATCTGGCATCAACTTCAGTAAGCCTGATTTGGTCGAAACCTTGTCGCGTGGGCGCCGTCATTTCAGCGCGTCCCGAGGCGTAATTTATGAACATGAGGGCAGCTATAATGTCCACTACGGCGAACCGCTGATGCGGCTTCCCGACAGGCAAAGTTCGTCAAATCTCATCTGGGCTTTTCCGGGCCAGGGAATGCAACTGAACTGGGATATCCTAGGCTGTCTGAGCAGCATTAAGGTGTTTCGGGATCGTTTCAACCAAATTCTAGACGGCTTACGGTCCCGTTTGGGCCATAGGGTCTTTACCGAAAAGATTGGTGCGTTTCTCCCGAAAACCGGCAAGAATAGTTTCGTGTGTGGTCGATCAAATACGATCCATGATCAGGCGCTTGTTTTTGCCGTCGAACTATCGCTGAGCGCCTTGTGGATGTCATGTGGAATTCACCCGGCGGGGGTAGTTGGGCATAGCGTCGGGGAAATCGCTGCCGCAGTGTCTGCCGGCGTGCTTGCTCTGGAGGAGGCATTAGATCTGATTGTCGCGCGCGCGGTGGCAATGGAACGGGTGCCTGAGAAGGGCTTCATGTGCCAGGTTGACGCAGATGCTGGGTCCTTGCAGGCTCCACTGCTCAAGGTCGGCCTAGAAATCGCTTGCAAGAACAGCCCCGATCGGACAGTCGTGGCCGGTCCAGAGGCTGGATTTGAGGTCCTTGAGAACTATTGTGCGGAAAATCGGCTAAGGCACCACCGCCTCAAGGTCGCAAATGCCTTTCACAGCGAGATTATGGCGCCAGCGTCGCAAGCTCTACGAGACAGAGGTCCCGTTCTCGCACCCCAGACTCCGCTGATTCCAATTTTCCCCACGTGTTCCTCGCAGACGGTTGAGCCATTCACGCGAGGCTACTGGGCTACGCAAATGCGATCTTGCGTTGATTTTATGGGGGCCGTGGAGCGTGTGCTAAATCAAATTGAGGCACCAATTTTTCTTGAGATCGGCCTCGGACAGGCGCTGAGCACCTTTACTCGCGCCACGGCTGGGCACAATGCCCGAGTTGAATTCGGTGTGGTACCGGGGATAGGCCTTCCCGGCAATCCAGTTGCCGAGAAAATCGCCGATCTGTTTGCGGCGGGCTATGCTGTGCCCTGGCATAAGCTTAACAACACCGAGGGTGGTTTGCTCGTCCCGATGCCGACTTATCGGTTCAGCCAGCGTGAAATCGCCAGCACAGCGTTTCGCATGCAGGCCGTCGAACAACACACGACCTCGCTTCCACCTCTCGGCAAAGGTACCATTCGCAAGACCACGGTGTTCGACATATCGCCGCCGGAAACTGATTGGTTTCAGGAGCATCGGGTGAACGGCGCCTATGTCGTCCCCGGAGCTGGAATGCTGGCGATGATTTTCGATTTTCTTTCCAACCTAGGCCATGCCACTGAGAATCAGTTGAATGATGTGGTTTTTGAAGCGCCTATCGTTCTGAACACGGCCGAAACCAGATGTCGGATTGGCATTCAGTTAGAAGGTGCTGACCGACCAAGGGTTGCGCTTTATTCTCGGACGATAGGGAAAGAAGAGACTTGGACGCGGAATGCTTTGGCCGTGGTAGACCCTATCGCAAGTTGGCCTGATGAAGCTGAACCTTGCGCGATGGGGGAATGCGGTAAGACCGTCGCCTCTGAAACCCTCTATGCACAATTTGCCCGGCAGGGGCTGGAATATGGTCCACAGTACAAGCGGATTGAAAGTAGCTGGCGTACCGAAAAGGCATTTCATGCTCGGCTCTCTTCGCTTTCCGGCGCCACCGGATTGACCGGACTAACCACGGCCCTGAATGCGATGTTGCAGGCCGCGAACTTTGAGATTGCTGTTCGAGGGCAGGAAACGCCCTTTCTCACGGCCAGCATAGGTTCGGTCAGCCTACGCGACGCGGCAAGTTCCGCCGATGCTGGAACTATCTCGGCCCGAGTTGATGGCAAACGCCACGCCATGCTTCTCGACGCTAAGCAAAAGCCGATCTGCGCGATGCAGGATGTCAGACTTATCCCTAGCAACCTAGTGCATGGCCTTGATACACTAGCCGAACCTGAGGATAGGCCAGTTCTGTCGACGGCGGCGGAGATCCTAGGCGTAGATAAGGCATCGCTAGATATAAACGGTTCCTTGTCGGACAACGGTGTCGACTCCTTTCAGTTAGTCGAGCTTCGCTTGGCACTCGAAGAATTGAGCGCTACCCGTGTACCACTGAGCTTGCTTTCTGACGGCGCCAGTCTCCAGGAGATTGATTGCCAGTTCGCTGCGATGAGCAGTGGGAAATCCCCTTTTCTGTCGGCCGCGCTTGCTGCTTCCGAAACAGCCGAACAACCCCGGCCGAAGATCTTTTTCGTGGAAGGGATTTTCGGCCACGTTGGGGGAGAGGCCGGACTGCGCCACTCAGTCAAGTCGAGCATCGATGTGATCGGTCTGGGCGCGCCCAACGACGGCACTTCTGACGACATTGTAGCGGCTGTCCGCCAGATGGCCGATGAAGTCGAGCACCACCAGCCGAATGGTCCGCTGGTGCTAGTAGGCCACTCATTCGGAGCTATGCTAGCATATTCCCTGGCCGTGGAAGTAGGATGTCGCGGCCGCAAGATCGAGCGGATTGTCGCCGTGGATGGCCTTTTGGCGCCATCATTGTCGCCGCTTCATACCGCCCGTGTGGACGATGACGATTTCAACCAGCTGCTAAACATGAGCCGGTGGAAGCCAACAGCGCCAGACTCCCCCTCGTCCACGGCAGAGGGCGTCGTGATCGGCGAATTGAAGCGGGTATTCGAGAAGAATTGCCGCATCGCAGCTTCAGCTCAAATCTACGCGCCGATCCACTATCACGTGACGCTGGTTCTACCTAGGCAGGACAACGTCACCGGCATAACCGAAGAGGTCTTCTTGCAGAACTTACGCGCAATCCAATCAGGTACCGGTGTAAGAGAAAACCCCGACGTTGAGATCCTGTGTGTCAATGGTGACCATTTCTCGATGATTCGCAGTCCGGCTGTCGATGAGATCGGACGCCTCTTTGTATCTCACGCAAGTTTATCCGCCCGACCAGAGTGAGCCTGGCGGGTGCCAAAATGACACTGGCGCGCGATGACCACCCTTTCACGGATATTCCGTTACTATGCATCCATGTTCCGCGTCCCAGAAAACAATCTGAAATCCACTTTCCGGTCAAGCTGCTGTGGTTCGGCTGTCCATCCAAAATTTGCCGATGATCCGGTTGACCCGGCTGTCCGCGTCTCTTGGAATTGTCGAAGCGATCCTGCTCCCCGGGGTCGCCGCCGTGCCGGCAGCCGTCGATCGTTGGCCAAGATCCGAAAGTTTGTCACCCGCGCAATTTCCTGGCCTCCCCTTCCAAGGTTTTGCGGTTGTTGCCGGTGTTCGCCGATCAGTTCCCGAACTTGCTCGGGCGTAATCCGGTGCTGCTTGGCGAAGTATCGGGCCTCGTAGTCCTCTTCCGCTGACACGCCGTGGCGTCCCGGAAATCGCGCTTCGTTTTGTCGTCTGCGATGGATGTTCCTCCTGAGAGAGACGAAAAACGGATTTGTTGCAACGTTTTTGGCAAGAGATCCTTCGATCATTTCGGAGGGTGCAATGTTCAAAGGCCGTCAGTTCGACCAATCTATGATCCTGCTTTGCGTGCGCCGGTACCTTGCCTACAATCTGAGCCTGCGTGATCTTGAGGAGATGATGGCCGAGCGCGGCATTACGGTCGATCACACGACCATCCACCGCTGGACCGTTCTTTTTTCGCCCTTGTTGCTGGAGCGCTTCAATCGGCGCAAGCGTAGCGTGACCGGCAAATGCACCGCACGCGCGCCATGGATCAGATTCGCGCAGATATCGGTTGCCGAGCTTGGAGATGCGGAGCAGTCGCGGCTTGCCTCCGGTGGTTGCCTGCCGCGGTGTCAGGCCCAGCTAGGCGGCAAGGTGATGATGCGCGCCGCAGCAGGCTTCCATAGCCAAGATGCAAACCGGTAGCTTGCCGACGAAATCCACAACACCGTCTCGGCGTAGGCGGCGACGCAGAACGACTGCGCCTGTCTCATCCAGCCGGCCACACGTTCTTCTCAAGATCAATTCAAGCACGAAAATCGATATCGGTCCGTTCCTCTCGTTCCAAAACATAACCGAACGCCTCAGAGGAGGGCCGGCCCTCCCATAATCACAAATCATCACCAACGCGACTTTTGCAGCAGCCTGTTAAACCAAAAGGCCCCCGGCAAACCCGGCCCGGTTCAGTTTGTCGAGTCCTCTACACAAGGCATTGTTGCCCTACCTCTGAGGTACAACAGGGCAAGTCATTGTTTCAGCACGACGACCTCTTTTCTCAGGCCCTACGTGAGATTGGCACGACTTTTGAACGTGCCTCATCGACCGATGTGGGAGCTGCCAGCCTAACCGGATGGGCCAGATCTGTTCGGACTATCCTCAAATGTTAGATACGGAGAACAACCATGTTTGTGCGCAGCCTGCAGGATGTAGAAGCCACCGACCACTTCGTCGAATGGGGCAGTGGCACCAGCCACCGTCTGCTGACGGAAAAGGACGGCATGGGATTTACCGTCTGTCACACGATTGTGCGGCCCAATACGGTCTCACTTATCCAATACCGCAACCACCTCGAAGCCTGCTATTGCATCGCTGGAGAGGGCGTAGTGGAGGACATGGAAGGCAATACCTTTCCTATACGTGAGGGCGATATCTACGTGCTTGACAAGCATGACAAGCATTACTTGCGCGGGGGGCGGGATAGGAACCTAGTTCTCGTCAGTATTTTTAACCCTCCACTCAAAGGCACCGAGCGCCACAACCTCAATGACGCGTCAGGTTCGACCTATTGATTCAAGGCGCCGAACTTTCGTCATGTGAACTCGCCGTAGAATCTAGCCGGGTCGAGCGTTGTTAAAAACTCTGCTGTATTACACTTGTTCCACCTGTATAAATTAAATTGTAGTGCAGGAAATGGCCATGACATATTCGTATAGCTAGCAGGAAGCGAAAATGAGCATAAATGATACGCAACATAAGAAATCTAATATCTGTGCCTCACTAGAACTATCATATCTATCAGAAAGTGAGTTGGTTGATAGTCCCATTAAATCAGTTGGAAAGAACGTTCGGATTGCCGAAACATGTAAGATGACCGGACTGGAAAACATATCTATTGGTAATAACGTCATAATTGATGGAAACGTAATATTTAATTGCTCGAGCGGATCAGTAACCATTGGTGATTATGTTCATATAGCATCTGGGTGCTACTTGAACGGAGAAGGAATGATTACGCTGGATGATTTTTCCGGCCTAGCCCCGGGCGTCCGCATATTTTCCGGAACGGACGATTACGCAGGAGGATATCTAACGAACCCAACCATTCCGGAAGAATTCTTTGGCGTCAAATTATCTCCCGTGTATTTAGGAAGGCATGTCATCATTGGATCAGGATCGGTAGTTCTTCCGGGATGCAATATCGGAGAAGGATCGTCGGTCGGAGCTTTGTCGTTAGTAACAACGCCTCTGAAGAGTTGGGGGGTGTTTTGTGGCATCCCAGCAAAGCTCTTGAAGCCAAGATCGAAAAAGCTTTTGGAGCTTGAACAACAGCTATTATCCAGGCCAGCCAAATGTTCATAGGACGCGAACCAGCCCCGCTCCAGCCCAGTCCCCACGACCTTTCCGAAAACCCGCTCGCCGCCACTGATCGGGTTGCCGCACAGCATAGATCGAACCTCGAGCAAGGAGGCAGCCAGAGGCGATCACGCTCGGCGCGCGGACTAGCGCCTCCGACGCCTAGGTCTTGACTGCCACAATCCTAAAGAGGAGCTTTACAAAATGTCAGTCACCGCCGCAGGTTCAAGCAAGCAAAATGCAGATATCGAC
>NZ_JBSKBP010000049.1:0-32985 GCF_053714275.1 Mesorhizobium sp. Arg314 | reverse complement strand
GCTTTTCGATTCTCGTTTGGACTCCAATTCCGACTTGCTTGGCAGTCGGTGCACGACTTTTTCAGCAACCTGTTAAGTCTTTGTTTTGATGCATGTGTCGTTGTCCCAGAACCGCTGCACACTTCTGGGCGACATGCATTTAGCGGCCGGCGTTCGCGAGCGCTCGCTTTTCCCGCCGCCGCTGCACCGACGATGGAATATTCATGCCTTCGCGATACTTCGCGACAGTGCGGCGCGCGATGTCGACGCCGCTTTCCTTGAGCATGTCGACGATGGCGTCGTCGGAAAGCACATCGGCGGCCTTTTCCTCGTCGATCATCTGCTTGATGCGGTCGCGCACGGCCTCGGACGAATGCGCTTCGCCGCCTTCCGCCGACGCAATCGATGCCGTGAAGAAATAGCGCAGCTCGAAGACGCCACGCGGCGTCAGCATGTATTTGTTGGCGGTGACGCGGCTGACCGTCGATTCATGCATGCCGATGGCATCGGCCACCGTGCGCAGGTTGAGCGGCTTGAGGTGCCGCACGCCATGGACGAGGAAAGCGTCCTGCTGCCGCACGATTTCCGAGGCTACCTTGAGAATGGTCTTGGCCCGCTGGTCGAGGCTGCGCGTCAGCCAGTTGGCGTTCTGCAGGCATTCGGCGAGAAAATCCTTTTCCGCCTGGTCCTTGGCGTGGCGCGAAATGCGGGCAAAATAGACATTGTCCACCAGCACGCGCGGTAGCGTGTCGGCGTTGAGTTCCACCACCCAGCTGCCGTCATTGGCGGCACGCACCTCGACATCGGCGACGATCGCATCGCTTGCGCCGCCCGAAAACGCCAGGCCAGGTCGCGGATCGAGCGCGCGGATCTCGGCCAGCATGTCGAGGAGATCCTCCTCGTCGACGCCGCAAATGCGTTTCAGCGTCTGGAAATCCCGCCGCGCCAGAAGCTCGAGGTTGGCGACCAGCGCTTTCATCGCCGGATCGAACCGGTCGCGCGCAGCCAGCTGCAACGACAGGCACTCGGCAAGGTCGCGCGCGAAAAGGCCTGCCGGCTCGAAGGTCTGGCAGACGCCGAGCACACGCGCCACCGCCGCTTCATCCGTACCGAGCCGTGCCGCGATCTCATCGAGGTCGGTGCGCAGGTAACCGGCTTCGTCGAGCCCGTCGGCGAGCTCACCCGCGATGAGGCGTTCGCCGGGGCCGAGGGAAGCGAGCGCGATCTGCTCGCCGACATGTTCGCCCAGAGTGACGGCGGCCGAGGCCATGTCGCCGACATCGAACCCCTCGGATGATGCCGCGCCGGTGCCGCTCCCGGCGGCCGACTTCCACTGCGCCGTGAGATCCGGCCCCAGCCTCTCGCTGGTGCCGGGATCGTCGGGAAACAGGTTCTCCAGGGAAGAATCGAGCTTTTGCGAGATCGCTTCCGCGCTCCACTCGGTCTCGCCCTCGAACCAGTCGCCTTCGGGATCCTTCTGCGGCGCCGCCTCGCTTTTCTGGGATTGATCGCCGGCGGCGTCGTCCTGCGGTTCAGCCCGCTCCAGCAGCGGATTGCGCTCGATCTCCTCGTCGATGAAGCGTTCGAGCTCGACATGGGTGAGCTGCAGCAGCCGGATCGACTGCATCAGTTGCGGCGTCATCACCAGCGACTGGGACTGTCTGAGCTGCAGTTTGGCCGCCAGCGCCATGGTGTGATTCAAACGCCTCGTCTACGCATCGGACTGTGCCGAAGCAGATTTTCCCGGCCGGGCATAGAAACTGGCCCGGCTTTTGCTTGTCAAGGAAAACGCTAGCAGGAGCGGCTTACCGGAGCGTTATCTGGCCGAGAAATCGCGCCAAAGCAGTCGAAATTCACCGGCGGGAAAGGTATTTCACGCTTAGAGCGTAAAGCCCTCGCCGAGATAGAGACGCCGCACATCGGCGTTGGCGACGATCTCGTCGGCCCGGCCGTGCGTCAGCACCTGGCCGGCATGGATGATATAGGCGCGGTCGATCAGGCCGAGCGTCTCGCGCACATTGTGGTCGGTGATCAAAACGCCGATGCCGCGCGCCGTGAGATGGCGAACGAGCTGCTGGATGTCGGCGACGGCGATCGGGTCGATGCCGGCGAAGGGCTCGTCGAGCAGCATATAGGCCGGCCGTGTCGCCAGCGCCCGCGCGATTTCGAGGCGACGCCGTTCGCCGCCCGACAGCGACATCGACGGCGCCTTGCGCAGATGGCTGATGTGAAACTCCTCGAGCAGCTCGTCGAGCGTACGTTCGCGTTCCTTGCGGCTCTTTTCCACCACCTCCAGCACGGCACGAATGTTCTGCTCGACATTCAGGCCGCGGAAGATCGAGGCTTCCTGCGGCAGATAGCCGATACCAAGGCGGGCACGCCGGTACATCGGCATCGAGGTGACATCGAAGCCGTCGATCTCGATCGAGCCTTCATCGACGGGAACAAGGCCGGTGACCATGTAGAAACATGTGGTCTTGCCGGCGCCGTTGGGGCCAAGCAGGCCGACGGCCTCGCCTGCGCGCACGCCAAGCGTCACCCCGCTCACCACCTTGCGACCCTTGTAGCTCTTGGTCAGGCCCTTGGCGATCAGGGTGCCCTTGAACTTCGCCTTGTCGGTGCCGACCGTCGCCGGCGCAGCGGGTTGTGAGGCCGCCAGCCCCGGAAGGCGAGCAAGCAGCGAAGTCACGCCGGCCATTACTTGCTCGACGCTCCCTGCTGCTGCGTGTCCTGTTTCTGCGGCTTGAACATCATGATGACGCGCGGGCAACCTTCGACGTTGCCGAGGCCGCTCTTCATCTGCACGGTGAGCTTGCAGCCCTTGAGGACATTGTCGCCCTGCGACAGCACCACTTCCTTGCCCGAAAGCACCAGCACCTGCGTCTTCATGTCGAATTTGCCTGTGTCGCCGGTGGCGATCTGGTCGTTCGATTTGATGTAGACTTTGTTCTCGACCTCCAGGTGGTCGATATTGGCGGCGCCCGTCATCGCCGACGCGCCGGCCGAAGCACTTTTGCCAGCATTGGCATCCTTGACATAATAGACCGTCATCTTGCCGGCCTTGAGCAGGGTCGGCCCCTGATTGACGGTCACGTTGCCGCTGAACACTGCCATGCTGTCGGCCTGCCGGACCTCGAGCTTGTCGCTCTCGATCTGGATCGGCTGGTCACCCGACAGTTTCAACCCTGGGATCTGGCTGGTCGCGCTCGATTGCGCGAACGAATATGCCGTTCCCAAAAACAGCAATGCGGAAGCAGCGCCCGGAAGCCATGCGGATTTACTGCGACGCATTCTGTTCTCCACTGTTGACCCCTGCCGCCTTCAGCGCAGTTGGATCGATGTTGACGCGAACCCGGCTTTCGAAGACCACGAGCCTGCCATTGTCCTCGACCGACATCGAGTCCGCGGTGATGCGCGACCCGCCACGGCTGACGTCGACCGGATTGCTCGTCTTCATAGAGCCTTTGCCCATGTCTAGGAAGATCGATTTGAATTTCGCCACGAGGCCGTCTGTCGTCGTCACGCTGACGTCGCTGGTCAGGTCCATCGTATTGACATCGCGGTTGTAGATACCGTGCGCGGCATCGACCGATACGATATTGTCGGTGGCCACCGGCAGCTTGGCGTTGATGCCTTCGAGATCGATGACGGCCTGCTGGCCGACATCCTGCGTCGCCCTGGTCGCCGTCAGCGAATACGGCAGCTTCTGCTTGGTGAAACCGTTGAGCTTCGGATTGGCCATCACCAGCTTGCCGTTCGAAAACGCCGTGCCATCTGCCTGCACCGAGACCGACACGGGCGCTTTAAGATAGGAATAGACCGGAAAGGCGATGGCAATCGCGGCCGCGAGGAGCGGCACCGCGAATTTCAGCACGCGGACGCGGCGCGAGTGCCGCCGCGCGCGGTTGAACGCCTCGCCACGCGTGCCACCCAGGGTGGCGGGAGCCGATACCGTTTCGGCATCGCTCGTTTCGTCAGATCGCGCCAACATGACTTTTCTAATGGACCTTTGTCCGCCCAAACACCGACTATAGGTGGTATGCCGACACCTACAAGCAAGGACAAGCGGAGGAAAACTGCAAAAATGTCACGGCTGCTGCCCGCAAAATCGAGAGCAATCTGGCGGCACGGCCTGTGCTTCATAGCAGATACAGACTGGTTGCGTTAATTTTTCGTGAGGTCGACGTCAACGTCGAAGCTCGAAGCCGGCTTTCAGGAAACGGTAGCCGTGTGCCGAGGCTTGCTTTAAAAGCGTGCTTTCCCACCGACCTATGAGGCTGACGATGGCAATGAGAGCCGACGACCTGATCGACCGCCGCCGCTTGCGCCGCAAGCTGACATTCTGGCGCGTGGCCGCTTTTGTGGTTCTGGCGGCAGCCGTGATCGCTTTCTCGGCCTGGGTCTATGACGACAATTTTACCGGCCGGGCAGTCCCCCATATCGCCAAGGTCAAGATTGAAGGCACCATCACCGAGGACGAGGAACTGCTCAAAAGGCTGGAAGCAATTCGCACATCGCCCGAGGTGAAGGGCGTCATCCTGTCGATCGATTCGCTCGGAGGCACCACGGTCGGCGGCGAGTCCACATTCGAGGAAGTGCGCAAGCTTGCCGGCGACAAGCCGGTGGTGGCCGAAGTCGGCACGCTGGCGGCGTCGGCCGGCTATATGATCGCCAGCGCGGCCGACCACATCGTTGCCCGCAAGACCTCGATCGTCGGCTCGATCGGCGTGCTGATCCAGTATCCCGACGTCAGCGGCCTCATGGACAAGCTCGGCATCAAGCTGGAAGAAGTGAAGTCATCGCCGCTCAAGGCTTCGCCCTCGCCCTTCAAGCCGACCAATGACGACGAGCGCGCCATGGTGCGCAAGCTGATTCTGGACAGCTATGACTGGTTCGTTGGCATCGTCGCCGACCGCCGCAAGATGACGCATGAACAGGCTCTGGCGCTGGCCGACGGTTCGATCTTCACCGGCCGCCAGGCTTTGGCCAATCATCTGGTCGATGCCGTCGGCGGTGAGCAGGAGGCGCTCGACTGGCTGGCGACCAAGGGCGTGGACGGCAAGCTCAAGGTCGTCGAGTGGAAGGACAAGGACAGGCGGGGCGGTTTCCTGTTCTCCCAGTCGATGGCAAAAGTGGCGGCCAAGGCGCTCGGCCTGCCGGATGCCGGCGGCGATGTCATTCACGAGCTCGGCGCCGACCGCTTGTTTCTTGACGGTCTCGTTTCGGTCTGGCACCCTTGAGGCGCCGTTGGTACGAGCCAAAAAAGCAATAAAAATCATCCTGATAATCGACTGCAGTGGTTTTACGGGGAACGTTCTATGATCAAATCCGAACTTGTGCAGATCATTGCTGCACGCAACCCGCACCTTTTCCTGCGCGACGTCGAAAACATCGTCGGCGCGATCTTTGACGAGATCACCGATGCGCTTGCCGAGGGCAACCGGGTCGAGTTGCGCGGTTTCGGCGCCTTCTCGGTGAAAAACCGTCCCGCCCGCACCGGCCGCAACCCGCGCACCGGCGAATCCGTCGAGGTCGAGGAAAAGTGGGTGCCGTTCTTCAAGACCGGCAAGGAGTTGCGCGAAAGGCTGAACGGCGGCAAATAGGCGCCGCGCCGGCGGGTTGAAGCGGCATCTTGGCGCTCAAAGCATGTCTCCCGAAGGGGAGACCGGTTTCGGGACAAAGACATGCGCGCTTTTAGAAGTCTCTCCATGGAGATCTGATGTTCAATCGCTTCATCCTCGTCGTGGTCTTCGTGCCGCTGGCCATCATCCTGATCGCGCTCGCCGTCGCCAACCGCGGCTCCGTCGCCTTCACGCTCGATCCATTCCATCCCGGCAATCCCGCGCTGACGCTGAACCTGCCCCTGTTCATCTTCTTGTTCCTGGCCTTGGCCGTCGGCATGGTCGTCGGCAGCTTGGCGACCTGGGTGAAGCAGGGCCGCTACCGCAAGCTCGCGCGCCAGCGCGGCCTCGAGGCGGAAAACCTGCGCCAGGCGGTGAGCCGCGCGCCCGCGGCGCCCAAGGGACCGGCGCTGCCCAAGCCGACGAACTGAGCAGCCACCTGCCTTTACGGAGTTTTCCCATGCTGACTATTTCGGCCGCCGAGGTCGACCGCGCGCTGACCTTTCCCGGCCTGGTCGAGACAATGCGTACCGCTTTCCGCGATGGCGCGGTGCAGCCGGTTCGCCACCATCATGGCGTCGAACGGCCGGATGGCGCCGCCTCGACCCTGCTTTTGATGCCGGCCTGGACCGACTTCAACGCCGCGGGCACCTCGGCCGGAGGCCATATCGGCGTCAAGATCGTCACCGTGTCGCCTGACAACAACGCCATCGGCAAGCCCGCGGTCATGGGCCTTTATCTTTTGCTCGACGGCGTCACCGGCGAGCCGGAAGCGCTGATCGATGGCCAGCGGCTGACGCAGTGGCGCACGACCTGCGCTTCGGCGCTCGCCGCCTCCTATCTCGCCCGCAAGGATGCCTCGCGGCTTTTGGTGATCGGCGCCGGCGCGCTGTCGCCTTTCCTCGCCAAGGCGCATTCGGCGGTGCGGCCGATCAACTCCATCCGCATCTGGAACCGCACGCCGGCCAATGCCGAAAAGGTGGCGGCCGCCTTGCGCGCCGAAGGCCTTCCGGCAAGTGCCGCCACAGATCTCGATGCGGAGCTTGCCGAGGCCGACATCGTCGCCTCGGCGACGATCTCGAATACGCCGCTGGTCAAGGGCGCGCTGCTGAAGCCGGGCGCCCATGTCGATCTTGTCGGCGGCTTCACGCCGACGATGCGCGAAAGCGACGACGACGCCATTTCGCGCGCCCGCGTTTATGTCGACACCCGAGCCGGCGCCACCAAGGAAGCCGGCGACATCGTCCAGCCGCTGGCCTCAGGTCTGCTGAAGCCGGAAGCGATCATCGCCGATCTGCACGAGCTCGCTCGCGGCGAGAAACAGGGCCGGCAAGACGACAGCGAGATCACGCTGTTCAAGTCGGTCGGCGCAGCGCTTGAAGATCTCGCCGCCGGCATCGCCGTCTACAACGCGCTCAATAGGCAGTAGGGATTGGGCAGTAGGCAATAGGGAATTATCTGCCTACTGCCTACCGCCTACTGCCCATTCGGCCAGTAGACGCGCAGGCGATGATTATCTGGATCGAGCGCGACGAAGGTACGGCCGAAATCCATGTCGGTCGGCGTCTGCAGGATGTTCAGGCCGCGACCCGCCCAATCGATATGCGTGGTGTCGACCGCCGCTGCGTCCTCGACCGCAAGCACGAGCTCGCCGCCGCCGCCCGACGTTGCAGCCGCGGGCTCGACAGTGTGACGCGACCACAGACCAAGCTTGAAACCCTTGTCGAGCACGAACATCGCGAAGGTCGGCGAAGATTCGACCGGCTCATGTCCAAGCAGCGAGGCGTAGAACGCACCGCTCTTTTCCGGGCTGTCGACATAGAGGACAACGAAATTCGGCGTAGTCATATCTGATCTCCAAGTTTGAACCTTGGAAACTGTATGCGATACCACTGTCAGATTCTGGCAGCAGCGATCAACCGGCGGAGTCATTCCGTGCGTTCCAGCCGGGCGCGTCGAGCGTCGCCCGCCACTCCTTCAACATTGCCTGGCGGCGGCGCGGATAGCGGATATCGGTCGCTGTCAGGCCGGACATCCGGTCAGCGCGGAAATGGCGGAAGTCCTGGCGGATCTCGCACCACGCCACCATCACCCGCACTTTGTCGAAGAAGGCGAGCGCGAATGGCCAGACCAGGCGCTCGGATGCCGCTCCCCCGGCGTCACGGTAAAGGAAGCTGAGCTTGCGCTCTTCGCGGATCGTCTGCCGCACGACGCCGAGGTCGATCGCTTCGACGCTTTCTGCGCGTGGCCCAACGAGCAGCGTTGTCGCGTCGAGATCCTCACGCAGGTCATCCGGCAGCACCGCCGCGATCTTGGCCAGCGCGTCCGTCGCGGCAGCCGCCAACCTTTTGTCCGGCTGCTTTGCCACCCAGCGCGAGCCGAGCACGATCGCCTCGATCTCCTCATCTGTGAACATCAGAGGCGGCAGCATGAAGCCGGGCTTCAGCACGTAGCCAAGCCCCGCCTCGCCTTCGATCGGCGCGCCCTGCCCCTGCAGCGTCGCGATGTCGCGATAGAGCGTGCGGATCGACACGCCCATCTCGTCCGCAAGCGTGCGGCCGCTCACCGGTCGTCGGTGGCGGCGCAGGATCTGGATCAGGTCGAGCAGGCGTTCGGAGCGAGACATGGCTCCAGAATTGCCCGTTTCCCCGCATCAGGTCCATCACGGACGCCAGACCATTTTGTTGCGAAGCTGATAGCCCTATGTCAAAAGCGGCCTGCCGCCCGGAGAGCTTTCTTGAAATCCTTTCGCGACCGAACCCGCGACAACCGCCCGCGCCAGTCCGCCAAAGCCAGTGCACAGGCGCGTCCTCGCGAGGCCACCGCCGCACCGAGGCAGGAGCCGCACAGCCGGCCCGAGCCCAAATCCGCACCACGCGTTCTTGCGCGCCGCCAAGGCATGTTGCCCGCCGAGCGCCTGCCATTGATCCTTGAAGTCGCGCCCAACGCCGATTACGCGCTGCTGGACAGCGGCGCGGGCGAGAAGCTCGAGCAATACGGCCCCTACCGCATCGTTCGCCCCGAAGGCCAGGCGATCTGGCAACGGGCGCTTCCCGCCAAGGAATGGGAGCGTGCCGACGCCATCTTCACCGGCGATACCGACGAGGAAGGCATCGGCCGCTGGCGCTTTCCAAAATCGCCGCTCGGCGAGACCTGGCCGATGAAGCATGACGGCATCGACTATCTTGGCCGCTTCACGTCCTTTCGCCATGTCGGCGTCTTTCCGGAGCAGGCTTCGCATTGGGACCATATGGCGGGGCTGATCGCGTCGGCGAGGCGCCCGGTCAAGGTGCTCAACCTGTTCGGCTACACCGGCCTTGCCTCGCTGGTGGCGGCCCGCGCCGGCGCCGAGGTTACCCATGTCGATGCCTCGAAGAAGGCGATCGGCTGGGCGCGCGAGAACCAGGAAATGGCAGGCCTTGCCGACAAGCCGATCCGCTGGATCGTCGAGGACGCGGTGAAATTCGCCGAGCGCGAGGAACGCCGCGGCAGCCGCTACGACATCGTGTTGTTCGACCCGCCGGCCTATGGCCGAGGCCCGAAGGGCGAGGTTTGGCAATTGTTCGAGGATCTGCCGGGCCTTACCGACCTCTGCCGCTCGATCCTGACGCCGAAACCGCTCGCAGTCGTTCTCACCGCCTATTCGATCCGCGCCTCCTTCTTCGCCGTCCACGCGCTGATGCGCGATACCTTCGCCGGCATGGGCGGCACGGTCGAATCCGGCGAACTGATCATCCGCGAGCAATCCGCCGGCCGCGCGCTGTCGACCTCGCTGTTCTCGCGCTGGGTGGCTTGAATGACCGCACATGACGGCGCGCGCCCTGTCGGGCAGGTCAAGGAAGTCACCAGCCTTGCCAATCCGCTGGTCAAGGACATCAAGGCACTTGCGCTCAAGAAGTTCCGCGACCAGCAGAACGCCTTCATGGCCGAGGGCTTGAAGCTCGTCATCGACGCGCTCGACCTCGGCTGGACGATCAGGACCTTGGTCTTCGCCAAGGCCGGGCGCGGCAATGCGGCCGTCGAAAAGGTCGCCGCGCGGACCGTTGCCGCCGGCGGCACGGTCTTGGAAGTCTCCGAAAAGGTGCTGGCGGCAATCACCCGCCGCGAAAACCCGCAAATGGTGGTCGGTGTCTTTGCGCAGCAGGCCGTACCGTTGAAGGATATCCGCGCCAGGGACGGCGATGTCTGGGTCGCGCTCGACCGCGTGCGCGATCCCGGCAATCTCGGCACCGTGATCCGCACTGTCGACGCCGTCGGCGCCAAGGGCGTCATCCTGGTCGGCGACACCACCGACCCGTTCTCGCTGGAGACAGTGCGCGCCACCATGGGCTCGATCTTCGCCGTGCCGGTCGCCAGGGCGACCGAGCAAGCCTTCCTCGCCTGGCGGCGTGATTTTTCGGGTCTAGTGGCCGGCACACATCTCAAAGGCGCGGTCGACTATCGCTCAGTCGATTTCTCCAGGGGCCCGGTTTTGCTGCTGATGGGCAACGAGCAGCAGGGGCTGCCGGAGAGCCTAGCCGAAAGCTGCGACCGGCTGCTCAGAATCCCCCAGGCCGGCCGCGCCGACTCGCTCAATCTGGCGGTCGCAACCGGCGTGATGCTGTTCGAGATCCGGCGCGGCGCGTTGAAGCTCGAGCCTGCCAACGACATGCGATGAGGACTGCCAATTGAAATCCTGGTCCCCTTACGTCGTGCTGGTCGTCATCGCCATTGCGCTAGACCAGTGGGTCAAGCAGCTGGTCGAAAACGGTCTCGCCTTTCAGGAGAAAGTCGATCTCCTGCCGTTCCTGGCGCTGTTTCGCACCTACAACACCGGCATCGCCTTCTCAATGTTCTCGTCCTTCGGCGATATTGGCCTGGTGGTCATCGCCGTGCTGGTCGTCGCCTTCGTGCTCTATCTCGCCACGCGCACGCCGGCCGGTCATATCGTCGCCCGCATCGGCTTTGCCCTGATCATCGGCGGCGCGCTCGGCAACCTCATCGACCGGGCCGTCTACGGCCACGTCATCGACTACATCCTGTTCCACACGCCCGTCTGGTCTTTCGCGGTGTTCAATCTCGCCGACGCCTTCATTTCCGTCGGCGCAGCGCTGGTCGTCTTCGACGAACTGATCGGCTGGCGGCGCGAGCCAAAGCCTCAGGATCCAGGCAATTGACCTCAGCCGGCGACCGCCGCAAAGTCTTTTCGGAAGCAATTCCAGGAAAAGTGTCCAGCAGTTTTCCGTCCGGAATTGCGTGAAAAACAAATCGCCGCAGCGTGGAGAAAAAAGTGTCCGATACCTTCAAAGCCATCCTCGTTTCGCGCGATGCGGAGAAGAAGCAGTCGGTCGATATCGTCGATCTCACCGAGGCCGACCTGATGGAAGGCGATGTCACCGTCGCCGTCGAGGCAACGACCGTGAACTACAAGGATGGGCTCGCCATCACCGGCAAGGCGCCGGTCGTGCGCCGCTGGCCGCTGGTGCCCGGCGTCGACTTCGCCGGCACGGTGATCTCCTCTTCGCATGCCGACTGGCGCAAGGGCGATCATGTCATCCTCAATGGCTGGGGTGTCGGCGAGACGCATTACGGCGCCTATGCCGGCCGGGCCCGCGTCAAGGGCGACTGGCTGGTGCCGTTGCCCGAGGGCATGAGCGCGCATGATGCGATGGCCGTCGGCACGGCGGGCTATACGGCAATGCTCTCGGTCATGGCGCTGGAGCGGCATGGCGTCGTGCCGGACCGCGGCCCGGTGGTGGTGACGGGCGCCGCCGGCGGCGTCGGCTCGGTCGCCATCTCGATCCTCTCCAGCCTCGGTTACCATGTCATCGCCGCGACCGGCCGCAACGCCGAAAGCCCCTACCTGATCGACCTCGGCGCGGCGGAGGTGATCTCGCGCGAGGAACTCAGCCAGCCGGCAAAGCCGCTCGCCAAGGAGCGCTGGGCGGGCGGCGTCGACGCGGTCGGCAGCCATACCTTGGCCAATGTGCTGTCGATGACCTCCTATGGCGGCGCGATCGCGGCCTGCGGCCTGGCCGGCGGCATGGACCTGCCGTCGAGCGTCGCGCCCTTCATTCTGCGCGGCGTTTCGCTGCTCGGCATCGATTCGGTGATGGCGCCGAAGCCGATCCGGCTCGAAGCATGGCGTCGCATCGGCACCGACCTCGACCTCAAGAAGCTGTCGGCATTGTCTCGCACCATCGGTTTCGACGGCATTGTCGCTGCCGCGCGCGACATCGTCGAAGGCAAGGTCAGGGGCCGCGTCGTCGTCGATATGTAGCTGAATGCAATCTCGCAGAGCTCCGATTCGCCCGCGCAAGCCGGTGGCCGGAATCCACGCAATCGCTAAAATTCGAACGATCCGTCCCAATCTTCCATAATTTCTGTCTGGCATGGTCTGCGCATGGTCGCGGACTCCGACATCAGACAGGACAGCAAAGCCGCGGGCGCTGACAGGCTCATCCCCGACGCGCCGAAGCGGCAGGTGCTTGTCGCGCCGCCGTTGGCCCCCGAATTGCCCGCCGCGAGCGCCAGCCATGAAGGCTTGCCATTCCTGACGATCGTCGCCATCGCCGTGCTGGCGGGGCTGGCGCATCTCACCGGAGCGCCGATCATCGTAACCATCGGCCTCGCCGCCGCGGCGCTTGCCGGCCTTGCCATGCATCTGCGCAGCCGTCGCGACGAGCGGCGCACCGCCGAACTGCTCGACGAGACCGCCGCTCGCAGCCGCGCCGAGATCGAGGCCCTCGCCGACCGCATGTGGGAGATGCAGGAGAGCGAGGAGCGCTTCCGCGGCCTGATCGACGCACTGGGCGACCTCGTCGTCCATCGCGATCGCGATGGCCATATCGCTTATGCCAACAGGGTCTTTGCCTCGCTTGTCGAGATCGATCCGCGCGATCTCGCCGGCAAGACCTTGTCCGAGCTTGGTATCGATGTCGGCATCGTTCCCGATGCCGCCTTTTCCGATCATGAATGCCTGAGCTCCACCGATGTCGCGATCCGCACGCCGAACGGGCCGCGCTGGTTTTCCTGGATCGAATTGTCGGTGCGCGACAAGGACACAGGCGCGGTATCGCACCGGGCGATCGCCCGCGACATCACCGCCCGCAAGCGCGCCGAGTCCTCGCTGATCACCGCGCGCGAACGGGCCGAATATGCCAGCCAGGCCAAGTCACGCTTCCTCGCCACCGTCAGCCATGAGATCCGCACGCCGATGAACGGCATCATGGGCATGGCCAAACTACTTGCGGACACCGACCTGTCGCCTGAACAGCGCACCTATGTCGGCGCTGTTTCCACCTCGGCCAGTGCTCTGCTCGCGCTTATCGAGGACCTGCTCGACTATTCCAAGATCGAGGCCGGCCGCTTCGAGCCCGAGCCGCAGCCGACTTCGCTGCGCGAAATCGCCGACAACATCATCGAGCTTCTGGCCGCAAAGGCCTTCGCTAAGAACATCGGCCTCGGCTGCCATGTCGAGCCCGACGTGCCGCAGATGATCACCGCCGATCCCGGCCGCGTGCGCCAGGTGCTGCTCAATCTCATCGGCAATGCGGTGAAGTTCACCGATACCGGCGGCGTGCTGCTGACCGTGGCGCGCGCCCGCACCGAAACCACCGACCGCATCTGCTTCACCGTCGCCGACACCGGCCCCGGGCTGCGTGAAGAGGACATGGAGCGCATCTTCGAGGAGTTCGAGCAGTCCGACGGCACCTCGACCAGGGTGCATGGCGGCGCGGGCCTCGGCCTTGCCATCTCGAAGCGGCTGGTGACGGCCATGGGCGGCACGATTTCGATTTCGAGCCGGCTCGGCGAAGGATCCGAATTCGTCCTCGAGATCCCGGCGGTCGCGGCAACCGAGCCGCCGCCGCACCGGCACAATATCCTTGCCGGCCGGCGGGCGGTGATCGTGTCGAAAAACGCCGTCGAGGCCGATGCCATCGCCCGCGCGATCAGAGCCCATGGCGGCATTGTCGAGGTCGCGGCGACACCAAGCCAGGCAGATCCCTTCGCTGTCGGCTGCAACGTGCTCCTGATCGACGCGGCGCTCGAAAACAGCGATGGGAGACTGCTCAAGCGGCTGCGTGGCTCAGGCTTTGCCGATTCTGAGGCCATCACCCTGATTGCGCCGACGGACCGCGGCATGCTCGGCGAATTTCGCGCCAGCGGCTACGCCACCTTCCTCGCCAGGCCGGTGCGCGGCGAGACCCTTTTGCGGGTGCTGTTGACCAGCCATGGCTCCGCGCTCGCCCAGCCGCAGCCGGAGCCGCGCGGCGCCTCCTCGGTGCGCAGGCGCGATCAGGGCCTGTCGGTGCTGATCGCCGAGGACAACGACATCAACGCCATGCTCGCCCGTGCCACGCTGCTCAAGGCGGGGCATCGCGTCAAGGTTGTCGGCAACGGCAAGGCCGCGGTCGAAGCCGTCACCGATGGCGGCCTCAAGTTCCGCTTCGATGTGGTGCTGATGGACCTGCACATGCCTGTCATGGACGGCCTGGATGCGATCGCCGCCATCCGTCGCCATGAAGAGTCCCTGGCCATGCCGCCGATCCCGATCATGGTGCTTTCGGCCGACAGCCAGGAAAAGACCCGGCACGCCGTGCTTGCTCACGGCGCCAGCGGTTTCGTGACCAAGCCGCTCGACCCGGACGCGCTCGTCCAGGCGGTCGAGGCTCAGGTCGCGGCCTGAGGAAATTTTTAACGCTTGAAAGCCTTGGGTTGCTTGGCTTTTGTCGGCGTAAGATAGCCGGTTGAGGGTATTGTCCAGCCGACAAAGTATTGCCGGCCACGTCGTATCACGGTACTGTCACAATCCTGTTGCACCTACACCGTATCCCCGTGCCAAGAGGGATGGCTCGAAGGAGAATCACTCGTGCATACAGTCATGCCTGAATGTGACACTCGGCCGAATGCCGGCGGCGCCCTTCTCGCTGCCCGTAATGCCGACGCCGTCGCAAGCGGCGCACCGCTGGGCCGCATCGGCAACCTCGAAGTGCGGCTCGCCCGCAACGAGGCCGAGATCGCCGCCGCCCAGGAAGTCCGCTATCGGGTATTCTACGACGAGCTTGGCGCGAGGAAGGACCTGTTCCAGGCGCAGGACCGGCGCGACGCCGATCGTTTCGACCCGCTCTGCGATCACCTTCTTGTGTTGGACACCTCCCTTCCCGGCCCTGAGCATCGCCGCATCGTCGGCACCTACCGCTTGCTGCGGCAGGAGATTGCCGCGGCCGCCGGCGGCTTCTATTCCGAGGGCGAGTTTGAGCTCACCAAGCTGATCGCGCGGCACCCCGGCCAGCGCTTCCTCGAGCTCGGCCGTTCCTGCGTTCTGCCGGAATACCGCTCCAAGCGCACCATCGAGGCGCTATGGCAAGGCATCTGGGCCTATATCAACCATTACAACATCGGCGTGATGACCGGCTGCGCCTCTTTCCATGGCATCGTGCCGGCGGCGCATGCCGAGGCGCTGACCTATCTCGCCCATCATTGCCGCACCAATTCCGCCTGGGATGTTCGCGCGGTTCCGGGACGCTACTGCTCCATGGACCTGATGCCGATCGAGGCGGTGAACACCAAGGCCGCGATCGCCGCCATGCCGCCCCTGGTCAAGGGTTATCTGCGCGTCGGCGCCCGCATCGGCGACGGCTGTGTCATCGACCACGAATTCTCGACCGTCGACGTCTTCGTCGTCATGCCGGTCAAGGAGATCGGCGCCCGCTACGTCAACTACTATGGCGGCGAAGGCCAGCGCTTCGCGGCGTGAGCAGTGAGTAGTGAGTAGTGGTGGACACCACGACTGGCGCACCTGTCACTACTGACTACTCACTACAGACTACTCCCCTCATGGAATATCCTCCGGCCTTCGCCCCGGCCGGCTCTTATAGGCTGGAAACGACCAGCCGAATTTAAGCGCTCCGCCGCGCACGACGAATGCGCCCGCGAAGCCGAGCAGGCTGGACGCCAGCGCCGGCAGGCCGGCAAGATCGCCAAGGGTGAAGATGGTGGCACCGGCAAGGGCGGCCGTGACATAGATTTCGGGCCTGAGCAGCACCGAAGGCTCGCCGGCAAGCAGATCGCGCAAGATGCCGCCGAAGGTCGCCGTCAGCACGCCCATGATGACCGACACGACGGGCGAGCCGGTGATCGCCAGACCCTTGGCCGCGCCCATGACCGCAAAGGCGGCGAGCCCGATAGCGTCGAGCCAAAGCAGCAATTTGTAGCGGGATTCGACCCGGTGGGCGCTGAAGAAGACCAGCACCGCGACCACGGCGCAGATCAGCACATAGCCGCTGTTGGCGACCCAGAACACCGGCAGGTTGAGGATGACGTCGCGCAGCGTTCCGCCGCCGATGCCGGTGACGCTGGCCAGGAACAGGAAGCCGATGATGTCGAGCTGCTTGCGTGATGCGGCAAGCGCACCCGTCGCCGCGAAGACGGCGACGCCGGCATAGTCGAGCAACGCGATGGGATTCATGGGCGAGCGAGTAGTGAGTAGCAAATAGTGAGTAGGGAAATAGCACGAAGCCGCGGATAAATATCAGTCCCCTACTCACTACTCCCAATTCGCTACTCACTATCACGCATCCTTCTCGGCCTGCTCGTTCACCGGGCCCGGCTCGACCTTCGCCTCGGCGGCCGTCTTCGGGCCACCCTTGGCGACACCGACCATCGCCGGCCGCAGCACGCGCTCGCCGATCGAATAGCCCGGCTGCACCACCTGTACGACGGTGCCGGCCGGAACCTCCGGATTGGGCACCTCGAACATCGCCTGGTGGAAATTCGGATCGAACTTCTCGCCTTCCGGCGCGAGTTTCTTCACGCCGTGGCGTTCCAGGGCCGAAAGCATGGCGCGCTCGGTGAGATCGACACCTTCGATCAGCGACTTGAAGCCGGCGTCGCCGCCAACCTTCGCCTCAGCCGGGATCGCGTCCAGCGCGCGGCGCAGATTGTCGGACACCGACAGCATGTCGCGCGCGAAATTGGCGACAGCATAGGCGCGCGCGTCCTGCACGTCGCGCGCGGTGCGCCGCCGCAAATTCTCCATTTCGGCCGCGACGCGCAGCGCGCGGTCCTTTAGGTCCTCGTTTTCCTTCAGCAGCCGCACCAGCGCTTCGTAGTCGCCGTCGACGCCACCTTCCGCACGCTCGCCGGAAGCCTGGGTGGCTTCCATATCTTCGGGCGTGCGTTCGTCTTTTGCCTGGTCGCTCATCGCGTTTCCCGTCATTCGGATTGGTCTGGATTTGCGCCCGATATCGAGGTTTGGAGGCCAAAAATCAAGGGGTAAGCGCAACTGCGGAATGTCGACCATCGATCCAAATTAATTCAAATTTTACCGTATCACGCAGCTTTGCTTGCTCTCGAACGCTGGTGGGGGAACCATAGGCGGCCTGCAGGAGTTTCGAAGCCGACACAGGATTTTTGGACGATGAACGGCAACAATGGCAACAGGCGCGCCGAACTGGCCAAAGATATCAGGCGTCAGGCGGGCAACGAAGCGACGAAGCGCTTTCTGCGCACGTTGCCGGGATTTCGCCTGGAAAAGGAAGTGCCTCGGCGGCTGAGCGATCTGCTTGACCGCCTCGACGATGCCGAGGCGAAGACTGCGGGCGCGCCGCGGTAGAGCAATTCCAGGAAAAGTGCGTAGCGGTTTTCCCTCCGGAATTGCGCAAAAACAAAGGCTGGAGCAGGCCGGCGATCATATCAAACACTGAACTGCTCCAGCAGAGCCTAAGCCGCCTTCCTGTCGTCGCGCATCAGCGCTTTGCCGTGGCGGATCTCGGTACCGAGCACCTTCAGGCATTCCCGCATGAAGGCGGCAAGGCCCGGCCAGCCCTTGGCTGAAACCAGATTGCCGTCGACATGCGCTCCGGTCGGAGCGACATCGATATAGATGCCGCCGGCGAGCGTCACTTCCGGCTCGCAATAATGCAGCGCTGCGACTTCCTTGCCGCGCACCACGCCATCGACCGCGATCAGGATCTGCGCACCATGGCAGATGGTGAAGATCGGCTTGCCGGTTTCATGGAAATGCCTGACCAGCGCCTGCACGCGCTTGTCGATGCGGATGTATTCCGGCCCGCGCCCGCCCGCCGCGTAGACCGCGTCGTAGTCGGCCGGGTTCACCTCGGCGAAGGTCTTGTTGAGGATGTAATCGTGGCCGAGCTTTTCCGTATAGGTCTGGTGGCCTTCGAAGTCGTGCAACGAGGTCTTCAGCACGTCGCCCGCTTTCTTGTCCGGACAGACGACATGGACGGTGTGGCCGACCGCGTGCATGGCCTGCTCAAAGACGAAAATCTCGTATTCCTCGCTGAACTCGCCAACGAGCATCAATATCTTCTTGCCTGCCATGCCGTTCCTCCCTTTGCTGGCTATTTATTTCGGAGCGCGAAATAATAACCCTATCCTAAGGGCAAGACGATCGAAGGGGAAGCGTAAATCGCATAAGTGGTCTGACCAGATGGATTCAATCCGATCAGCGGATGGAATAGCGCGGCGCCGCCGATAAAAAATCGATGAGGCTGGTCCGACCAAGACAGCAGGATCAGGTCGCTGCCCGGATCATGTCCGCGGCCTTCTCGGCGATCATGATCGTGGGCGCATTGGTGTTGCCGCCGATCAGGGTAGGCATCACCGAGGCATCGACCACACGCAACCCATCCAGCCCGCGTACCTTGAGCTTTGGGTCGACCACGGCCATGTCGTCGACGCCCATCTTGCAGGTGCCGGCAGGATGGTAGATCGTGTCGGCGCGCGCCCTGATATGCGCCATCAGTTGGGCATCGCTTGAAGCGCCCGTGGTGTAGATTTCCTTGGCGCGGTATTTCGCCAGCGCCGGCGCTTCCAATATGGCGCGCATCATCCGCACGCCCTTGAGCAGAAGGCCGGCGTCGCGGTCGTCCTCGAGGAAGCGCGGATCGATGCGTGGTGGCGCCAGCGGATCCTTGCTCATCAGCCCCACCTCGCCGCGCGAATGCGGCCTCAGCACGCAGACATGACAGGAAAAGCCGTAGCCCATATGCAGCTTTCGGCCATGGTCGTCGACGATGGCGATGCAGAAATGCAATTGCAGGTCGGGACGCTCTATCGCCGGGTCGGATTTGAGGAACGCGCCGCCTTCGGCATAGGGGGTGGCGATCATGCCGGTGCCGTCCTTGCGCCAGCGCAGCATATGCCTGATCAGGCCCGGCATGCCGCGCAGGCCGATGCCCATCAGCTCGGTCTCCCGCGACTTCCAGGCAAGGATGAAATCAAGATGGTCCTGCAGGTTCCTGCCGACGCCAGGCAATTCGTGGACGAGCGGAATGCCATGCGCCGCGAGCTCGACCGCCGGACCGATACCCGAGAGCATAAGCATCTGCGGCGAACCGAACGTCCCGCCGCACAGGATGACCTCGCGTCTGGCCTCCGCGACCGCTTCGCTCTTGCCGATACGATAGCGCACGCCCTTCGCGCGCTTGCCGTCGAGCACGACACCGGTCGCATGCGCGCCGGTGACAACGGTGAGATTCGGCCTGTCGATCGCCGGATGCAGATAGGCGGCCGCCGCCGAGCAGCGCTCGCCGTTGCGGCGCTCGCCCCAGAACTGTGTGACCTGATAGAGGCCAGCCCCTTCCTGCTCCGGCCCGTTGAAGTCATCGTTGCGTCTGATCTGGTTTTCGCCGCAAGCCTCGACAAATGCCCTGGAGATCGCGCGCGGCTCCTGCTGCTCGGCGACCCTGAGCGGCCCGTCACCACCATGCAATGCATCTGCGCCGCGCTGGTTGCCTTCGGCACGCCGGAAATAAGGCAGCACCTCGTCCCACGACCAGCCGTCGCAGCCGAGATCGGCCCATTCGTCATAGTCGCGGCGATGACCTCGCGTATAGAGCATGGCGTTGATGGCGCTGGAACCGCCCAATGCCTTGCCGCGCGGCTGATAGCCCTTTCGGCCACCCAACCCCTGTTGCGGCACCGTCTGGAAGGCCCAGTTGTTGATCTTCGGGCGGCCCGGCAGCAGCGCAATGATGCCGGCCGGCGCTCGGATCAGCAGATCCTTGCCGACGCCGCCCGCTTCGAGCAGGCAAACCGTCTTTGATGGATCCTCGGAAAGCCTGGCGGCAAGCGCCGAGCCGGCGGAGCCGCCGCCGGCGATGACATAGTCGTAACGCATCCTCTCCTCCCGGCGGATGTTTCCGTCCGTTCTCCCGAGAGAATGCCTGCCGGCGCGGCTTGTAAAGATGCCGCAGCGTCAGTCAGGGCATGATCCCAAAAAGTGGGAACCGGTTTTCGGAGAAGATCATGCTCCAACAAAGGACTAGATCAGGATGACGGTTCGACAGAACGTCATTCTGGTCCAGCGCGCTTGCGCCGCCAGGAGTATTTCGGACCCTTGGGCTCCGGCTCCACGGCCGGCTGATAATAGACCGGCAGGCCGCCGGTGCGGCCCTGCTCCAGGCGCTTCATTAGTACCGGATTCGAAACCTCGAACTCGTCGAAGCCGAGCCGCAGCATATGCGGCAGTTGGTCGACCAGCACCTGGCCGGTGGCGCGCACCGCGCCCTTGAAGTGATGTCGGGCGCGCAGCAACTCGCCCTTCGAGAAGGAGCGGCCGTCATTGAACGCCGGGAAGGCCAGCGCCACCAGCGACAGCTGGTCCAGCAGGCCGACGATCTTGTCGAGTTCGTCGCCGGGCTGCAACATCACGCCGAGGCGCTCCTTGGCTGATTTGCGAACTTCGTCATCCAGCCCGAGAAAAGCCTGCAACGGCAGGATGAAGCGGCCATTGCCGGCAAGCGCCTCGGCGCTTTCGGCGTGGGTCCACTCATCCTCGCGAAAGCCGTCCGGGGTCCAGAGGCGGGTCCCCGCTGTCGTCGATCCAGTCATCAAAAATTCCTAAAGTCCCAAATTGCCCAGCGAGCCCGCAGCCGTCAGCGACCGGGAGCCGCCGTTCGCAGGCCGGCCTCACCTGGATACCGGCATACCCTAAAGTGAAGCGTCGGTCAGCGACTTCTCCAGGCCGGAGAGATGGATACCGCACTCGGTCTTGGCGTGCCCCGCCCAGCGGCCGCTGCGCGCATCCTCGCCCGGCTGCACGGGCTGCGTGCACGGGAAGCAACCGATCGAGAGATAGCCATAGGCTACCAGCGGATTTTCGCGCAGCGCATGCGCGCGCATGTAGTCGGCCTGGTCCGACGTCGTCCAATGTGCCAGCGGATTGATGCGGATACGCGCGCCGACCGCCTCGAAGACCGGGAGTGCCGCCCGCGTCGAGGCCTGGAAGCGCTTGCGCCCGGTGAACCAGGCGCGAAACGGTTCGACGCCGCGCGCCAGCGGCTCGACCTTGCGCACGTTGCAGCAGGAATCGGTGTCGGCCTCGTGCAGCCTGCCGGTCGGATCGACGCGTTCGAGCGCGTTCTCGTCCGGCTTGATCACCCTGACATCGGTCAGGCCGAAATCGGCGACCAGAGCATCGCGATAGCCGAGCGTCTCCTCGAAATGCTTGCCGGTATCGAGGAAGATCACCGGCAGCGAGCGGTCGACCTTGGCGATCATGTGCAGCAGCACGGCGGAATCGGCGCCGAAGGAGGACACGGCGGCGATGTCGCCGTGAAAGAGTTCGCGGGAAGAGCGCTCGATGATCTCGAGCGGCCTCAGGTGGCCGTAGAGCGCGTCGAGCCCTGCCGCCTCGGCGGCGACGCCGGCCTCGACATCGACGACCCGGTCAAGCGGCCTTGGTTTCGCCAGCATAAAGCGCCTCCTTGAACGGCGCGGGACCGACTCTGCGGTAGGCGTCGATAAAACGTTCACTGGGACTGAGCCGAAGGCCGAGATAGGTGTCGACGATCTGCTCGATGGCGTCGGTGATCTCTTCTGAACTGAAGCCACGGCCGATGATCTCGCCGACCGAGGTGTTCTCGTCGGCCGAGCCGCCAAGCGTCACCTGGTAGAGCTCGGAGCCCTTCTTCTCGACGCCGAGGATGCCGATATGGCCGACATGGTGGTGGCCGCAGGCATTGATGCAGCCGGAGATCTTCAGCTTCAACTCGCCGATCTCGCGCTGTCGCTCCAGCGAAGCGAAGCGAAGCGAGATTTCCTGCGCAATCGGAATGGAGCGCGCGGTGGCCAGCGCGCAATAATCGAGCCCGGGGCAGGAGATGATGTCGCTGATCAAGTTGGAATTGGCGGTCGCCAGACCGATCTCGACCAGCGCGTCATGGACCGCCTTGAGGTCGGCGCGCGCCACATGCGGCAGGATCAGGTTCTGTTCGTGGCTGACGCGCAATTCGTCGAACGCGTATTTCTCGGCGATGTCGGCGACGGCTTCCATCTGGCTGTCGGTGGCGTCGCCGGGAACCTCGCCGATGCCCTTGAGCGAAATCGTCACCGCCGCGTAGTCGGGATGGCGATGGGTCACGACATTCTGGTCGAGCCATTCCGAAAAGCTCTTGGAATCGAGCCTGGCCTGTTTCACCGCATCATCGCCTTGCGGCCGGGAAACCAGCGCCGGCGGCGCGAAATAGGCGTTGATGGCCTCGATATCGGCCTCAGGCAACTTCAGCTCGGCGTCCTTGAGCTCCTGCCATTCGGCCTCGATCTGGCGGGTGATCTCCTCCACGCCGGTCTCGTGCACCAGGATCTTGATGCGCGCCTTGTACTTGTTGTCGCGGCGGCCATAGAGGTTGTACACGCGCAGGATCGCCGTGCAGTAGGACAGAAGATCGGCTTCCGGCAGGAAGTCGCGGATCTTTCTCGCGACCATCGGCGTGCGGCCCTGGCCGCCGCCGACATAGACCGCGAAGCCCAATCCGCCGGCCGCGTTCTTCTTCAGATGCAGGCCGATGTCGTGCGTTTGGATGGCGGCGCGGTCGCGCTCGGCGCCCGTCACCGCGATTTTGAACTTGCGCGGCAGGAACGAGAATTCCGGGTGCACCGACGACCATTGGCGCAGGATTTCCGCATAGGGGCGCGGATCGGCAACCTCATCGGCGGCGGCCCCGGCGAAATGATCGGCGGTGACGTTGCGGATGCAGTTGCCGCTGGTCTGGATGGCATGCATCTCGACGCTAGCGAGGTCGGCCAGGATAGCCGGGATGTCGGACAGCGCCGGCCAGTTGAACTGGATGTTCTGGCGCGTGGTGAAGTGGCCGTAGCCCTTGTCGTATTTGCGCGCGATATGGCCAAGCATGCGCAATTGCCGGCTGTTCAGCGTGCCGTAAGGCACAGCGATGCGCAGCATATAGGCATGCAGTTGCAGATAGACGCCGTTCATCAGCCGGAGCGGCCGGAACTGGTCCTCGGTGATCTCGCCGGCAAGCCGGCGCTGCACCTGGTCGCTGAACTCGGCGACACGGGCGTGAACGAAATCCTGGTCGAACTCGTCGTAACGGTACATGCTTCGTCTTTCAGGGCGCGTCCGCCCGCTCTTCAATTCTTTGTTGGAGCATGATCTTGTCCGAAAACCGGTTCCCACTTTTCGGGATCATGCTCGAAAACTTATGCCGTCCGGACGGTTTCCGGGCTCGCCTGCTTGCCTAGATCGGTGCGGATGGTGGGCCCCGCGGCGCGGATCTTTTCGCGCAGCCGCACCGGCTCGACCAAACCATCGACTATCGCGACGTCGATCAGGTTGACGTCGACCACCTCATTGTTGGCGCCAGCCGCGGCGCCGATCGCTTCGAGCCGGTCCCCCGCCGCCTTGTCATGCGCGATATCGGCATGACCGACGGTTTCCGCCCAGCCGCCATCGGCGTACCAGACGGCGATGCCATCCGAGAGCCTGTTCGCGGTCAGAACCTTCATTGCTCAACTCCTTCGGCGACGGCTGAAGCCGCGCCCTCATGCTTATGTGCCGCGAGCGGCTCGGATTGTTCAAAATTGGCGCCGGCGACCGCATCGCCGATGATCGTCATCACCGGACCGGTAAGGTCGGCGCGAGCCTCCAGCGACGGCAGGTCTGCGAGCGTGCCGTGGAAACGGCGGCGGTTGCCGAGGCTGGCATTCTCGACGACGGCGACGGCCGTGTCCGGGGACAGCCCCGCTTCGATCAGCCGGCCGGCGACTTCGGCAGCGACCGAACGGCCCATATAGACGGCAACGGTCGCACCCGAGATGGCGAGCTTTGCCCAGTCGGGCAGCGAGTTGCCCTTTAGATCGTGGCCGGTGGTGAACACCATCGAGGACGAGACGCCGCGCAGCGTCAGCGGCAGTTCGAAATCGGCGGCGGCGGCAAAGGCGGCGGTGACGCCAGGCACCACCTCATAGGCGATCCTGGCCTCGCGCAGTGCCGCCATCTCTTCGCCCGCCCGGCCGAACACCAGCGGATCGCCGGACTTCAGCCGCACCACGCGCTTGCCGGCGCTGCCGAGCTCGATGAGCAGCGCGTTGATTTCTTCCTGGCTCTTGGAATGGCAGCCCTTGCGCTTGCCGACCGGCAGGCGCTCGGCATCGCGGCGGCCCATGGCCACAATCGCTTCCGGCACCAGTGCATCGTATACGATCGCATCGGCTTCCATCAGCAGGCGGTGTGCGCGCAGCGTTAAAAGGTCCTCCGCGCCCGGACCGGCGCCGACCAGCGCGATGTGTCCCTCGGCCGGAGCGCTCGCAGCCAAAAGGTCGAGCGCTGCACCATGCGCCTCGGCGAGCTCCCCGGCTTCAATTGCCTTGGCCGGCGCGCCGGCGAAGAAATCGTTCCAGAACCGCCGGCGGCGATTGCCCCTCGGCAGCTTTTCGGCGGCGGCACGAAACGACGCGGCAAGTGCCGCCAGCCGGCCGAACGACGGCGACAGCATGCGGTCGATACGGCTGCGCAGCATCTGTGCCAGCACCGGTCCGGCGCCCTCGGTGCCGATGGCGATGGCGACAGGCGCGCGGTTGACCAGCGCAGGCGTGAAGAAGTCACAATGCTCCGGCCGGTCGACGGCGTTGACCGGGATGCTCAGCCGGCGCGCGTCCTCGACCACGCAACGGTCAAGCGCCTCATCGCCGCTGGCCGCGAACACCAGGGCGGCACCTTGGAGATGGGCGGCCTCGTAGGCCGCCTTGATGTGAACGGCGCCCGTCGAGGCGATGAAGTCCAGCAGGCCGCCGCCGGCATTGTCGGCAACGATGCGCAGCACCGCGCTCGACTGCGAAAGCAGCCGCGCCTTGGCAAGCGCCTCCTCGCCATTGCCGACGATGGCTACGGCTTCGCCGTCGACCCGCATGAAGACGGGAAAGGCATTTAGCTTGGCATTGGCTGGCGACATGGCGATCAGCAATATTGGAACAGTTTGGCAGTTTTACGCGGCCACGCCAAAAACCAGAAGGCAAGCACTCGCGCGCCGCCGAACAGCAGGCAATCGCTTTTTCGCAACCGCGAAGGGCAAGAGAAAAAAATTCTACTTTGAGAATGAGGCGGCCAGCACCGCATTAGAAACCGCCTTGATCCGGCGTAATTTTTAGCGCCGGGCAAGGAAAGCAGCAAAATAGTTTTTTCTAAATTCTACTAAGTTAGTAGATTAAAGCCGACCTTGCCGGTTTGGCGCCCAGCCTGCCTGCCGAGAGCGATCGAGGCGTCACCGCCGATCGGAACAATCATGCTTCGCGGCTCGTTTGGATAGCAGACCATTCTGTCGATCCTAAGCTCGACCGATCGGCAATCATGCAAGCAAGGAGGAACGCCATGAGCATCAGGCTGAAACACGGATTGTGGGTCGTCGTGGCCGACGGCGAGAAGGCGCTCTTCCTGCGCAACCAGGGCGACAGCAAGTTCCCGAACCTGGAAGTGGTGCACGAGATGGAGCAGGAGAATCCTCCCACACGCGAGCAAGGCACGGACAAACCGGGCCGGTACGCGGAAGGGCCACGCAGCGCCATTGAAGACACCGATTGGCACCGTCTCGGCAAGGAGCGCTTCGCCCTCGACATTGCCGCCCGGCTCTACAAGCTCGCGCATCGCGGCGAGTTCGACGCGGTCGTGCTGATCGCGCCGCCGCAGGTGCTTGGCGAGATGCGCCAGAAACTGCACAAGGAAGTCGGCCAGAAAGTGCAGGCGGAAATCCCGAAGACGCTCACCAACCACACGATTTCGGATATCGAGAATCTGCTGCAGGCGGCATAAGCGGGCAAAAACTTAGCGGCCTCGAGGCCGGATTGCGGCTCGAAGCGGCCTCTTTGGCGGCGCAGCGCCGATTTTCCGCGCCGCGCCCGCCGTTCGGCGTCGATTTCTGCGCCGCCACGGTTGCATCATCACCGCCCCCTCCACCATATTGCCAAAGGCGACCGCCTCGGCGGGCGCCCATCAGACATCGCGATTTTCGAAAGGCGCTCCATAGACAATGCCGCATGACACGCCCCTTATCGCCACCATCGTCGCCGGTCTGGGGCTGGCTTTCGTCTTCGGGGCTTTAGCCAACCGTTTCCGCATCCCGCCGCTTGTCGGCTATCTTGTCGCCGGCGTCCTGGTCGGGCCGAACACACCGGGCTTCGTCGCCGACGCCAGCCTTGCCAACGAACTCGCGGAAATCGGCGTCATCCTGCTGATGTTTGGCGTCGGCCTGCATTTTTCGCTGAAGGATCTTCTGTCCGTCCGCGCCATCGCCGTGCCGGGCGCCATCGTCCAGATCGGCTTTGCGACCCTGCTTGGGGTGGGGCTTGCCTGGCTGCTCGGCTGGTCGCTGGGCGCCGGCCTGGTCTTTGGCCTCGCGCTCTCGGTCGCCTCGACCGTGGTGCTTTTGCGCGCCCTGCAGGAGCGGCGGTTGATCGAAACCGAACGCGGCCGCATCGCCGTCGGCTGGCTGATCGTCGAGGATCTCGCCATGGTGCTGGCGCTGGTGCTTTTGCCGGCGCTCGCCGGCGTGCTCGGCGGCCAGCCGCCGGTCGAGGACCATGCGAGCTTGCTCTCGCTGCCCGCCAGCTACGGCATATGGGGCGTGGTCGGCATCACGCTGGCCAAGGTCGCGGCCTTCGTCGTCGTCATGCTGGTGGTCGGCCGCAGGGTCATTCCATGGATCCTGCATTACGTCGCCCATACCGGCTCCCGGGAGCTGTTCCGGCTCTCGGTACTTGCCATCGCGCTCGGCGTCGCCTTCGGCGCGGCAAAGCTGTTCGGCGTCTCGCTGGCGCTCGGCGCGTTCTTCGCCGGCATGATCATGAGCGAGTCTGAGCTCAGCCACCGCGCGGCGGAAGAATCGCTGCCGCTGCGCGACGCCTTCTCGGTGCTGTTTTTCGTCTCGGTCGGCATGCTGTTCGACCCGTTCAGCCTCATCAGCAACGGCCTGCCGATCCTCGCCACCTTAGCCATCATCGTCATCGGCAAGTCGATCGCGGCTTTCATCATCGTGATCGCCTTCCGCTATCCGATTGTGACCGCGCTGATGATTTCGGCGAGCCTTGCCCAGATCGGCGAATTCTCCTTCATCCTGGCCGAGCTTGGCGTCGGCCTGAAATTGTTGCCCGAGCAGGGCCGCGACCTGATCCTCGCAGGCGCCATCCTGTCGATCCTGCTCAATCCGCTGATATTCCTGATTGTCGACTGGATGAAGCCGTGGCTCGAGAAACGCGCAGGCAAACCTGCCGCGCCCGAGGAGACCAGGCCTATCGGCCCGGCGACCGAGCCCGGCCGGGTCGCTTCGGTCCAGCCAGTTCAGGGTGGGGAAGATGGCCCGCCACCAAAGACAACGCTTGCCGGCCATTCCATCCTGATCGGCTATGGCCGCGTCGGCAGCCTCGTGGGCGTCGCGCTGAAGGAAGCCGCCCTGCCCTTCCTGGTCATCGAGGATGCCGACAAGACGCTGGCGAAGCTGAAGGCCGACGGCGTCGAAACCGTCGCCGGCAACGCCGCCAACGTGGACGTCCTCTCAGCCGCCAATCCGGAAGGCGCCAAGCGGCTGATCCTCGCCATCCCCAACGCCTTCGAGGCTGGCCAGATCGTGCTTCGCGCCCGCGCCGCCAATCCGGCGATCAACGTCGTTGCGCGCGCCCATTCCGACGCCGAGGTCGAGCACCTGAAGGGACTGGGCGCCGACACCGTGATCATGGGCGAACGCGAGATCGCGCGAGGGATCGTGGAGGCGGTGACCGGCAAAACCGACGGTTCGACCGGCTCCGCCGGGGAGATCAATCCGCAGCCCGCTTGATGCATTGATGCATGTCGCCCATAACTGTGCAGCGGTTCTGTTGCAACGACATGCATCAAAACAAAAATCGAAAGCGCGTCGGCTGAATCCGGTTCAGCGCGACGCGCTTCAGGCCACGAAGGCGGAACCACCGTGCTGCGTGATGTCGCTGAGGTATTTCGCCGGCGGCTTGCCAAGCGCCTTCTTGAACATGGTGATGAAGGCGGTGACGGACTCATAGCCGAGGCCGCCCGACACCTGCTGCACGCTGGCACCGGAAGACAGTTCCCGCAGAGCCACGATCAGATGCAGCTGCTGGCGCCAGCGCCCGAACGTCAACCCGGTCTCCTTTACCACAAGGCGCGCCAGGCTGCTCTCGCTGAGCGCGACATGGTCGGCCCATTCCGCCAAGGTGCGTCGGTCAGCTGGATCCTCGGCCAAGGTTTCGGCGATCCGGCGTAGCCGCGGCTCGGCCGAGATCGGCAGGTGCAATTGCTGAACCGGCATAAGCGGCAGTTCGGCGAGCAGGACCTTTCCCAGGAAGTCGCACCGCGTGTCGTCCGGCGCGCAGTCCGACAGTTCGATGATCAGCTCGCGCAGCAGCGGTGAGATCGAAAGCGTGCAGCACCGATCCGGCAGGTCGGCGGCGCCCGGCTCGACGTAGACGAAGAAAATCCGCGCATTGGCCGTCGCGATATTGCTGTGTCGCATGCCGCCGGGAATCCACACGCCGCAATGCGGCGGCACCATCCACAGGCCACCGGGAACGCGGCAGGTGACCCCGCCGCCGAGCGCGAAGACGAGTTGCGCCTTGCGATGCCAATGCTCGGGCACCTCGGCCCTGGTCTCGGTCACGTCGACACGAACGGCGATCGCCGGCGAGAGCACGTCATCGACATCGAAGTCCAACCAGGGCCAACGGAGCGGTTGTCTCATGATTGACTGCTTTTAGCGACTAGATGCCAGGATAGCTAAATTATTCGAACGGAGAAGTCGATAGGCTCCGATTTGCGTATGACGAGCAACAGTTCGTTGGCGCCATGCAAATCAGCAAAGAGGTCCGACCCCATGCTCGCCCTCGTCACGTCTCCCGACAGCGCCGCCGGCCTGAGGCTCGCAGAGTTCGAGGAACCTCGGCCCTCGGCGAATGAGGCGCTTGTCTCGGTCCACGCAACCTCGTTGAACCGCGGCGAGCTGCGCCTGCTCGCCATCCGTCCGAACGGTTTTGTGCCTGGACAGGACGTCGCAGGAATTGTCGAGCGCGCAGCGGCCGACGGCACCGGCCCGGCGGCGGGCACACGCGTTGCGGCTTTGATCGATCAGGCCGGCTGGGCCGAACGTATCGCCATTCCCACCGACCGTCTCGCCGTCCTGCCCGATGGCGTCGGCTTCGCCTCCGCCGCCACGCTTCCGGTGGCTGGCACGACAGCGCTGAGGACTTTGCGCCACGGCGGCGACCTCGCCGGTCAGCGGGTCCTGATCACCGGAGCAAGCGGCGCGGTCGGTCGCTTCCAGATCCAGATCGCTCGTGAGCAGGGCGGACTTGTGACCGCGGTCGCCGCCTCCCGGCATAGCGAGGATCTCCGTGGGTTAGGAGCCGAACAGGTAGTCGAGTCGATCGAGCTGGCCGAGGGGCCGTTTTCGCTGATCACCGAGTCGGTCGGCGGCAAAAGCCTTGCCGACGCGATCGAACACGTCGCGCCTGGCGGGACCATCGTCATGTTCGGTTCGAGCAGTGGCGAACTGACCCCAGTCGGATTCCGTCAGTTCGTTCCGGGTCACGAGGGCGCGAGGCTTCAGACCTTCGCCTATTACACGTCCGGTTCAGCCATTGGTGCCGACATCGCCTCGCTGCTCGCGCTGGTCGCGGCCGGCCGGTTGGAAACCCGTGTCGCATTGACCATGCCGTGGACCGAAATCGCCCAGGGCCTGGAGGCGCTGCGACAGCGCAGCATCAGTGGCAAAGCCGTTCTCACCATAGCCGGATGAGAAATCCTTGGACCTGGATCGGCAGCTCAGACGTGCTGGCCGCCATTGATGTGGATTTCCGAGCCGGTCACGTAGGACGACTGGCCGGAGCACAGGAAGTAGATGATATCGGCGACTTCCGACGTGGCACCCAGCCTTCTCAGCGGGATCGTCTCGACGATCTTGTCGGTGCCGGGAGAAAGGATCGCGGTGTCGATCTCGCCCGGCGCGATCGCGTTGACGCGGATGCCGTGCGGGCCGAAGTCATGCGCCATCTCGCGCGTCAGCGAGCCGAGCGCGGCTTTGGATGTCGCATAGGCCGTGCCGGCGAACGGATGCACGCGGGTGCCGGCTATCGAGGTGACGTTGACGATCGACCCCTTGGCGGCGGCGAGCTCCTTAAACAGCCCCCGTGCCAGCATGATTGGCGCGAAGAAATTGACCTGGAAAACATCGCGCCAGACATGCATCGGCGTGTCGATGGAGTTCATCCGGCTGCCGTCTTTCAGCTTTGGCGAGATGCCGGCATTGTTGACCAGCGCATTCAATTGGCCGCCATGCTCCTCCAGCCGGTGACGGATTTCCGAAACGGCGATGCCGACATCCTCCTGGTCGGCGAGATCGACCTTGATATGGTCCTCAGGCCCGGCCGGCCAAGGGCAATCCTCGGCGAAAGCCTGGCGCGAGCAGGTGATGACCCGCCAGCCCTCGCGCGAAAAGCGCTTCACGGTCGCATGGCCGATGCCGCGGCTGGCGCCGGTAAGCACGATGGTTTTTCTGCTGTCGGTCTCGGCCATGGCTTGATCTCCGGCCGGACATGTAGCCGAAGCCGGCCGTGGTGGCGAGAGGCGAGTTAGCCTCCGCCCAGAATGTTGAGGATCGAGGTCTGGCGCTTTTTGGTCGGACCGCCGACATTGCCGGGCGGCACCGGATGCTTGATCGAGCCGGTCTGTCCGCTGTCGCTCGGCATGTCGAAGCCGCCGCCGGCATCGACGGTTTCGGCCGGTCGTGTGGTCCGCACCTGGCGTGCGGGTGCCGGCGCCTGCGCGACCGGCGCCGACTGGCCGACGGCTGCGGGCGGCGCGGGCGGCGGCTGCGAGGCGTCTGCCGACGGGATCTCGTCCGGCACGATCGTATCGGACGGCGTCGACTTCCAGGTGCCGGGCAGCGGCCTGACCGGAACGCCCTCATGCGCCGCCACCATGAACTCGTGCCAGGCCTGCGCCGGCAAGGCACCGCCGGTGACTTTCTTCATCGCGCTGCCGTCGTCATTGCCGAACCACACGCCCGTCGTGAGATTGGCGGTGTAGCCGACGAACCAGGCGTCGCGCGAGTTCTGGCTGGTGCCGGTCTTGCCGGCCGAGGGCCAGTTGAACGCCGCCTTCTTGGCGGTGCCGACCTCGACCGTGCCCGTCATCATCGAATTCATCATGCCGACGATGTCGGCCTTGATGACGCGCGGCGCGCTGCCGCCATTATTCTCGTAGAGCACCTTGCCGGCGGCCGTGGCGATGCGCTGGATGAAGTGGATATCCGGCTTGTAGCCGCCATTGGCGAACGGCACATAGGCGGAGGTCAATTCCAGCGGCGTCACTTCCGAAGTGCCGAGCGCGATCGAGGTGTTGGCCTGCAGGTCCGACTGGATACCCATGCGATGCGCGGCTTCGACCACGGCGTCGGGTCCGACCTCCATGGTGAGCTGTGCCGCCACCGAGTTGAGCGACTTGGCCAGCGCCGTCGCCAGCGTGACCTTGCCGTAATATTTGCCGCCGTAATTGTCGGGCGTCCATTTGCCTATCTTGATCGGCGCGTCGTTGCGTATGCTGTCGGGCGTGCGGCCGGCCTCGAGCGCCGCCATGTAGACGAAGGGCTTGAAGGCGGAACCGGGCTGCCGGCGCGCTTCCGAGGCCCGGTCGAACTGGCTGGTCGAATAATCGTAGCCGCCCACCATGGCGCGCACGGCGCCGGAATCGTCGATCGACACCAGCGCCCCTTGCGTGACGTTGAGCTTCTTGCCGCTCTCGTCGATCAGCCGGCGGATCGACTGTTCGGCAAGCTTCTGCAGGTTCAAGTCCACGGTGGTGTTGATGACGATGTCGCCGCGGACGTCGCCGACAAGGTCGGGAAGCTCGTCCATCACCGTGTCGGCGACATAGTTTTCCGAGCCCGTCCAGTAGGACGGTGCGCGCGTCGCCGGCGCGCTCAGCGCCACCTTGTATTCCTTGTCGCTGATCTTGCCTTCCTCGTGCATGGCTGCGAGCACAAGCTGCGCCCGTGCCTCGGCAGCCTTCGGGTCGCGCGCCGGCGAAAGCTTGGACGGCGCCTTGAGCAGGCCCGCCAGCAATGCGGCCTCCGAGAGGCTCACGTCGCGCGCGCTCTTGCCGAAATAGCGCCGCGAAGCCGCTTCCACGCCATAGGCGCCCGAGCCGAAATAAACCCGGTTCAGATACATTTCGAGGATCTGGTCCTTGGTGTGCTTGTGCTCCAGCCATAGCGCCAGGAGCACCTCCTGCACCTTGCGCTCCAGCGTGCGGTCCGGCGTCAGGAACAGGTTCTTCGCCAGCTGCTGCGTCAGCGTCGAGCCGCCCTGCGAGAAATGGCGGCCAAGCAGGTTGGTGACCATGGCGCGCGACAGGCCGATCGGGTCGATGCCGAAATGCGAATAGAAGCGGCGATCCTCGATGGCGACGACAGCCTCGGGGATATAAGGCGACATTTCATGCAGGCCGACGGCCTCGCCGCCCGACGTTCCGCGATTGGCGATCAGCCCGCCATCGACCGAGACGATCTTGATGTTGGGCGCGCGGTCCGGGATCGACCATGTCGTCGCAGCCGGCATCTTGGCGCCGTAATAGACGACGATGCCGGCCACCGCGATGCCGCCCCAGATGCAGAGCACGAAGCACCAGTAGACCAGGCGGGTGGCAATGCCGAGCAGCCCGCGCCGGTTGCGATCGCGGCCGCGACCGCGTGATTTCGCCTTGGCGGACTTGCCTTTTGCAGCGGGCTTGCGGGTGCGCGGCACGACGCGATCCTCCTCGCTCACCGAAAAGCCATCGGAGGACTTCGCGCGCGGCGAGTCCTCGAAGCTTGGTTCGATGCGACTGTCTCTGCGGTTCGCCATGCGCTCTTGCTTGCCTGCCCCGGTGCCGATGGCGTTCGGGTTTAAGAGTAGATGCGGCGATTTAAGGGCGCGTTAAAGCAGGGTTTATGCAGAGCTTTGAAAACCATTATGATTTTCTAAATCCAACTGTCTCGCAGGCTTCGTTCGGGTCAGGTCGGCTACACTTGCTAATGCATGTCGCCCAGAAGTGTGCAGCGGTTCTGGGACAACGACATGCATCAAAACAAAGACTTAACAGGCTGCT
>NZ_JBSKBP010000048.1:0-33112 GCF_053714275.1 Mesorhizobium sp. Arg314 | reverse complement strand
TGGGAATGGAAAAAGCTGCGCGACGCCGAGAAACCGGTCGGTCAGCAGACCGCCGCAGCCTGAACTGATCGCACCACCATAACGACCACTGCTGTCTCACGCGACGCTTCATTCCGCGGCCTTCAGCGTACGCATACGGCCTTGCTCGCGGCCAAGATAGATATCCGCGCGCCCCGATCCTCATAAAACTCCCGGCATCGAAGTGCCATTTTTTGAACTAGGATTTCGGGACGCTGGTCGACCATCATGCCATCTTCTATTCTTCCCGCAGATTGATGACCGTCTGCCTCCGTTGAAGCCGACAGCCGTATTCGTCAGGCAACCGTGCCGCAGACCGGCTGGAAGATCGCGCCCCGTCGCAGGCTCGCCCTCGGTATCCGACAGCTTCGCCCGCGCGGTCGCGGCTTCAGCTTGCCAGTTGGTCGCCTGCGATTTTGATGAGCCGCTCCAGACGCAAATGCGTATAGCATGCCCGAAGGGCGGTCTGGTGGGTCGGGTCTCTTTCATCGTCGGGCCAGTTGACGAAATCGACGCCGTCCGCAAGGCTCTCCCAACCTCAAGCGGAGCCAGTACCAGCACACGCGATCTAAAGGCCGGATCTGATCGATCCAGCAGATCGGAACGATGACCATGAAGCTCACATTATTGCTGCTCGACATCGCTCGGAATCCTGAACCAGGTCACATAGAGCGCCGGCAGGAAGAGGAGGGTCAGGACCGTCCCTACGATGATGCCGCCCATCATGGCATAGGCCATAGGCCCCCAGAATACCTCGCGAGAGATCGGGATTAGGGCAAGGGTGGCCGCGGCCGCAGTCAGCATGATGGGTCGCATGCGATGCTCGGTCGCTTCCACCACCGCCTTCCATGGCGGCGTTCCCGCAGTCCTCAGCTCTTCGATCTGGACGATCAGAATGACCGAGTTGCGGATGAGAATCCCAATGAGAGCCAATATGCCCAGCAGCGCAACAAAGCCGAGCGGCGCGTTGCTGAGAAGCAGTGCCGCAACGACGCCGATAAGTGCCAATGGCGCGACCGCGAAGACCAGGAACAAGCGGTGGAAGCTCTGAAGCTGGATCATCAGAAGCGTTGCCATGGCGAAGAGCATGATAGGCGCGACGGCAACGATGGGTCCTTTCGCTTCGCCGCTTTGCTCGACGGATCCACCGACTTCGACGGAATATCCCGCAGGCAAGGTCTTCTTGAAAGCCTCGGCCTTGTCAGCCAAAGCCGCCACGATTGTCGCTGGCTGAGTCGCACCGCTTACGCCAGCCTTGATTGTGATGGTCGGAATGCGGTCGCGCCGCCAGATTGTCGGTTGCTCGAGCTCGTAGCGGAACCTGGCTACCGAGGAGAGCGGGACCGTCTGACCGCTACTGCTTGCCAATTGGAGGTCGAGCAGTGTGTCGATCGATCCGCGCTCCTTCGCCTCGGCTCGGTCAATCACGTCGACCAGATAGATGTCATCCCGGACCTTTGTTACCGTGTCGCCTTCGACGACGCCATTCAAGGCCGTGGCAATATCCTGCGAGGACACGCCGAGCTGTCTTGCCTTGTCCTGAAGAACGTCGATCTTCACCACGCGCGCTGGTTCGTTCCAGTCGAAGGCAAGATTCGTAAGCAGCGGGTGCGAGCCGACGATATTCCCAAGCTTCTGCGCAAGCCCGCGCACGGCCTGCAGGTCGGGGCCGGACACACGATACTGAACCGGCTTGCCGACCGGCGGCCCGATGTCGAGAAGCTTCACATAGGCGTCGGTCCCAGGGAAGGTTTTCTGCAGATACTCCTGGAGTTCCCGCCTGAGCTTGTCGCGGACGTCGAGACCTTTGGTCACAATGATCGTCTGTCCGACAGAGACATCGGAGGGCTGGACATCGAAGGACAGGATGAACCGGGGAGCTCCCGTCCCAACGTAAGTCGACCAATGGTCGATATCGCGATTGCCCGCGAGCTTCTCGCGCTCGAACTGCGCCATCTGCCGGCTCGTCTCGCTGATGGAGCTGTTTTGTGGAAGGTTCCAGTCGACGATGAGTTCGAGACGATCCGAGTTCGGAAAGAACTGCTGCTGCACCAGCGACATGCCACCGAGCGATATGGCGAAGACGAGCACGGTCGCGGCGATCGTCAGCCATCGCCACCTTAGACAGAACTGGAGCAAGCGCGAAAACACCCTCGCGAACCACCCCTTCCGCTCGGCGTGCTTTTTCATCGTCTTCGGCAATATCGTCACACCGAGGAGCGGCGTGAACACCACCGCGACCACCCATGAGACAACAAGGGACACGGCAACGACGACGAAAAGGGTGAAGACGAACTCGCCGGCGCTGCTTTTGTTGAACGCCACCGGGATGAAGCCTGCCACAGTGACGAGCGTGCCGGTCAGCATCGGAAAGGCCGTCGACGTATAGACATGGGTGGCGGCCTTCCTCAGGCTGTCCCCCATTTCCAGGCGCGCCACCATCATTTCGGTGGCGATCATCGCGTCATCGACCAGAAGACCAAGAGCGATGATAAGCGCCCCAAGCGAGATTCGTTGAAGCGAAACGCCAGTATACAGCATCACCACGAAAGTGATGGCGAGAACCAGCGGGATGGAGATCGCCACGACCAGACCAGCCCTCATACCCAAGCTGATGAAGCTTATGACAAGCACGATGGCGATCGCCTCGAACAAGGCGTGCGTGAAGCCCGATACAGCTTCGTCTACCACGGCTGGCTGGTCAGAAACCTGGTCCACGGACACGCCGGCCGGCAGCTCCTGAGCGACGCGGTGCATCGTCTTTTTGAGCGACTCGCCGAACTCCAGGAGATTGCCGCCTGCCTTCATGCCGACTGCAAGAGCAATTGCTGGCTTGCCGTTGAAGCGAAACAGGGAGGTCGGAGGATCGGCATATCCACGCGTGATCGTGGCTATGTCCGTCAGTGGAAAGAACCGGTCATTCACTCTCAGGTTGATCGCTCGCAACCCTTCCTCGGAAACGAAACTGCCCCCGACGCGCAGCGCAATGCGTTCGGCCCCGGTATCGATGAAGCCGGACTGGGTGATTGCGTTCTGGGCCCGCAGCGTCGAGATGAGCGCGGAGCGATCGATGCCGAGAGCCGCCATTTTGCGCGTCGAGAATTCGAGATAGATCGCCTCGTCCTGTGCTCCGACAATGTCGATTTTGCCGACATTCGCGACCGTAAGGACCTTCGTTCGGGCATCCTCCACCAGATCGCGCAGCTGCCGTTGGTTCAATCCATCGGCGGAGAAGGCGAAGATGTTGCCGTAGACGTCGCCAAACTGGTCGTTGAAGAATGGACCGACCACGCCAGAGGGGAGGTCATTGTGAATGTCGGCGATCATGTTGCGCACGCGCGACCATGTGGGGCGGACATCCTTTGCTTTGGTATCCGCCAGCAGATCGACGAAAATAACGGTCTGGCCAGCTGTGGTGAGGCTGCGGGTATGATCGAGATTGTCGAGTTCCTGCAGCTTCTTCTCGATGCGATCGGTGACCTGTTGCGTTACCTCCTGCGCGGAGGCGCCTGGCCATTGGGCCTGGATCACCATCGTCTTGATGGTGAAGGAAGGATCTTCTTCGCGCCCGAGCTGGACATACGCGAAGGCGCCAGCCAGTGCGAAGGCGATCATGAAGTACCAGACCAGCGAGCGATGCTCGAGCGCCCAGTCCGAGAGGTTGAATTTTTTCACGGACGCTGTCCCTTTTCGAGTTTTACTTCCTGACCGGCGCTGAGTTCGTTGACACCGGCGATAGCCACCACTTCGCCCGCCCGGAGGCCCGACAGGACGCGGACTTTTGGAGCGTTGGCGGACGAGCCATCGAGCTGGACGGACCGCAAGGAGACAGTCTGGCTGGCGGGATCGATGACCCAGACATTGCTGGCGCCGTCCTTCACGAGGATTGCGGCGGCCGGCAATGCGATCGCGTCTTCTCTTTGCATGCCGGCGGCGGTCGCCGTCACGACCGAACCGAGCCGAAACACGTCAGGCGCTTTATCCAAGCCGATCTTCAGCCGGTGCGTGCGGGTAGCGGTGTCAGCCTCGGGTCCAATTTCACGCAGAGACCCGGATGTGCGGAGCGCGCTATTGAGCTGGAGAGCGATGTCGAAACGGGTTCCGAAGCGCAATGCGCCGAGCTGTGCTTCGGGAACGTCGACCACCACATCGAGCTGTCCCAGATACGCCACCTTCAAGACGGGCTGGCCGCCTGTCACCATCTGTCCGACTTCGACCGAGGTCGCTGTCACGACGCCGTCGAACTCGGCTTTCAACTCGGCATAGCCTAGCTGCGCGCGCGCCTTGTCGAGACTGCCGCGCGCTTTCGCAACGCTGGCCTCGGCCGACTTCAATCCTTGTTCAGCAAGTTCCAGGTCGGCGGCTGTCCCGGCCTTCATGAGGGCGAGTGCCTGCTTACGCTTCTGAGTGATCTCGGCATATTGACGCTGCGCCGTCGCATTGCGCAGGTCCGCCTCTGAACTTCTTACGGCGAGCTGGAGAGCCACCGGATCGATTTCGGCCAGAACATCGCCCTTGTGGACCAGGTCCCCGATTTCGACCTTGCGCGAAATCACACGCCCCAATGTCCGGAATGCGGGGTCGGTTTCGATCCGAGCTTGCACGACACCGGCGAAACTTGCGCCACTTGGCTGCTCCGTCTTCGCCACAACCGATTTGATCAGGCGTGGAGACCTATCAGGTTGCAAATCGACCGGCTGATCGTTCGCGACCGAAGCCAGTGTCAAGCTGAGGGCGAACACAGCGACCGACATGCCAATTGCAAATCCAATGAAGGAGCGGCGAGTCATTTACTTGCTCTCCCAGGCCACCGGCCGGCCTTCTTCAAGAAATTTTCCGCCTTCGGTCACGACCAGATCTTCGGGATCGACTCCGTCCGTCACGATGAAATCTTCAGTTCGGTATCGGGACACTGCTACCTTTCGGATGGAGGCCGAGCTGTTGTTCTTGTTGATGACCCATACGGCCGGTTCGCCTTCGGCAGATGCCATGGCGCTGGACGGCAGGATGATCCCCTCTTGCGGCGGAGAACGGAATTCCCCAACCACAGGCGTGCCGAGCGGCCATTGTGCACCGCCAGGAAGCGCTACCTTCACGCGGATCGTTCCCGCTTTCGTGTCGATCGTGGGGGAGATTTCCCGGATTGTTGCCTGCGCCTTGCGCATCCGATCACCGACTGGCGCGACGTCGACCTCGGACAGCGGCTGGCCTTCCAGGAAGAGGGCTTCAAACACGTTGAAAACAGCGTCTCGCGGGCCATCATGGGCAAGCGTAAAGGCCGCCTGCGCGGCAGAGACGACTTGCCCAACTTCGATGTTGCGCGAGGTGATGACACCATCAGCGTCGGCCTTGAGTTCGGCATAAGACAAAGTATCGACGGCCGTGGCCAGCGCAGCTTCGGCCGATTGCAAAGACGCTTGCGCGGTCAGCAGTTCGTTTTGCGCCTGATCGTAGGTCGCTTGTGCGACAGCATGCGTTTGAAGCAGCGACCCATAGCGGTTGAAGGCGAGCGTCTTCTGTTCGAGCGTCGCCTTGGCCGAATCGAGCCCGGCCTGAGCAATTCCGATATCAGCCACCTGTTCGGTATTGTCGATGCGGGCCAGAATTTCGCCCTTGCGCACATGGGACCCTATATCCGCCCGTCGCTCGATGACCTTTCCGCCCGCGCGAAAAGACAGATTGGCTTGTGTCCCGGCTTTGACCTCGCCGGTGATTTCTGCGCTCGGCTGGTAACGGGCTTTCGAGACACTGATGGCACGCACCTGCTGGGGCGGTGCCGTGCGGTCTTGTGCATTGGCCGCATGGCCGGGCAGAACGAGCCAAGCGAAAGCAAAGATCGTTTGTCTAAGAACTTGCATAGGCCTCATCACCCATTGGTAACTACGAGAGAGACAGGCTGATTATCACTGACTATCGGGTTAGTCAACGTGGAAGCATGCTTTTAAGGGAAGGGAGCGGAGAAGATTGTCGAAAAGGTAAGGAGAAAGATCGTGCGCCGAACACGAGCGCTCGACCTCCCAAGACGTCCTCAAGGCCGCGTTCGAAAAAATTTACTGCAAAATGGCTGTGCGGCTATGCTTGCCCGGAGCCAGGAGGGAACAGCCGCCCGGCACATCTTAGGTCTCGAGCACGAGCAGGCGCCTATCGAGTCCGTCCATGGCCCAAATTTCGGCTGCGTCCGGTATGATATCGTGGAAGCGGCGGGCACTTTGCTCAGCCGCATGGATGGCGATTGGTTATTTGGGTTTAGGCGGCAGCGAATTTCGCTGCTGTAGCAATATCAAGGATCGCCGGCGCGTCGAAGCGCTTTCATCGATGCGCCGGACAGAGCGGATGCAAGGCAGACATCTCATGGTATTCGGCATTTGGGTTACTGGCTTTGTTCACTGCATCGCCGCCCTCGCTGCCAGATGGGGCCCCATCTTGACGTCGACGATCTCGGGCTTCGCCGTATCGACCGTGCCGTCCCAACCACCGCCGAGTGCCTTGTTGAGGGCGACATAGTGGGTCGCCAGCAAGACACGGCTCTGCAGCAGGGTGTCCTCCGCCGAATAGAGCGACCGCTGGGCGTCGAGCACATCGAGAAGGCTTGTATCACCGGCCTTGTAGAGTGTATCTTCGAGGCGCACTGCATCTCCATAGGATTTCGCCGACGCGGCAAGCTTGCCGATGCGGATGCGCTCCTGAGACGACAGCACGAGCGCATTCTCGACGTCCTCAAGCGCCCTCAGAACCGACGACCTATAGGCGATGAAATATTGATCGCGCTGCGCCTTGGCGACCTCGACGGCGGCCTGCAACTGGCCGGCGTTGAACAGCGGCACGCTGAGCGTCGGTCCGAACGACCAGCCGATCGAAGAATTCTTTCCGAGGTCGCCGAGCTGCAGGGCCGCCGTGCTGATATCTCCCGTCAGGCTGACCGCCGGATAGCGCGCGGCGTCCGCCTGGGCTACCTTGGCGGTGTATTGCGCGTATTGCCGCTCGGCCACGCGCACATCGGGCCGCGACAGGAGGATGTCGGCGGGAATGCCTGTCGGCATTGGCAGTCGCGGCGCCGGGATCGGTGCGCCCCGCTTCAGCCGCTCGCTGAGCGCCGCCGGCGGCCGGCCGGTGAACACCGACAGCCGGTGCACCGCCTCGGCATAGCTTGCTTCCAGAGTCGGCACTGCGGCCTCCGTGCTCGCCGCCTGTCCCATCGCCTTGGCGACATCGGCGGCTGTTGCCGACCCGGCCAGCTCCATGGTGCGGGTCAGTTCGGCGGTCTGCCGCTGCGACGCGGCCGAACGCCTGGCGAGCGCAATGCGGGCCTGGTAGCCGCGCGCCTGGGCATAAGTGGATGCAACATCGCCGACCAGGGTCAGAAGCGTCGAGCGCAACTCCGCCTCGGACGCATCCACCCCGTAGCGTGCCGCCTCGACACTCCTGCGGTTGGCGCCGAACAGGTCGAGCTCCCAACTGGCGTCGAAGCCGGCTTGGTATTCGCTGTATGTGGAAGTGGTGGCCGATGTGGCCGCGGCCGGCTTATTGCGGGTAGCGGAGCCGGAGCCCTCGACCGACGGCAGCAATGTGCCGACGCTCTGGCGATAGCTGGCGCGGGCCTCGCGTATCTTGGCCTTGGCGGTGGCGACGTCGAGATTCCCGGCAACCGCTTCCTCAACAAGCGTGTTCAACTGGGGGTCGCGCAGCCGCATCCACCATTTCGACAGTTGCGCAGGCTTGGTCCGCGCGGCTTTCTGGCTGTTCCAGGCAGCCGGCATGGCCAGAAGAGGCTTCTGATAGTCGGGGCCGACGACGCATCCGCCAAGCAGCGATATGCTAAGAAGACTGAGCGCAACCTTGGCTGCCCCAGATCTAAAGGGTGGCACTTTTTCTCGGGCGGAGAGGATTATCATATTATCGTTTCTCAGCAGTGGGGGGTGGCTTTGTGAGTTCTTGGATGTTGGCGCGGGCGCAAGAACTCACCTCAGATGTTCACTTTGCGCCTGGATTTGGCGCTCAGAATCCATGGAAACGGCCGCATCGGCTCCTGTCACAATCCATTTGCAATCACGATTGCGTCGGCCTATATCACTGACTACCGAGTTAGTCAATTAGAGTTATGAGCGCTGGCCCGTCGCGGTCTTGGCGAGAGGCAAGGAGAACAGTAATGGAAAAACCCGGGAAGAAGACCTCGCGGGCGGAGCGGAAGGCAAGGCGCCCGCAGGAGATTCTGGAGGCAGCCTTCGAGGAGTTCACCGGAAAAGGCTACGCGGCTACGCGCGTGGAAGATGTAGCCGCGCGCCTTGGAGTGACCAAGGGTACGATCTATCTGTACTTCCCAACGAAGGATGAGCTCTTTGAGGCCATGACCCGACACATGTCGGCACCTTTCTCGGACCTGCGTGCATCCGTAGCGACCCTGGAAGGCCCATGTTCCGAACGCCTGAAGGCTTTGTTTCGTCTCGCTTACGAGAAGGTTGTAAACGACAGAAGGATGCGGGAGTTGCTGCGGCTATCCTTGGCCGAGGGTGCGCGCTTCCCCCACATCGTCGATCGGCATCATGACGAATTCATCGCACCGTTGGAGGATGCTGTTGGCGCTCTTATCCGGCAAGGGGTGTCATCAGGAGAGTTTCATCAAACTGCTGCGGCAAGCGCACCAGGGGTGGTAATCAGCCCGATCCTCCACGCCAGTTTCTTGCGCCTGATGTACGCGGATCGAAGGCCATTCGACGAGGCCGCCTTCATCGAGGCGCATATCGATCTCGTCCTCAAGGGCCTTTTGCAACGACACTAAGCCGTTATGAATGCTGACGGGAATGACGGTGTTCACGAATGTGAGCCGTAACATGTCAGCAGGGTTATCAAGGCACGAAAAATATCGAGCCCGAGGGTGCGGGCCGTCGCCTCCTGAGTGCGAAGTATCCTGAGCCTGAACGATCGCGACGCCGGGCGTGTCCAAGGTCAGCAGCATCGCTGGCAGTCGCCGAGGCGAGGATGACTGCAACGCGTTGCAGACCCTTTGGTCAGGACGTCCCCGGCAACCCCCATGACCCGGGCACAGCCAGTCTTGCGCGTCCGGAAACCGCGGTCCGGTGACCGCTGCCGCTACGAAGCCATCCAGCGCCGACATGGTCCGCACCAGCCCCGAATCGCGACTTTCCTGTCTGTCTCTCCGGGCGAGGCAAAGGCTCACCCCCCCTGAACTCGCAATCATTCTTCCGAGGCGAGGGGATGCAGGTCCATGACCATGGAATGCGCTCTAGACAGGTCGACATGAGTATATATCTCGGTCGTCCCGAGATCCGCATGACCGAGGAGCACCTGGATTGCCCGCAGGTCAGCGCCGTTCCTCAGGAGGTGTGTCGCAAAGGCGTGCCTCAGGACATGAGGCGTCACAAGTTTAGGCCGGGCCAGCCCGGCATCGGTTGCCGCAGCCTGAATATCGTCATAAGCTGATTGCCGCGCCAGCGGCTTCGACCCGTCACGGACAGAATGAAACAGCCATCGCGGGGAGACACAGCCATACGCCTCAGCCCGTGCTCTCCAGCGCCGTATCGCGTCTCTTGCGGCGTCGTGGAGCGGAACCAGCCTCTCCTTGTTCCCTTTTCCGACGATCGTTAGCATGCGCTCGTTCTGGTGCACGACAGTGGCGGGCAGCCTGATGGCCTCGCTCACTCGCATTCCCGAGGCATAGAGCGTCTCGAATAGCGCGGCGCGGCGGGCGAGGCTGGCCTGCTGGAACAGGCTGGCTTCAGTGTCTTCAGCAAGAGCGTTCGCTCTTTCCAGAAGACGCTCTACTTCCTCCATGGGCAGCACCGTGGGCAGCGGCCTCCGCCGCATTATCGGGTCCATGAAAGAGGTTGGATCGCGATCGATCAGGCGATCGGACGCGAGGAACCGAAACAGGCTTCTCATCACCGAGCATCGGTTGACGATCGTTCCTTCCGCATAGCCTTTCCTTGCCAGAAACCCGAGATATTCAACGATGTCCTCATGGCGTACGACGGGCAGCGTCAGCTTCATAAAGGATAGCCAGCCAAGAAAGAGATCAAGCCCGTCCTGGTAGCTGTCGAGGGTGGCGGCGGCAGCCCCATGTTCGCCTGCCATCGCCTCCATGAAATTTTCTCCAAGAATCGCGTCAGACGTCACTGATTTGGCTCCGGTCACGCGGCGAACTTTGCCCGGCTACAGTTAACCGAGCGTGACCGCGCGGAACTGCGGCAATCTCAAATGCATGCCGCGGCGCGGCGATTGGACAGCGCCATGTCGAGATCTCGGAACAGAGCCGGGCAAGATGGGTGCAGTGACGGAAAACGGCGGTCGGGCTACGGCCATGGCAATGTCAACCATTTGATGTTGCGCATCTATTCGACCTGACATTACGCCGCTTATGCGACTTCCGAAGGACAAAAAGCGAACATGAAGAGCCACGAGTCGGGCGGCGCTTCATCGGCTAGCCACATCGAGCGCCCAGCGCTTTAGACCGGAAAAGCGCGTCGCCCGCGTCAGCATTATGTGCGCGGACTCGAACAATGCGTTTCGCACCATCGCGCCGCCGACCTTACTGACGCCGCTATCGCGATCGGCTTCGCCGGATTGACATTTCTTCGGCGTGAGCCCGAAGTAGGCACCCACTGTGCTGGACTTTTCGAACCGGGCTGGATCATCGTCCGCGGAGCGGTAGGTTAGCGCAACCAAGGCGCCGACACCCGGCGCACTCATCAGCCGTTGGCACATTTTGTCGGCGCGGGCGATCTTGAGCATCTTGCGGTGCAGCTTCGTAAATTCGCTCCACAGCGCTGCTCGCGCCCGGATGCTGAGCTCGACGTCGAGCAGCTTGGATTGCACAAGCTTGCGGCCAACCAATAGAGCCCGAGTGTCCTGGGCCGGCGACGATTTCGCGTGGACCGGACGACAGCCGCGTGTAGCCATTGCGACAACGGCCCCGCTTCAAGGCCGATGCGCTCTACCGGAAGTCCAGTTGATCAAGATACCCGACCAGCCATTCAGTCTCGCTGCCTACCTTGACCTCGCGAACCAACTTGCCCGTCGCGTCGACCACGCACACGCTGCTCTCTTTCAGCGAGACGTCGATCCCTGAATAATACTCCATGGCTGTTACATAGCTCATTTACACATTCCGAAAGAAGCCGTGCTTTTTCAGAATGGGCAGCAGCTCGTGATGGTCATGGATGACGTAGTCTGGCTGCGCCGCCTGCAAACGCGACTCGGAAACAAATCCGCCTGTAATAGATATGCTGATCAGCCCCAGGTTACGTGCAATGTCAGTTTCGATCGGCATGTCGCCAATGATGAAGGTGGACTCGGAACTCAGATTGTTTGTTTGCATGTAGACGCCAAGCCGGTCGCCCTTACTCATGGTTTTATATTGAGTGGCGCGGCTTTCAAAGGCCAGAACCTCGGTGAAACAGTCGTCGATTCCGAGCCTTCGCAGTTGGGTACGAAGAGGCTCGATTATATGGTTGCTGAGAATGATGGTTGAGACGGCTTGTTGACGCGCCGTTTCCAAAATGCGGCGCGCGCCTTCGCGTAGATCAGCTTTGCTCGCCAGCGGTTCGTACATGTCGTGAAAAAAAGCGCTGTCATCGTTTTCCACTTCTGCGACCTCGCGTTCCGACATTCCGAGATTGCGGTAAAGGACAGAAAGTGGAACCTCGCACTGTTCCCGAAGAGTATGCATATCGATGGCAGCGCGACCAAAGCGGCTCAGAATAGCGTTGGTTGTTTGGAGCATTGCATCAGCATCGTCAAGCAGGGTCCCGTTCCAATCGAATACAAGAGTAGGCTTCATGATGTGACCTCAGTTAGTTCGGTAAAGGCGAGATTGGTGACCAATCTATTCAAATTCTCGTTCGCGCGTTTTTCCCCCGCTGGAGTTGGCATCTCGAACGTAAACGGAGATAAATCGATTCCATCGTACCCTCCCGGCAGCAACGGTATCAGAGCGTGAAAGGGCAGAAAGGTGATGGACGCAGCGTTGATTGATCGGGCAATTTTGCTTTCGATCACCCTTAGGGTTTGCGGTTCGATTTTATGAAAGCTAAGGCTTTCTATCCGCTTTTCGGGTGGCAGTGTTTTCCATATCTTCCAGAACGCCAGCTCGTCGATCGTCTCGATGCCCATGCCGTAGTAATTCGGCGCGACGACGGGTGGCGAACCGATCGCCCAATGCACAGCCTTCGCTCCGGCAGCATGGAGCATTTTCGTTACAGCCCGGCTTGTATCCCCCCGAATTAGTGCTTCGTCGACCATCATGATAGCTCTGTCCCTAACGTCGCTCTCTGCGTCGACACAGTATTTCTGCGCGATTACCGATTTGCGAGTGCCAACCATACCTATAAGCGTCCGCTGCTGAAGTTGTGTTGCGATTACTTCACGTCGCTGGACGAAAGCACAGTGTTTCTCGGCCAGAGATGCGAACAAGCCGTCGGCGTATGGGGCCCCGGTATGCGGCATGGAGGAAACGACAATGGGGGCAGAGCCCATCTCTGCTGCCACTTTCGGCGAAATAGTTCCACCCAGAGTCACGCCTATATTGTACCGCGTGGCTAGGTGAGATTGGCCTCGTATCGACGTTTCGAGATTTCCTATGTAAAGCGTTTCGTAGACGCAAAGCTTAGGATTGTGTCGGGCATGGCCCACGAAGCTATCAAGGCATTCTCCTGTTTTTCCATCCAAATACTTGATGTAGCCTGGCGAAATTTCCTCCGTTTTGCCTTGTAGTCCGGCAAAAGCAGAATTTTCAGAAGCAAAAAGTATAAAACCATCTTCGGTTTGCATAAATTCCAAAGGTCGCAAACCACTACTATTGCGGAAAGCAATCAGATTTCCGTCGCCATCCAGCACAAGTGCACTGACGGCTCCATCAATCCGGCGATCAATATCACGAAATACACTTTCGTAATTGGCCTGGAGAGCATGCTGCCAATAAACTCTTTGGCAAATGTGCTCAATAAACTTGAGCAGAAGCTCTGCATCCGTTGTGCCGTCGAAGCTATGCCCATGCGCAAGCAATTCTTTCCGAAGTTCATCAGCGTTGGCCAAAGCCCCATTTAACGAAATGGCCAAATGGCGGCAGCCGGCTTTATGGTTATCAACGGGCTGGGCGATGCTGCCACCGTTTTTCTTGGAAGATGGATTGCGAATATGTGCAATAGCTACATGAGGCTTGAAATTCGCGTCCTGCCCATCGCAATCGATGGTTACCAATTCGCGTGGTGGCCGACACGGCCTTATATATCGAATTCCTTTTGCATGCATGAACGCTGCAAGGCCAAACCCAGCTTGTCCACGATTGTCAAGCTTCGGAACCATGTGCTTGAGCCGACTATAAACCGTCTCCTGTGAATGACTTGAAGGCAACACAAAAGCGCCCGCGATACCGGACATGCGACTTCTCCGTCAATGCGGCTCAGCGCGAGCTCGTGGTTTTTGTTTCCACTAAAGCAAGGCTCGTGCCGACTTCTTTGGCGGCACGCCTGACGAAGCGCCACATCGGCTACGCGCCCTACAATACGGGATGTGATCAAGCGGCCCTGACACCGGATCGTGGGACTTGCGATACGCTGTCCTCATCAGACGCCAGCCTAGGACTCCTCGCAGAATCGACGGGTTTGCGGCATAGACGACGGCAATGAACACCGCGACTGTCAGCTACAAGCGCCATCGTTTCCCGGCGCAGATCATCGCCCATGCACTCTGGCTCAACTACAGGTTCCCCTTCAGCCTGCGTCTGGTCGGAGAGATGCTGCTGGAGCGCGGGATCGTGGTTTCTTATGAGACAATCCGCGACAATCCGCCGTGGCGTACAAACGTGCCCGGTTGAAGACGTCCATGTCTGAAGGCCGACAACAAAGCGGAAACATTCCGCCAATGTCTGGCACCTGGACGAGGTTGTGATCACCATCGCCGGCAGAAAACACTGGCTGTGGCGCGCCCTCGACTAGGATGGCTATGTGCTCGACCGCCAATCGCTTGCTGACGCACAAGGGCCACTCCCCTCGGACGCATCTCCTCATCGGTTATTCGTGCACCGACCGACGAGACGGACCCTGAGTTCGCGGCAGCCATTCCGATTGACACTCATCGCCGCACGGTAGGCAAACACAATAGCGGGCCCGATCGTGATTCCGGCTCCGGGATAAAGGCCGCGCATGGGCGACGTCATATCATTGCCGCAGGCATAAAGACCCGCGATGGGGTGTCCGGATTTGTCCAAAACCCTGGCTTCCGTATCGGTCGCCAGGCCGGTAGCCGTGCCAAGCGTCGCCGGGACAATTCTGAGCGCTATAAACAGTCCGTTTCGGATCGGCCCGAGATTAGGGTTCTTCTTGCCCACAGCCGGGTCACCCAGCATGTGGTTGAAGGCGGATTCCCCTCGGTGAAAATCAGGATCCAGGCCGGTCTGAGCATTCCGGTTGTGTTGCTCGACGGTTTTTTCCAGCACGTCCGGATCGAGACCGATCTGGCGGGCGAGTGCACCGATCGTTGATGCGACCTGGATATAGCCGTTGCCTGCGTACTTACGGATGCTCAAAGTCCACGGCCATGGCAGCAGATGACCCATGCCGCGCTTGCGGACAAATCCACGATCGCAGATGAAGTAGAACCGTCGGTCTTTCGGATAGCCGTTCTGAAACATTGCCAGACAGATGTCGTGGTAGGAATTCGACTCGTTGACGAAACGCCTCGCGCTCGGACCGACTGCGATGACCCCGGGTCTTCCCCGGTCCAACCATCCATAGGGGACTGTCTTGTTGCCCTTACGGGTTTTAAGCAGCGATACCGGCGTCCAGAAGCCGGCGCTGGCGACGTCGTTGTCGACCGCGGCCCCGACACCCGTGGCGAGTTCGATGCCGTCGCCGGTCACATCCGGATGCGCCAGTGTCTCATCATGCTGGTGCGCACCGCTCAATTCACGTCGCAGGCGAGCGTCGCGGGCAAAGCCGCCGGTTGCCAGGATCACGCCGCTTGAGGCCTCAACGCGCCATTTCTCGCCGTTACGGCTGATCACCGCGCCGGCAACGCGATCGCCGATCGTGATCAGTTCCGTGGCGGCCGCGTTCGTCCATATCTCTACGCCGCGCCGGCGCAGACTGACAAGCAGCCGGGCAATCAAGGCATTGCCGCCGCTGAGCTCGGTCCCGCGCCTGTAGCCAAACCGATCCGCCACATAGCGTGCCACACGGCGGGTGACATGGCTGAGGGCGGCAACTGACTGGAACGGATTGAGGAATTTGCCGACCTCGCTGGAGGAAATCATCATTCCTCCGAGCACCACACGGATCGGATCGCCGATAAGATCGAAATCCTTGCCGAGCTTTCGTCCATCGTAAGGGGCGGGGCTGAGCGCGCGGCCCTTATCAACCCCACCGACCTGGCTTGAGTGATAGTCGGGCGCCGACGCAAGCGTGAATTTGACCTCCGTGTCGCTCTCCAGTTCCTTGATGGCAACGGGGCCGTCTTCCAGATAGGCATCGATGAAGCCGGGCCGGTAATGATTGCCGAGTTCGTGATGCAGATACGTCCTTGCCTTCTCGACTGAATCGTCGATCTTCGCGGCTGCTGCCTGTGGTGAACATGGCACCCAGATCATGCCGTTTGACAACGCGGTTGTGCCACCCAGTCTGGGTGATTTCTCGCAGACGATAACCCTCAACCCGGCCTTTGCGGCATAAAGCGCTGCTGACAATCCAGCCGCACCGCTGCCGATCACCAGGACGTCTGCCTGGACGTTCCGGCCTGCATCGGATCGGTTTCCTGCGGTCGTCGTTGTTTGCCTACTCGCGTTCTTAATCGGCGTACCCATGTCGGCGTCGTTCTTTCAGTGCGTGGAAATCAGATGGCTCGCGACAGCGGAACCGCCTTGAAGGCTTCCACAGCGGTCTTGACTGCTCGCTCGATGGGAATTCTCTCGATGGACGAAGCCCCGACGAAGCCGACACAGTTGGTCAAGCGATAGACCTCGAGGGTGTCCTCGGGTTCCGCCACGGCTCCGCCATGGCAAAGCAGTACGACATCGGGCCGAACAGCAGCGGCGGCGGCGCTGATCTCATTGATCCGGCGCACCGCTTCGTCCAAAGACTGCCCAGCTTCATGGCCGACCAAACCGCCGCGGGTGGCGCCGACATGCGGCACGATGCAATCGGCTCCCGCTCTCGCCATTGCCTCGGCATGCTCAGCGCTGGCGACATAGGCGAGTGAAAAAATGTTCTTCTGACGCGCGAGCGCGATCATTTCCACCTCGCGATCGAAACCGAGCCCGACATGCCCGCGACGTTCGCGCCATTTGTCACCCATGGTCGAGATCGTCGGATAGTTGATGACACCGGAAAACCCCGCGGCCCGAAACCTGTCCAGCAGCATGTCGAGATCGAGCCGGACCGGGTCCCAGGCCTCGACACCGCCGATGACAGGAACCGATGAAACCACATTGCGGATTTCAGCGGCGAGTTCGAGCGTACGCGCATTGGAATCGCCGATGCGGCTGGTGGGCAGTCCCATCAGCCGCGAAAGCCCGGTGCTGTAGACAACCAGCATATCGGCGCCGCCCAGCACCGCGCATTTCGCGACCAGACCGCAACTGCTGGCGGCGGCGAGCACAGCCCTGCGCGCTTCAACTTGAGCTGCGATCCGCCCCAGTATTTCTTCGCGTTCGAACATGCGCATCGCCATCAAGCTGTTCCTTGCAGTTGTTGGACGATCCAGGCCACGGCGGTGTCGGCGAACTCGGGATCGTTGATATGACAATCGAGGTCGCGGCATTCGATCGTTGCAGGCAGGTCGCGCTTTACGGCGCTGAGCCAGGCCGCGTCAGCGGCGGCATCGCGGAAGATGCCGCCTTCCCGGTCGTAGTCGGAAACGCCCCTGGCCGGCCAAAGCACAAGACAAGGACCTTGCGCATGCGACAGGCGCTTTGCGGTGAGCCGGCCGATCTCTTCGTTCTCCAGGGCTGTAGTGCGCATTAGCGTCGTGTAGCGCGTGTGCGAATAGAACTGCCTGTCCCTGAACTGCTCCGGGACGCTTGACGGCGGTCCGAAATTGACCATGTCGACCGCACCCGGTGCGACAAGCTGAGGGACGGGATAGCTGCCCGCCGCCTTGAGCCGATCAGGTCCGGCACTGGCGGTGCCGCCGACCACCTCGTCCGCCAGTTCTGTTGTTGTCAGATCCAGAACAGCGTCGAATTCCCCGGCAGCCAGGAGCGATTCCATCTTGCGGCCGCCCGCCCCGTTCGCGGGAAACACGATTGCTTCAACGCCGGCTTCGGCAAGCAGCGTCACGCAGCGACTGGCCGCGGGAGTCGTGACCCCGAAGGCTGTTATGGCGACGATCTTGGTGCTGCGGCGAACGGAGGGCGGCGTGTAGTGCATAGCCGCGATCGCCCGCCCCGCATTTTGCAATATCCTGGCTGTGAACTCATTGACGCCGAAAAGATCGACGAGCGTAGGATAGATGATGATATCGCTTTTGCCGGCCAGTTCCGCCAGAAGCGCCGGCCTGGCGCTCGAAATGAGAAGCTTGGGGAAACCATAAGGCAGATCCGCGACCACTTCGCCGAACAGACCGCTGCCCTTTCCGCCCGCGACGCCGACGATGGCGCTGATGGCCCCGGATGCGTGCAGGTTGGCGATCCTGGGCCGTGTCACAGCGGCGATCTCTTGCAGCAATTCCGCCGGCGCCGCGACGCGGCCGCTATTTGCCGTGCCTGCCGCGCTCACTCCAGTCTTCGTCGTGCCGACGTCGATCAGAACCGCTCTGCGACCGCACCTTTCGATGACATCCGACAGATAGGTGGCCTCTTGCGCCTTAGTGTCGAGCGTCGCAATGATGGCCACGGCTCCGGAAACCGAGGTCGTCATGGGGCACAGCTCGAAGTGCCTTGTTCTGCACCTTGGCCGGGGACGAATCCTCTGCTCACAATTGTTTCTCCCAGATCTTCTGCGATCAACGGTCTAGACTGCAGCCGCGCCGTCTATAAGATTGCGGTGAGGCTTGGATGGGTAAAGTTGGGTAGCGCAGTGAATATGGGCAGACTTTCAGCGAACCTGCCCGATGGCAGGCCAACCAAAAGCTTACAAATCTACGCCCCGTCGCTTGCTCATCTCCCGCAAGGCTCGCCGCTTGTCATGGCGACCTTGCCAGTGATCGACTGGAATGACTGTCTGTTGCAGGCGCTGCGCGCGCGTCGCGAGGGAAGGCAACATCCTGCCTACGCGGCCATGGTCATGGTCGATCCCTTTGCCTGCTGGGAAGATCTTGCCGACCTGCTGCAGGAAACAGGCCTGTCTGGAGTCATCAACTTCCCGCCCGCCTCGATTGTCGAACAGGCGGCCGCAGGCGCGACGATCGACCCCGGGCAGGACCTTGAGCTCAGACGTCTCGAATGGTTTGGAAGCTTGGGCTTTAGAACGATCTTTGCGACCTCGACCAGCCATGTGATTGCTGTGGCGCAAACCCGTCTCAAGACCTGCCTCGACGCCATTCTCTACATTTCGACGGTGGCATTTAAGCTGCCGATCGGCGAGGAGCTAGAGCTAGCGATGACAGAGAGCTCAATTGGCCCCCAACACCCGGGGTCTCCCGCGGTTTTTGAATTGGTGGCGCGGAGCGCTTGATGCCCAATAATCATACGAGTGGCCGTCACTCCAGAATCCGCAATTTCTTGATCTTGTTGTAGAGGGTCTTTCTTGACAGCCCGAGATAACGGGCCGTCTTGCCGCGATGGAGCCTGTTGCGCTTCAGTCCCTCTATGATCCAATCGCGTTCCGACAGCGTGTTGGCTTGCCTGGCGGGTGGCTTGTTCGACGTATTCAGCAACGGCGCCAAAACGTCGGCGGTGATGTGCGTGTCCGGAGCCAGTGTGACCAGTTGGTCGACGAGGTGCCGAAGTTCTCTCAGGTTCCCGGGCCAACGATGGCTGGCAAGTGCCAGGAACGCGGAGTTTTCTATGTGCAAGGCTCGAGAATGGGCGTCCCCCTTTGCCTCGACCGCGAAGTGATTGAGCAACTGTGGCAAGTCTTCCAGGCGATCCGGCAAGGCCGGCACCGCAATGTCCATCCCGCCGAACAAGGAGAGAAGTCGGGGATGAAGTACGCTTTCGAGGTTGGCACTCCGCAACACCGTCGCGGTAGCAAGCACCCTAGCGTTGGAGCGCATTGGCGAGGCGCCGTTCAACGGTGCAAAGGTGCCCGTCTCGAGATAATCGGCGAGGCGTTCCTGCCCTTCGACAGAAAATTGGTCTAAGTGCAAGAGAAGGATTGAGGTGTCCCTCGCAGTATCGAGCAGCGATACGCGTCGTTTTGTTTCTTGGTCGCGTTCGATGCCGAATAAGGTTCCAACCGTATCGCTCAACGGACCGGGCCGACACGCAAATACCACCGGCTTGAAATGCCTGCGGTCGCTCAGAGCGTGGACAAGACCGGCCACGCGCCTCTTGCCCGAACCCGCCTCGCCCCAGACCAGCACAGGATTGGGGCTGGCCGCCAATCGTTTGGCTGTCTCCAAAACCCGGTTCATAGCCGACGACTGGGCGATGATCCCGTGCCTGTAGCCGCTCAGCTGCAGCTGCCGCTCCAGGAGGTCGACTTTCTCGCGCAGCAGGTGAATTGTCTTGAAACCGGAAGTCACTTCGAGCACCGACGTTTCCAGGGGAACGCGGTCAAGCGAGGATCCACCTATGAACCCCTGCGTCGCAGTTTCGCGACAGACGTCCAGGAGTTCGTCCGGCTTGGTAATCGGACCTCCGCCCAACAGGCAAACCACATTTCTGTCGATCGCATGAACGGTGCGGGCGAGGTCGCGCGTGCGCGCGGCGAGTTCGGCCAGTCCGATCGAAGGCTGCGCCCCGCTTTCGGCATCAGGATTGAGGTTGAAATTCATACAGATGGCTTGAACCCCAGCCTCTACCATTTGGCGCGCTTCGGATTGCGTGCGGGTATAGCCTATTGTCATGAGGCCGCGCGCGGCCGCCCTGACTAAGAGTTCGACCTCGCGGCCGTAGCCTAGGCCGTACTGCTCCAGGATTGCCCGCCGACGATCGTCAATATGAATGACGGAGGGGAAGTTCGTAACGCCGGAAAAGCCCCATCTGACGATCCTGTCTAGAAAACGCTCGATGTCGAGCCTCGGATCAAATGTGCATGCCCCGAAGAAGACCGGAAGCCTGGTGTTCGGCAGAATCTCCGTCGTGCCGAAGCCGGCTACGAACTCGTTGCTGTTTCGAATGGGAAGGATAGAAGCTGGGGAGAAACCGCCCATGGCGCGAAAGCGGCCCGCATTGAGTGCCAGCACGAAATCCGCCCCGGCCCGCTCGGCTGCCCGGGCAGTCATCCCGGATCCGATACCCGCGCCGAGCATGAAGGAGCGCGCATTTCCAGGGAACTGCCTGATGCTGCCATCTCGCGCCTGTTTCATAGGGCGTCCCAATTCACTCGCGTTTGGCGCTATGCGAGGGAGCAATCAGTTCCAGCTCGTCGGTGCCCGCAACCTTCGCAATGCCTTGCCGCTGGCAAGGAAAAGATGGCAATCCGCGGGCGTAACGGCAAGACGAATTCTCTCGACCCTGCCTGCTGCTTCGAGACCGGGGGCACGCGTGACGAGATTGGCGCCTGCAGCGTTGCCGTAGAGATAAGTGGCGTTGCCCAGATGTTCGACGAAGTCGACGTCGAGCTCGATGGCCAGTTCCTCATCGCTATGTGATGCAGCCCTGAAATCGTCAGGCCTGATGCCGAGGACAACCGGTTTGCCCACCGCCTGGGCGTCAGCGTCTATAGGCAAGGAGACCGTCAAACCCGTCTCAAGTCTGATTTCAACCCGCTCTTGATGCACGGCCTCGAGCGTGGCGTTCAGGAAGTTCATCTTCGGCGAGCCAATAAAGCCGGCCACAAACTGAGAAGCCGGATTGTGATAAAGATCGTGCGGCGTGCCGACCTGCTCGATGTTGCCGTCCTTCAGCACGACGATCTTGTCCGCCATCGTCATGGCTTCGCACTGATCGTGCGTCACATAAATCATCGTATTGCCGAGCTGCTTGTGAAGCTTGGCAATCTGCACGCGCATTTGGACCCGTAGTTCGGTATCGAGATTGGACAACGGTTCGTCAAACAGAAAGACCTTCGGTTCGCGCACGATCGCGCGGCCGATCGCCACCCGTTGCCGCTGGCCACCGGACAACTGCCGGGGCTTCCTGTCGAGCAAATGCTCGACCTGCAACAGGGCCGCCGCCTGGGTCACTTTAGCCTGTATCTCGTTGGCGCCGGCTTTTGCCATGCGCAGGGGAAACGCAAGATTCTGGCGCACGGTCATGTGTGGGTAAAGCGCATAGCTCTGGAACACCATAGCCAGATTGCGATCCGCCGCGTCGATATTGTTGACGACCTTGTCGTCGATAAGGAGCCGCCCCTCGCTTATGCGTTCCAGCCCTCCGATGATCCTCAAAAGGGTAGACTTGCCCGATCCCGAGGGACCAACGAAGACGACGAATTCGCCGTGATTGATCTCCAGATCGATGTCATGGAGGATCTGTACATTTCCGTAGGCCTTATTGATCCTTTCGAGGCGAACTTCTGCCATCATATCCTCCCCTGCTGCATGCTTCGGCTGCAATCATTCCCGAGTCTCATCTCAGCTAGGCTGGACACGGTGAAGTCAGGCGCAATCAGCGTCGCATCCGGCCGTTGAGGCACCCCGGTCGTCACCAGGACGGCCGGGAGGCCCGCACGTTTGCCGGCTTGAATATCGGTCGCAATCTGGTCTCCAATCATTAAAGTCGACTTACGGGGTGTTCCAAGGCGGGCCAGCGCCGTCTCGATCATATGCACTTCGGGCTTGCCGACGATGAGCGGCTTTGTCTGCGTGGCTGCGGCGACAGCCGCCAGCGTAGCGCCAGCTCCGGGTTCGAAGCCATCTTCCGTCGGCAAGAGCAGATCCGGGTTCGTCCCGATGAACACGGCACCCTGCAAAATAGCGTTTACCGCGATGCGCATTTTTTCATGCGTGATCAGACGATCCAGTCCCATCACCACGACCTGCGGTTTTCGGTCCGTGACCTCCAGGTCGGCAGCGGCGATGGCGCCGATCAGGGAAGGCGCTCCGATCACATAGACTCGGCTCAGGTTCGGGTAGTTATTGCGGATGAGCTCCGCGGTTGTGATGGCGCTGGTCACGACGTTACCCGGCCCGATTGAAAGTCCGAACCCCGCCAACTTGGAAATCACGTCGTCCGGCGTATGGGTGGAGTTGTTGGTCACGAAGCAGAAGGGCAGCTCCCGAGCCTGCCATCGATTGAACGTCTCCACCGCGTCGAGGATAGAGGCCTTGCCGCGGTAGATGACGCCGTCGAGATCGGAGATGATCCCGTCTACCGGCGGCCAGTCCTGATGCGTGTTCGGCTCAGCCATTCATCAACATCCCGCCATTCACATGGACCACCTGGCCGGTGATGTAGTCAGCCGCCGGACTGGCCAGGAACACCGCCAGACCGGCGATATCCTGCGGCACGCCCACCCTTCCCAAGGGGATGCGCCCACTGTGACGCGCTTCGGTTTCCTCGCGCGGCCGACCGTGCATCGGCGTGTCGATGATGCCCGGTGCGATCGCGTTGACATTGATGCGCAGCGGCGCGCACTCGTAAGCAAGCAGTTTCGTCACATCGTGCACGACTGCCTTTGACAGACAATAATCCGCGCCACCGGCCTGGTAGTTAAAGACCGCGCCTTGCGAGGAAAGCGACGAACCGATGTTGACGATCCGGCCGCCCTTGCCCTTCATGAAGCGTTCGACAACCAACTTGCAGCAGAGCAGGACCGCGACCGAGTTGATCTGAATGGTGCGGTCGATTTTGTTCACACTGCCATTGAGGAGCGATTCGGCAGACTTTATGCCTGCATTGTTGACCAAAACGTCCAGGCCGCCGAACCGTTGCTCGACTGTAGTCAGCACTCTGGCGATATCGTCCTCACGCGTGACGTCCATTGCCTCCGGCACGATCTCTGTTCCGTGGGGGAGTTGACTCAGCGTCCGCTTCAGCGCCTCCAGATCGGCGTCTGTGGCGACAACGTTCGCGCCTTGCACTCGGAACGCGTCGGCGATAGCCGAGCCGATGCCGCCACCTGCACCGGTTACCAGCACTGTTCGCCCTGCGACTGAAAATTGTCCGCTCATTCCAACTCCAATACGGTTTGCTGATTGAGAAAGTCTTCGACCGTCCGGGCCGTCGGCATCGAATCCTGGGCACCGCGCCGACTAACGCAAAGGGCCGCCACAGCCATGGCCTTTCTGATCGCCTCCCGCACGGCTAAGCCTTGCGCCAGGAAGGCGGCAAACGCACCGTTGAAAGCGTCTCCAGCCCCGGTCGTGTCCACGACCTTGATGGGGAAGGCAGGCAGCCCGAACGATGCGCTTCCACCGCAATAGTAGGCGCCGTGCGCCCCCAGGGTAATCAATGCCGCCTTTGGACCGAGATCGAGAAGCTTGCGCGCCGCCTGCGCGGCACTCTCAAAGTCGACGACCTCGATTCCCGTCAGTTCGAACGTCTCGGTCTGGTTCGGAGTAAGGTAATCAATGTTCCTCCAGGCCTCGGCGGAAAGCCCGGGCCGTACTGGGGCCGGGTTGAAGATGAGCTCGAAGCCCTTGTCGGTCTTCAACTCGAAAAGGCGCTCGAGCGCGGCAACCGGCATGCCCATCTCGGCCACGACAATCGCATCCGGCTCGACGAAGGCGGCGGCTTTCTCAACCGTTAGTGCAGTTGCGCTGAGATTGGCACCTAGGTAGATGGCGATCATATTGGCGCCGTCATCTCCAACCATGACCATGGCGGAACCGGAAGGTTCGTCCTGACAGACTTCGACCGCATCGGTTCTCACGCCGGCTTCCATCAGCGACTGAAGCAGTTGCCGGCCAGCTTCGTCGTCTCCGAGGCGTGTGTAAAAGTGCGGACGAAGCCCAAGCCGCGCAGCGGCGACCGCTTGGTTGGCGCCTTTGCCTCCGGCATTTCGAGCAAGCCTGCCGATCAGGGTTTCGCCCGGCGTCGGCAGGCGCTCGACGTTGAAGCAAAGGTCGAGATTTGTCGTTCCGAAGAACATCAAGGGCCGGGTCTTCATTTCACGGCTCCGAAGGTGAGACCGCGCTCCAGGTGGCGCTGGCCGACGACGATCAAGATAACCGGGACAATCATGGTGACCACCAATCCCGCCGCCATTACGGGATAGAACTGCAGGCCCGGATTGAGAAGCTTGAGAAGGGCGACGGTCACAGGAGCCTTGGCCGAGGTCAGGATCAGCCCGAGCGCAAAATTGTGCCAGGCAAGCAGGAAAACGAGCAAAGAAGCACCGATCACTCCAGGTTTGAGCAGTGGCAGCACGATATGCAGCACGATGCGGACGGGCTTGGCGCCCTCGATTGCGGCTGCTTCCTCAATATCTTTCGGGATGTCCTCGATATAGGACCTGCTCAGCCAGACGATCATGGGTAGCGTGATGACCTGGTACACCCAGATCATGCCCAAATAGGTGTCGTAGAGACCGATCGACTGGAAGATGTTGAAGAGCGGGATGACTACGAGCAGCACCGGCGCAAACCGGAAGCCCAGGATGAAGAAGGCTATGTCCTCCTTGAATGGAATGTCACGCCTTGCCAGCACATAGCCGGCGGGGACGCCTACGAAGAGCGACACGATCACCGAGCCGAGGGCGATCACCACGCTGTTGGTGATCGGCGTCAGGAAATCGACCTTGATGGTGCCATAGCTGGTCGCACCGGCTTGGGCGAGGTCGAACAGGACGCGAAAATTTTCGAAGGTCGGCGTGAAGACGAAGCTTGGCGGCCAGGCCATGACATCGGCTTGGCCTTTCAACGACATCATCACGATCCACACCAGCGGAAAAGCCAGCACGATCCCGCAAGCAGCGACCAGGAGGTTGAGAATAAGGGTTGTGAAACGGGAGCGATAAACGCGCATGACTGACCCTTCAGGTGACCCGTCGACGGACGGACTGCCAGAGCCTGACGGTCAGGAAAGCGCCGGCCAGTACGATCAGCCAGTTGACCACCATGATGGCCGCGCCGCGGCCGAAGCTCAGGTTCTGGAAAGCGGTGATGTAGGCCTGGACCGAAAGCGCGGCGGTGCTGTTTCCTGGTCCGCCTTGGGTGGTGCCGAAGATGATGTCGAACTGATTGAAGGATTCGATCAGCCGGAAGACTGCTGCAATCAGGATGTAAGGCGCCACGAGCGGCAGCTCGATGTGTACGAAGGTCGCCCAGCCCCTGGCGCCGTTGACCCGCGCCGCCTCCCGGATGTCGTCGGTGATGCCCTGCAGCCCCGCGAAGATGATCAGCGTGAAGAAGGGCGTGTATGTCCAAACGTCGATCAGGATCAGCGAAAGCAGGGCCGTTGCCGGATCGGAGATCCAGGGGAACGGAGCAATCCCGACGAGAGACAGCAAATAGTTCAGAATGCCGCGCTGCGGGTCCATCATGGTCGTCCACATAAGAGCAACGCTCATCGGGGGCAGGACGAGAGGCAGCAGAATGACGGGGCGCAAGAGGCGCGCCAAAAGCACTTCCGATGCGAACAGCTTGGCGATCGCCAGACCAAGCGCAGCCTCGATCAGTACTGCGGAAATCCCGTAGGTGAGCGTGACACGGACGCTGTTCCAGAAATCACTGTCCTTCATCAAAGCTGAATAGTTGGCAAGGCCAACGAAGCGGACCAGCGGCCGCCCGAGTTTCAGATCGGTGAGGGATTGAAAGACGCCATAGAAGAAAAGCAGGAGAAAGCCGAGCAGGATGATGACGGCCGGCGCCACAGCCGCAATACTCCACCACTCGATTCTGCGCCTTGCATTTGTTCTCACAGGCCCCGCCTTTTGCGTTGCAACAAGCAAGCTGGACGGATGGACCGATGCGCTCACGCTTGAACCACGAAATTCCATTCTCGTCTAGCTCCGTCAGAATGAAGGGGGCGACACTCTCGCGCCGCCCCCTTCCGCGGTCTACAGGGAGGACCGGATTTCCTTGGCAAGGTCGTGAAGCGTCGTTTCCACGTCGGCCCCGTTGACCATCTTTTGCATGGCGACCGCCCAGGCATTCATTGCCTCGCCGAAGCCTACTCTTGGCGTGAAGGCCAATGCCGCCCTGTCCTGGACCGTCTTGAAAGTGTCGACGAAGTCATTGAACTCCGGCTTGGTCGCGTAGTCGAGCCACGCCTTGTCAGTCCAGGTCGAGGTGCGTGGCGAATTGACGAGTTTGCCTGCGACCGCACCGTTCAGGTCAACTTCCTTGGAAGTCGCCCACTGAATGAACAGCCAAGCTGCCCCTTTCTTTTGCGACGCGGCGTTCATCGCCAGGGACCATATCCAGATGTTCGATTCGAAGTTCTGGGCATTTGGCGCATGCAGCGGCGGCGCAAATGCAATCTTGCCCGAGGCAGGCTTGCCCGCCACGTCGTTCCAGAAGCCGAACATGTTCGAGTCGATCGCCATTGCCGTACGGCCGGAAGAAATGCCGTCGACAACCTGGTACCAGTTGTCATTGGCAAAGGAGGGTGCCGCACACTTCTTGATCATATCCACATAATCCTTGTGGAATGCGATCGATTCGGGCGAGTCCAAACCTGTGTCGAGCTTGCCGTCTTTCATGAAAAAGTCATGCACGCCGTACGACTTGGCGATGGAGACCGGCGCGGTGTGGATACTGCTCCAGAAGCGCACGCCGCGAACTCCCAGAGGCGTAATCGACGGATCGGCCGTCTTCAGCTTCTCGCAAGCAGCCGCCATCTCAGGTGGGGTTGCGGGCACCTTGATGTCGTACTTGTCGAGAATGTCCTTGCGATAGAACAGCTGAATGTTCTCGAACGCATGCGGGATCGCCCAGACATGGCCCGTCCCCGGCTCGATCTGGCCGTCTTTCACGTTCCAGGTCAGCGCGTCGCGCAGTGAGGGGAAAAAGTCCTTGTAGTCGTAGCTTGGGCTCGTGAGTTTGGGATCGTTGAGGTAGGTGTCGAGCGGCTCCAGCAACGCGCTGGGAGCGAAGTCCCACGATGGTTCGATACCTGTGCCGACCACGTCCCAGGCCGGGGATTTAGTGGTGAGCTGGATCGTCAATTTGTTCCAGTAGGAGTCGTCCGGGTAGAGTTCCGGGGTCACCTTAATGCCGGTGAGCTTCTCGAATTCGGGAAGCTGTGCAGCGACGGCGTCTGCATACGGGTGAATGTCATAGGCCCAGACGATCGAGGTGCCTTCGAACTGACGCCAGTTTACGCGTTCCGCACGCGCAGGCTGTTCCGCAGCGATCGTAGCTGCCGTGAGCAGGGAACACATCAGCGCCCCCCGGGCAATATAGATTGAATGGCCGCGAAGAGCGGCGAGCTTTGCGAACATGTTTTCCTCCCAAAGGGCTCAATGACCCAGCTTCGCCCCGCGCCCCTAGATCCCGGCCCGCGGCACGACCAAGCTACCGCTGGCCTCAATGGATGGAGCAGGTTTCGGAGAGCCAATTGAGTAAGATTGGGTAAGCTCTGCGCGGATTCTCGCTGAGTTAGCCCTTCGGCGACTTGATCTATGACGCGCCTGAGTCCCGCAGGCGATGTTCCAGAGCCTCACGCCTATTCCGATCCAAGGAAATCGTTCGCGGATTTTGGCGATGTGGCCACGAAGGCGTCCTCCAAGCGAAAGGCGCGAGGTTAGTCCATAAACGCTCTTAACTGAGGCTCTGCAGACCGGGATGAGACTGGCGCCACAGGGCGTGATCTGATCAACCGGTTGAGCCGCCTCATCTGAACCTCAGCGCTCGCGACTGCGGTCCTGAGGCGCTATTACACAAATCAGGACCGCAGGGCCGACTTGCCAGCACACGACAGAAACCGCTTCAGGCTCAAACCGGCCAACAAAATGTACGGCGGCATGGCGAGCGAATAGTGACCACAGTTTAATTCCAAAATATTTAGCCTAGCTCCGGCGCCATTCAGCTTCTGTATGAACCTCTCTGATAGCTCCGGTAACACCACTTTGTCTCTCTTAGCCAACACAACGTGAAGATCGAGATCAGGGCGCGCCAAGCTAGGTGCGTAATTCTCCAAGTTAAGTGAGCCCCAGGCCCTTCTGAGATCGGTCAGCAAAATCTCGGGCTCAAGGCTATCGCGTATCAATCGTGTCGCGCGACCCGTCCAAACCATATCCGCTAGACTCCCCGCCGTCAGAAACAGCGAGGCTTTTGACACAGCCGAGTCGTGCGCAGCAATTAACCCCGCAACCCAGGAACCTAAGCTCATACCAAGAACCGAAATCTCTCTGTAACCTTCGCTCTTCAACCAACGTATGAGCTTTCGCCCATCCAATACTCCCTGCCTTACAGACTGGATCGTTCGCCCGAGATTGGGGCTAAGCATATAGTCGGCGTGGAGGGAGCCGGGACGGCTGCGCTCGAAGTGATAAGGCATGGCGATCTCGACAACGGTGATACCACGCCGCGAGAAAAAGTTGGCAATCTGACGGTTCCGCGCGCTGGCGTTCCAATGGTGAAAGATCACCATGGCCTGATCGAATGACCCGCTTTCCGTGATTTTCGCCCACACAAGATTGTTCGCTGCGATATCAGTCGCAATGTCCGATGGAAATTTCAGCCACCCATCTTTCCTTTCAAAACCCTGATCGCTCTCGCTCGGCTCATCGAAAAATGCTGGATCAGCCACGGCCTGGTCCGCAAGCACACAAAACTCCTCGATGCTCGCAGTCTTGCTGGCTCCCGGAAAGACGCGGTCCGCGTCGAGGACGAGACCCGTTATCTTCTTCCCTTCCTCACCGCGTTGCGCGCGACGCTCATCCCATCGATCAAGCCACCTATAAAACACTCTGATTTTTCCTAACTCGCTCGCTCGCCATCCCCGAATCCGGGATCAAAGAGGCCGTATGTCGCAAGCAGCACTCCAATGGCCAGAAGGATCGAAAAGCCAGCAAATGCATCGATCAGCAAGTAGCCCGCAACGAGTAACGCCACGGCCGCCGACATCTTCCACAAAGGCGCCTGAAATCGACTTCCGACGCCTAAACGGATGATCCCATACACAAAAACAACACAGGTCGAAATAACGATGAGAAAGCTGCTGTAATGCGTCGGCATCCTGTAGGCGATCCCGTCGCTCACGTCGTTGCCGCCATACAAGGTTGAAGACATATCGCCGACCAACCAAGCCACGATATTTTCTCCACGCGATGTCAGGTAAGCGCTTTGGGCCTTCATGCATATGGCGATCAGAACACCCAAAACAGTACACCGAAAAATCCCACGCATCACCCTGAGGCCGATTTCATTGACCTCACGTTGATAATCCGCCTCCGGCCCACTTTTCGATGCCCCCCCGCCAATTGTCCATAGATCATGGACAACCGTGTAAAGCAAAATGAGACCGACAAAGAAAAGATAAAAGCACAGGCACATATAGAGGTAAGCTAGCCCGGTGAACACGACCTCTTCCGGCACCGAGATGAGCTCAGGGCGCAAAATCGCCAATTTGCCCCAGTCCGTCGCATAATTGCCGCCGCCTTTCATCAGCGGGAGCAAACACACGCCGATCCACTGAAAAAGACCGGCGAACACCACACAAATCAGAAAAACAGCCCAATATGAATACGAAGAAGCTTCGACGTTGTACGCCCATACATCGTCGCTTTTCACCTGGTCGCCCTCCGCTACTAGCTTCAAGCGTCCGTCATTTTTCCAAAAGACAAGCAGCTCTGTCACGAATGCAAAAAACAAGGGCAAAAGCACCATGAAGAGGAACGTCCAATTCGGCGCCCAAAGAAACCCAACCTGCTTAACGAGGCCATCCGCCCGGACGTAGGTAGCGTCGTGAATCCCCGTAATATACGACAAAAACCCAAGAGCGGCGGCACCCGCAAACACCGACGCCGGTAAATTCAACGGAGATCCGCGACTGAAAAACGCCTCCGATCTCCTCGCCAAGCTGAAACGCCGCCCCGCCCCCTTGGCGTCAGGATCCCGTGCCAGCTCCGCCGGGGGGTCTGAGTCGTCTTCGAAGGTCGTGGGCCGAGCCATATCTGGAACCGCCACCGCGGTGCTCTTCCGTTCCCGTCTCTTGGCCGCTAACCGCGATTGCGCCGCACTTAGCTCCATCTGCCATTCGCTGGTAGCCACCGGATCATCGCAGCCAAAAACCCTCGCCAGCCAACGAATGTTGGCAGCGCTAATTCCCTTCTCGTTCTCTTGAAACCAAAGCTGCACCGTTCGCAGATCGACCCCGATCCGGTTGGAATCGATCTGCGAAATCGCCTCTGCAAGAAGCTCGGGCGTCCACGGGCCTGCAGGAAATCCATCTTTGCCCAATGGCCGACCGGCACCCGCCGCGGTTAATCGTTTGAATAATTCCTTGAGATCACTCCCGTCTCTCGGTGGCGGGAGAAATAACTTTCCATTTTTAAACAACTACTTGCATGCTCTGATTTCGCTTCGTTTCGTATCCTATCGTGCCATCGTTCCTGATCAACGTATTTCTCAACTCGATGCAACGGGCGAGGGGCGGGCCACGAATCACTCGGAGCAGGACGATGGCTGTTGAACTGGCGTGCAGCAACGGAGAAGCGCAAGAGGCGGACGCAGTTGTGAGTCTGATCGCGGCGCACCGCCATGCCATGGCAGAGGTCGAGAGCCTCGGGAACCGATTGATGCACGCCGAAGAGGCTGAGGCGGAGCTGATCGGATCACGGCTTGACGCCGTGATGGCGGACGAGGCGGTTGTGCGACGGCAGGCAGCGATGGCGCCGGTTGCCGATGTTTGCGAGCTGAAAATCAAAGCCGCATATTTTAAGCGGCTCATGAACAACGGTTGGTGCGACGTGGATTGGGACGACCTGCATGAGCTGCTGCGGTCTTTCGCCGAGTTGCCGACCTAAGAAAAGAGAGCGGAAATCCAAGACGCGAGCGCGTGCCATGCGGCATAGGTCAGCGCCGGCAGCGCGATGATCACGATAAATGCGGCGGCGCCGGATATTGCACCGCCCGTGCGGCCCTCGACAGGATAGTAATAGCGGTTCGATTCATCCTCGTGGTTCATTGCTTGCGCTCCCCTGCCCGTCCCAGCAGCAGAAGTTCAATGGGATGTTGAAACTTCATCGCCCAAAGACCATCAGCTTTCATCTTCGCGTTGAGCTCAGCCACCAGATAGTTGGCACTGACGGCGTAGCCTTTCGCGTCGGTGGCGGCGAACGCGTAGCCGGCCGCGATAAGGGCGGTCCCAACGTCGATCGTATCGCCGTCGAGTTTCGCGCCACAGACGACAAACGTCGCTTTGTCGAGCGCCAAGGCAATAGGCTGACAAGTCACGGCCGTCGTCGAAAATAAGGCCGCCAGGTGGGCGAGCGAGACGTTGCCGCAATCGAGCTCCTTGCCCTCCGCATCCAGGGTGATTGTGCCCCGCAAGCACGATTGCACGCCATAAAGCCGGTAGAGCTTGCCATGGTCGCGCCACGTGTCTCCGGTCAACAGTTCGACCTTTTCCGACACCAGGAAGGGAGTGCCGGTCGCGTTCGGGGGCCCGACGCCTTCGGCGCTTGCGGCGTGAGCGCACGTGAGTGCGATGAGCGCGGCGAGGCTAGTTCGCTTCATTGCTTTGGAACTGCTTGCCGAGATCGGAGGCATGTTCGAGATCTGGTCGCAGGGACTTGCCGTCCTTGTTGCGGCCGATCGCAGCCATGTCAAAGAAGACCATGGAATCGTCGTCATAGGAGACCGAATAGGGATCGTTGGCATTGCCAGCCCCGACGAGCGCAAAGCACGAAACCGCGTCCGGCACGCCGGATTGGCTTTTCAGGACCAGCGTCTTGCACAACACGACGGATGCGCGGGTGTTATAAACAGCGGCGTCATAGTCCTGCACGGCCTTGGTGCAATCCCACTCCTCAGCCTTGTAGGTGATCTTGGGCTTCGGGCAGGCCGCGAGGCCACGCAGCCTGTAGGTGACGCCGTTGATGACGCGTTCCGTCGCGGACTTGATGTGGACTGGCTCTACCAACTGCGTCACCTCGCGCTGATAAAGGCCCCCGCGGGCATCGTAGCGCTCGTAGACGAAGATCTTTTCGCCAGGTTTGGCGAACTTCTGCAGATACCCGGTCGAGGGCTGCTCGAACGGATGCGACTCGTTCGCGCCCAGATCGGCGGCGCACACAACGGTGCTTTGCAGCAACAAAACCGCGAGGAAGGGCATCTGCTTCATCGGAAAATTGGCCTCGATCCCGCTTCTCGTATTGACACTTTACTTTGGCACCATATACCCATAGTAAAATGTCAAAATCGGCAATGCAATGAAAAACCGGATCGCCCTTGCGGTGTTGCTGTATGGCGTCATGGCGTCATTCGGCGCCCATGCGAATGCCACGACCTCGAAGCGCATTGCGGCGTTTCAAGCGCCGGCCGGCGCGGCGGTTACGAGCGTTCCGGATGATAGTCACGGTTCGGTGGACGGCGGCTCGTGTGCGCCGACGGACCGCCGGCGGGCCGCGGCCTTGGTGCGGCAGATCGCCGAAGAAGAGGGCTTCGACCCCGATCTAACCGAGGCGGTTGCCTGGGCAGAAAGTGATATGGGCGGCAATCAAGGGCCGTCTCGGACGGGCGCTCTCGGCATCATGCAGCTGATGCCGGCCACAGCGTCGCGTCTTGGTGTGGCCGACAGATGCGACGCGAAAGCCAATATCCGCGCAGGCGTCCGCTATCTGAAAGCGCTTTATGACGAGTTCCATGATCCGCTGTTGATGTTGGCGGCCTACAATGCCGGCGAGCAAACCGTTTACAAAGCCAACGGCATTCCGGTGAACGACGAGACCACGAAATACGTGGTGAAAGTGCTCAATCGCTGGAAGCTCGGCAAGCTGATCAAGGGCGCCATTCCCAACCACGTTGACGATCGTCACGCGGCCGCGACCGGCGCGGTCGATAGCGCCGCCTGGCAAGATGGTCACGTCATAGATTTTGGCAATTGAAAAGGAGTGAGAGGACGATGAATTATGAAAAGGCGGGCAAATTCGCCCTGCAGTTTATAGCCGCTGCGGCGATCGGCATGGCGCTCGCGCCGGCAAGCGCATAC
>NZ_JBSKBP010000047.1:0-33168 GCF_053714275.1 Mesorhizobium sp. Arg314 | reverse complement strand
TATGCCGGCATCGACAACACGCTGTTCTACAAGGACGGCACCATGATGCTGCTCGGCGACGCCAAGAAGATGACCGAGGAAATCGTCAAGGCCATGGATCATTGATCAGCCGCAGCTTCCGCAAAAAAAGCCCGACGTGGTCGGGCTTTCTTGTTGCGGAAAACTGTCGGCCCCGGATTCCGCTCAGATGTCCAAATTAGCCACCGACAGCGCGTTGTCCTGGATGAACTCGCGCCGCGGTTCCACCTCGTCGCCCATCAGCCGCGAGAACAGCGAGTCGGCATCGGTCGCGTCGTTGACCTTGACCTGCAGCAGCGAGCGCACATTCGGATCCAGAGTGGTTTCCCAGAGCTGCTCGGCATTCATCTCGCCAAGGCCCTTGTAGCGCTGCATGGTGAGCCCCTTGCGGCCGGAGGCGAACACCGCGTTGAGCAGCGCCAGAGGCCCCGAAAGCAGCTCCGAGCTCTCCTTGCGGCGCAAGCTCGGCTGTTCGCCATAGACTTCCGCCAGGCGCGACGCGTAGCGGTCGAGCTGGCGCGCATCGGCCGAATTGATCAGCCCGGCATCGAGCTGCGCCACATCCTTCACGCCGCGCACGGTGCGTTCGAAGACATAACCGCCGGAACCGTCATTGGAGGTCGACAGCCGGCCGGTCCAGCCGCGCTCGGTCTCCTCGGCGATCATGTCGAGCCGCCGGGCGACACGCTCGGCCATGGCGTTGGCGCGGCCGAGATCGGCAAGCACGTCGGCATTGAGCGCGCCGGCAATCGCCGCCTGCTCGACGACGCTGCGGTTGTAGCGCGTGTGCAGCCCGTTGATCAGCTGGCGCACCGCCAGCGCATCGTCGACGGAGCTGCGCAGATCCTGTCCTGCCCGCACCTCGCCGGAGGCAAGTACAAGCGAAGCCTCGTCCAGCCCCGACTCGATCAGATATTCCTCATAGGCGCTTTCGTCCTTGAGATATTGCGAGCTTTTGCCCCGCGTCACTTTGTAGAGCGGCGGCTGGGCGATGTAGAGGTGGCCGCGCTCGATCAGCTCCGGCATCTGCCGGAAGAAGAAGGTGAGCAGGAGCGTGCGGATGTGGGCGCCGTCGACGTCGGCGTCCGTCATCAGGATGATCTTGTGGTAGCGCAGCTTGTCGGCGTTGAACTCGTCCTTGCCGATCGAGGTGCCGAGCGCGGTGATCAGCGTGCCGATCATGTCGGAGGAGAGCATGCGGTCGAACCGAGCGCGTTCGACATTGAGGATCTTGCCGCGCAGCGGCAGGATCGCCTGGTTCTGGCGCGAGCGCCCGCCCTTGGCCGATCCGCCGGCCGAGTCGCCCTCGACGATGAAGATTTCCGATTTCGCCGGATCGCGCTCCTGGCAGTCGGCAAGCTTGCCGGGCAGCGAGGTGACGCCGAGCGAGCTCTTGCGCGTGATGTCGCGCGCCTTGCGCGCGGCCTCGCGCGCTGCCGCCGCCTGGATCACCTTCTCGACCACCACCTTGCCTTCGCTCGGGTGCTCTTCCAGCCACGTGCCCAGCGCCTCGTTGACCAGGCTTTCGACTACCGGGCGGACCTCGGACGAAACCAGCTTGTCCTTGGTCTGCGAGGAAAATTTCGGGTCCGGCACCTTGACCGAGAGAACGGCGGTCAGGCCCTCGCGGCAGTCGTCCCCGGTCAGCGAGACCTTTTCCTTCTTGGTCTGGCCGGAAGATTCGCCGTAGCCGGTGATCTGCCTGGTCAGCGCCGCGCGGAAGCCGGCCAGATGGGTGCCGCCGTCGCGCTGCGGGATGTTGTTGGTGAAGGCCAGCACATTCTCGTGGTAGCTGTCGTTCCACCACATAGCGACTTCCACGGTGATGCCGTCGCGCTCGGCGCGAATGGCGATCGGCGTTTCGATCAGCGGCTTCTTCACCCGGTCGAGATATTTGACGAACTCCTCCAGGCCGCCGTCATAATGCAGCTCATGGCGCACGAGGTCGGCATGGCGCGCATCGGTCAGGATGATGCGCACGCCGGAATTGAGGAAAGCGAGCTCGCGCAGCCGGTGCTCCAGCGTGCCGTAGTCGAACTCGACCATGGTGAAGGTCTCGGCCGACGGGAAGAAGGTGATTTCGCTGCCGCTGCGGCCTTCGTTGGTGCCGGGCTGCTTGTCCTGCTCGTAGCTGCCGGTCACCTTCAGCGGCGCGTCGGCATTGCCATGCGTGAAGCCCATCTCGAAGATTTCGCCGTTGCGGCGGATCTTGAGCTTGAGCCAGGCGGAAAGCGCGTTGACCACCGACACGCCGACGCCGTGCAGGCCGCCGGAAACCTTGTAGGAGTTCTGGTCGAATTTGCCGCCGGCATGCAGCTGCGTCATGATCACTTCGGCCGCCGAGACGCCCTCGCTGGAATGGATATCGGTGGGAATGCCGCGGCCGTTGTCGATGACGGTGACGGAACCGTCGGGATTGAGCGTCACCGAAACGAGGTCGGCGTGGCCGGCCAGCGCCTCGTCGATGGCGTTATCCACCACCTCATAGACCATGTGATGCAGGCCCGAGCCGTCATCGGTGTCGCCGATATACATGCCCGGCCGCTTGCGCACGGCATCCAACCCCTTCAAAACCTTGATGGAATCGGCGCCGTACTCGGCTTCCGCGCCAATGGCGCTCTCGGTCTGGTCGCTCATGAAAACCTGTCTGATTGGTGGCGCTGATACAACGCGGAAAAATGGCCCCGAATCGCGCCGTTTTGATGTCCTAGATATAGGCGCAAACGGCTGCTTTTCCAAGGTTTGCGGGCATTTTGCCGGCTTGGCGGCAAGGTCCTTCCACGCCTGCACGAGATACTGGCGCGTCCATGGGGACGACCGATTGCGAAAGCCGCCCCGAAGCGCAGCCTCGTAACCGCGTTCTCTGGGGAAATTTTCGCGCCTATGCGGCGGTGCGCAGCGTCTTCAGCGCCCAGCTCCAGCGGAACAATCCGTCGAGCATCGTCCTTGCGGACGGTCACATGGACGTCCGCTTCATCGGGCACTACATTTGACGCATCATGGACACCAAGCCCGTCCCCTTTGTGCCGCCCGCGCCGAAGCCGCGGACCACGCCGCCCTCGACGCTGGAGATGATGCGCATCGTCTACCGCAATCCCCTCGAGCTGTGGGGCGAGCACACCTACAACGAGCCCTGGATTTCGGCGAATGGCGTTGGTGGACATCTGATCGTCGCCAACGATCCCGGCCTCATCCGCCATGTGCTGATCGACAACGCCAAGAACTACAAGATGGCGACGGTCCGCCAGCTGATCCTGCGCCCGATCCTGCGCGACGGCCTGCTCACCGCCGAGGGCGAAGTGTGGAAGCGTTCCCGCAAGGCGATGGCGCCGGTGTTCACGCCGCGCCACATCTTCGGCTTCGCCGAGCCGATGCTGAGACGCACGCTGGAATTCGTCAGCCGCTACGAGGCCGGCGGCATGTCCGACATCGCCCACGACATGACGCTGCTTACCTATGACATCCTCGCCGAGACGCTGTTTTCCGGCGAGATCGCCGGCGAACCCGGCAGCTTCGCCGGGGAGATCGACCGCCTGTTCGAAACCATGGGCCGCGTCGATCCGCTCGACCTGTTGCGGGCGCCCGAATGGCTGCCGCGCCTTACGCGCCTCCGCGGCCGCAAGACCATGGCCTATTTCCGCAACATCGTTGCCGGTACGGTGAGGATGCGCGAAGAACGGATGAAGCGCGATCCGGACGGCGTGCCGCAGGATTTTCTCACGCTTCTCCTGCGGGCCGAGGGACCGGACGGGCTGACCCGCGCGGAAGTCGAGGACAACATCATCACCTTCATCGGCGCCGGCCATGAGACGACCGCGCGGGCGCTCGGCTGGACGATCTATTGCCTCGCCGAGGCGCCCTGGGAACGCGACAAGGTCGAGCAAGAGATCGACGCCGTGCTGGCGCGCGAGCCCGATCCGACGAAATGGCTGGATGCCATGCCGCTCACCCGGGCAGCTTTCGAGGAGGCGCTGAGGCTCTATCCGCCGGCGCCTTCGATCAACCGCGAGCCGATCGAGCCGGAGACTTGGAACGGTCTCTATATCCCGAAATATGCCGCGGTCCTGGTGATGCCCTGGGTCGTGCATCGCCACCGCAAGCTATGGGACAGGCCGGACGCCTTCATGCCGGAGCGTTTCCATCCGGAAAATCGCGACAGGATCGACCGCTTCCAGTATCTGCCCTTCGGCGCCGGCCCGCGCGTCTGCATCGGCGCCAGCTTCGCCATGCAGGAGGCGATCATCGCACTGGCGATCCTGTTGTCGCGCTTCCGCTTCGACGCGACGGCCGAGACCCGGCCATGGCCGGTGCAGAAGCTCACCACGCAGCCGCAGGGCGGCCTGCCGATGCAGGTCTCCCGCCGCGCCTGAGCTTTTGTTAGCGGTCGGCGATCGGCCGGCGCTGCTGGAACTGGCCTGCGGCGCGGAAGCGCCAGAGATAGCTCGGCAGGATCGTGGCGATCGCCTGCGGCTGGATGCCGAGCCCGGCAAGCGTCCTGGCGGCCTTGGCGGCTTCGTCCGAAACGACGTTGTGCGCGCGCAGTTGCAGCACTTGGTCCTTGGTCAGGAGCGGATTGGGCAGAAGCTGGAGGATCGACGCCTGGATGTTCGCCACCCACCACGGCACCGGCACCAGCAGACGCCGGCGGTCGATGACCGCGAGCAGCTCTTCCATGCATTCCTTGAAGGTCAGCACCTGCGGCCCGCCGAGCTCATATATCTCGCCGCCCTTGACCTTGCCGTCGACCGAGCGCGCGATCGCTTCGGCGACGTCGCCGACATAGACCGGCTGGAATTTCGTTTGCCCGCCGCCGATCAGCGGCAGGATGGGCGAGAGGCGCGCCATGCCGGCGAAGCGGTTGAAGAAGCTGTCCTCCGGCCCGAAATTGATCGACGGCCGGAAGATGACGGCGTCCCCGATCGTGTCGAACACGGCTTTTTCGCCGAGTGCCTTGGTGCGGGCATAGTCGGACGGCGAATTGAGATCGGCGCCGAGCGCCGAGATCTGGGTGAGGCCGGCGCCGACCGAGCGTGCGGCCTCGGCGACGGCGCGCGCGCCGAAATCGTGCACGGCGCCGAATTTCTGGCGGCCGGTTTCATGCAGGATGGCGACCAGGTTGACGACATGGTCGGCGCCCTGCACGGCGCGGTCGACCGACCAGCGCACGCGCACATTGGCCTGCACGGGCTGGATCTGGCCGACATTGCCGAGCGGCTGGACATGGCCGGCAAGGTCGGGCCGCCGGCAGGCGACCCGGATGCGGTAGCCGCGCTTGGCCAGCGCCCGCACGACATGGCGACCGACGAAGCCCGAGCCGCCGAAGACGACGACGAGCTTGGGGGTCTGCAGGATTTCGGTCATGACTGGCTCCGCGCGCGAAAATGCTTGGCTGAAGCCGTTTCTTAATCCGTTTCTCGCCAAAGGCAAAGAGCGACCGGAGGTCGCCGCTGCTTGTTTTGCATCGTCCGGAAAGCCCCTGCCGATGTGGGCGCGTCGACCGAGTGGCGACTGCCGCCGCGGATCACGAAGAAGGCCGGGATTGCCGCCCGGAAACGTGATCGAAAATGCAGAAAACCCTGCCGAAGCAGGGTTTTCCGGGCAGTGTCCACGCCGAAACAGGGTCCAACGAGGCGACCTGACCTGAGACGGTATCAAGGTGGCGTGAAGCAAGCACGCCCGCCTCCGCCCTGAACGCCCGGCGCGGCGCCGCCAACCGCGAGCCGAACGAAGCCAACCAGGCGGCTCGCGGCGTGGGGTGCCGCAGATGGGTCGTGTCAGGGCCGCTAAAGGTTCGATCGCGCGCGAAATTCAGGCCGAATAACGCTCGGCGAATTCCGAAATGCGCTGCACCACCGCCTTGGACGTGGCGATCCCGCGCGCCTTTGCCTTCTCCGCGTTCTCGGCGCGGGAGCGGCCGGGAATATGCACGCCATAGCGCCGCCGCAGCCGGTCGAGCTGGTCCTTCATGCGCCGCTCGAATTCCGGATCGAGCAGCTTGGGTTCGATGGCGAGAACGAAGAGGCCGGTGCCGGGGCTGTCCGGTCCGCCCGAGAACCAGGGCGCGTCGAGCGACCAGTTTGCGCCGGAGATGCCCGCCGCCAGCACCTCGACCATAAGCGCGATGTTGGCGCCGCGCTGGCCACCAAAGGCGAGCATCGCGCCCTTCATCGCCGCCGCCGGATCGGTGGTCGTGTTGCCGCTGGCATCCAGCGCCCAGCCTTCGGGGATTTTCTTGCCGTCCTCGGCCGCCTTGCGGATGTTGACGAAGGCCGTGGCGCTCGACGACTGGTCGATGACCAGCGGCGCCCCGTCGGCGGCGGGCGCTGCGAAGGACATTGGATTGGTGCAATAGACCGGCTTGATCGAGCCTGAGCCGGCAAGCACCGCCGGTCCGTTGGTGGCGGCGAAGGAGACCAGTCCCTGTTCCGCCAGCCGCCCGGTGAAATAGCCGAGCGCGCCGCAGGTATAGGCGTTCTTCTGCGAGAAGATGGCGACGCCGAACAGCTTCGCCGCCTTTACCAGGTCGTCGATCGTGCGGTCGAAGCCGGTATGGGCAAGCCCGCCGCGCGCGTCGGAGAGATAGACGGCGAGCGCCGGCCGGGTGATCACCGGCTCGGCGTTGCCGTCGATGCGGCCAGCTTCGAGCGCTTCCAGATAGTCGATGAAATGCGATAGCCCCACCGTAGACAAGCCTTCGGCCTCCGCTGCGATGATGGAGGCGACAAGCGATTGTGCCGCCTCCTCATTGGCGCCGGCGCCGAGCGCGGCCATGCGGCATAGGCCTGTTGCCTGGTCGAGAGTGAGTTGCATCAGGGCTGCTCCTGATTGAGTAGGAAAGTAGGGAGTAGTCAGTAGTGGAAAACCAGCAAGCGGCCCACTGCTCACCACTCACTATTCACTACTCACTTACCCGATCTTGACCGGGATACGAGCCTCTATCCGACTGAAGACGAAAACCAGGATGCCGGTGATCGTCATATAGATCAGCGCCAGCAACAGCAAAGGCTCGTAGGTCAGATACGTGTCCTGGCGCACCTTGGAGGAGACGGCGAAGATGTCGATGACGCTGATCGTCGCCACCAGCGGCGTCGACTTCAGCTGCAGCACGGTCTCGCCGGTCAGCGTCGGCAGCGCTCGGTAGAAGGCCTGCGGCAGCCAGATGCGCCGGAAGATTTTCCAGCGGCTCATGCCGAAGGCGCGGGCGGCCTCGAGCTGGCCTCTGGGCACACCGGCAAAGGCGCCGCGCATCACTTCGCCCTCATAACCGGCGAAGGAGAAGGTCAGCGCCACCACACCGTACGGCCAGGCCTGCCTGAGATACGGCCAAAGCCACGATTCGCGGATCCACGGATATTGCGGGAAGATCGAGCCGAGGCCGTAATAGAGCAGCCACAGCTGCAGCAGCAGCGGCGTTCCACGGATGATGGTGCAGAAGACCTTCGCCGGTGCCGAGAACCAGATCGGTCCGCCGGCCTGGGCGAGCCCGAGCGGCACGGCAAGCGCAAAGCCCAGCGCGCAGGTGACGGCGAGCAGCCAGAGCGCCCGCCAGATACCCATCAGCCCCATTTCCCAATATTGCGGCAGCCAGTTCCAGCGCATGAAGAAGGCGGCGCAGAGGATGAGCGCCAAGGCTATCAGGATCAGAACGATGCGGTGCGGCTTGAGCCAGATCGAGGCGCGCGCCGCCATGTTGATCGCGGTGGCTTCGGCCGACATCAGCGCGCCTCCTTGACGGAGGGCATGCCGCGCCGAGACCAGGCCTCGACGCGGCCGATGATCAGGTTGGAGAAGAGCGACAAGGCAAGATAAAGCGCACCGGCGGCGAGGTAGAAGAGCAGGTAGGCTTTGGTGACGCCCGCCGCCTGGCGCGTCGCCAGCGTCAGTTCGAAGAATCCGACGACGGCGAGCAGCGCGGTGTCCTTGGTGGCGATCAGCCACAGATTCGCCAGGCCGGGGATGGCGAAGGGCAGCATCGCCGGCACCGTGACGCGTCGCAGCATCAGGCCCGGCGACATGCCGTAGGCGCGGGCGGCCTCGATCTGGCCTTGCGGGATGGCGAGGATGGCGCCGCGGATGACTTCCGTCGAATAGGCGCCCTGGACGAAGCCCAGCACGAAAATGCCGGCCGCTAGCCCGCTGATGTCGACACGGCTGTAGCCCATTGCCGTCAGCACCTGGTTGATGAGGTCGGTGCCGGCATAATAGAGCAGCAGGATCAGCACCAGTTCCGGCACGGCGCGCACGACGGTCGTATAGACCGCGAGCAGGTCGCGCGTCACCGGGCCGCCGTAAAGCTTGCCGAAGGCGCCGGCGGTGCCGATCATGAGGCCGAGGCAGGTGGCGCCTATGGCGATCTCGACCGAATGCAGCAGGCCGACCAGCAGCGTGCCGCCCCAGCCGGGCGCCACGGGCGACAGGAGTTCCATGATGCCGGCCGCGGAGGCCGGAAGAAAGGTGTCGATCAGCTTCGCCCCCGGATTGCTGCTGGCAAGCCGCTGGCGGCCAGGCCAGCGGCGGGCATGCGTGGCAAGGTCGGGCATGGCGCGGGCGCCATGCCCTCACTCATTCGCAAGAGGGCTCAGTTCGACTGCGGGGCGCCGCCATAGATGTCGAAGTCGAAGTACTTCTTCGAGATCTCGTCATACTTGCCGTTGGCGCGGATCGCCTTGATGCCGGCGTTGAACTTTTCCTTGAGCGCTGTGTCTTCCTTACGGATGCCGGCGCCGACGCCCGGTCCAAGCACCTCGTCGTCCGGGGCCACCATGCCCTTGAGGTCGCAACAGGCCTTGCCCTGGTCCGACTTGAGGAATTCGCCGAGCGCGATCGAGTCGGCCTGCACCGCGTCGATACGGCCGGCGGCCAGATCCTGGTTGGCTTCATCCTGGGTCTGGTATTCCTTGATCTCCTGCGCGCCGGTGAAGTGCTTCTTGGCGTACACGGCATGCACGGTCGAGACCTGGACGCCGATCACCTTGCCCTTGAGATCGTCCGGCGTGGCGCCGAACTTCTGGTCCTTCGACCCGATAATCGCGGTCGGCGTGTTGTAGTACTTGTCCGAGAAGTCGATCGTCTTCTTGCGCTCGTCGGTGATCGACATGGAAGAGACGATGGCGTCGATCTTCTTGGTCGTCAGCGCCGGGATGATGCCGTCCCAGGCAACCGGCGTGATCACGCAGTCGAGTTTCTCCTCGGCGCAGACGGCGTCGACGAAGTCGATCTCCCAGCCTACCCATTTGCCGCTGGCATCGGGCGAGGTGAAGGGCGGATAAGGCTCGGCGGCGACGCCGATCTTGACCTGCTCGGCCTTGGCCACGCCACCCATCGCTGCAACGCCGAGAAGCAGCGCGGCGGCGAATGTCTTGAGAACAGTCTTCATGTCAGGACTCCCAGTTTGTTGTTGTTCCCGGTTTTCGCCCCGCTTGATGCCGGCTCCTAGCCGACATTGCGGAGGAATTGTTTGAGCCTTTCGGATTTGGGCGCGCCGAACAACTGTTCCGGCGACCCTTCTTCCTCGACCAGCCCGTTGTAGAGGTAGACGACATGCGTCGCGACCTCACGGGCGAACTTCATTTCATGCGTCACCAGCACCATGGTGCGCCCCTCGCGCGCCAGGTCGCCGATCACTTTCAACACCTCGCCGACCAGTTCGGGATCGAGCGCGGAAGTCGGCTCGTCGAACAGCATGACGCGCGGATTGATAGCCAGCGCCCGGGCGATCGCGGCGCGCTGCTGCTGCCCGCCGGACAGGAAAGCCGGATAGACGTCGCGCTTCTCCGCCAGCCCGACCCGGGCCAGCAGCTTCTCAGCCTGGGCGATCGCCTCGTCGCGCTTGACGCCGAGCACATGCACCGGAACCTCGATGACGTTCTCGATCAGCGTCATGTGGCTCCACAGGTTGAAATTCTGGAACACCATGCCGAGCCGGGAGCGGATGCGCTCGATCTGCCTGCGGTCGGCCGGAACGGTGTGGCCGTGGCTGTCGGCCTTGAGCTTGATCTCCTCGCCATTGACCCGGATGATGCCGCTGGTCGGGTTTTCCAGGCAGTTGATGCAGCGCAGCAGCGTCGATTTGCCGGAGCCGGAGCCGCCGATGATGGCGACCACCTCGCCGTCGCGCGCCGACAGCGAAACGCCTTTCAGCACGTGCAGCTGGCCAAATTTCTTGTGCAGGTTTTCGACATGGATGGCTTCGGCGGCGCCGCCTTGCGCCTCGCCGGATGGGGCTGCGGCAGCTCCCACAGCGCTCACCGGGTGACCTCTATAGGGGCGACGGCAGTTCGTCGAACGTCCATCCGGCTAATCAACATACGCTGTATTGTCCCACTCCAGACTGCAGCATGGACCCGACAGCGCGAGCCCGTCAATCCCGCTCATTACGGCACTTGCGGCCTTGTTGTGCAAGTGTATAAATAGCCTTTCATGAAATTTTCACGATTTTTTTCATCTTAAAAGGGTATCGATGAGCGCTTTCGGATCACAATCCATGGCGGCGCCGCTGCGGCGCGTGCTGATGCGGTCGGCGGCCAACGCCATGCGCGACGCCGACGGGGCTGTCTGGCACTATGGCCCGGGATTCAATCCGGCGAAAGCAGCGTCGCAGCACGCGGTCCTTGCCGAACTGGTGGCGGCTTCCGGCGCCCAGATCGAATGGATCGAGGACAAGGCCGACGCACTTTCGGAATCGGTGTTCACGCACGACCCATCGCTGATGACCGACCGCGGCGCGCTGATCCTGTCCATGGGCAAGCCGTTGCGTGCCAGGGAGCCCTCGCTGCATGAGGAGACCTACAAAAGACTGGGCATTCCGATCCTCGGCCGCGTCGAGGCTCCCGGTCAGGTCGAAGGCGGTGATTGCGTATGGGTGGATGCCCGCACGCTGGCCATCGGGCGCGGTGTCCGCTCCAACCAGGAAGGCATCCAGCAGCTTTCCAATCTGCTGACGCCGCTGGGCATTTCCGTCTACGGCTTCGATCTGCCGCTGTGGCAGGGCGAAGAGGCGTGCCTGCATCTGATGTCGGTGATCAGCCCGCTGGCCGACGACCTCGCACTGGTCTATTCACCGCTTTTGCCGGCCCCGTTCTATCAGATGCTGAAGGCGCGAGGCATCCGGCTGGTCGAAGGCGACGCCGAAGAGTTCGCCGCTTCCAACGGCCTCAGCCTGAACGTGCTGCCGACCAGCCCGCTCAAGGTCATTGCCGTTGCAGGCTTTCCCAGGACCAAAGCCGCGATGGAAGCCGCCGGCTGCAAGGTTGAGATATTCGAAGCGGATGCGCTGTGCATCGCCTGCGAAGGCGGGCCGACATGCCTGACGCGCCCGATCCTGCGCCAATGAACGCGCGCCGCAAGTTCCGCCGCGAGGGCGAGGAGCGGCGGCGGCAGGATTTGATCGATGCGACACTGGACTGCGTGGCGGAATATGGCCTGCAGGGCGCCACCTTGCGCACCATCGCGTTGCGTGCCGGCGTCACCGCCGGGCTGATCCGGCACTATTTCCCCGGCAAGGAAGAATTGCTGCAGGAAGCCTATACGGCGCTGGTCGGCCGCATGACCGAGCAGGCGAAAGCGGCGCTGGTCATGGAAGATGCCTCGCCGCGCCGACGCCTTGCGGCTTTCGTCACCGCCAACCTCAATGCGCCGATCATCGACCAGCGGGTGTTTTCGCTCTGGGCAACCTTCCTCGGCCGCGCCAGCGCGGATCCGACGCTCGCCCGCGCCCACCGCGAAGGCTATCTTGGCTTTCGCAACGAGGTGGAGGCGGTTGTGGCCGAAGTGCTCGCCGCCGAACAGCGCAAGACCGACGCGAGCGAGCTGCGCCACCATGCCATCGCGATCAATGCGATCATCGACGGGCTCTGGATCGAAGGCTGCCTGGCCGGCGAGATGTTCTCGCCCGGCCAATTGGCGGCGATTGGCATCAAGGCTGTCGAGGCCGAACTCGGCCTCGCTCAGGAAAGGGGAAAAAAGCAATGACCACCATCGGCGAAGCGCTGATCACTCTGCTCGAAGCACATGGCGTCGATACCGTCTTCGGCATTCCGGGCGTGCATACGGTGGAGCTCTATCGCGGCCTGGCGCGCTCGAAGATCCGTCATGTCACGCCGCGCCACGAACAGGGCGCCGGCTTCATGGCCGACGGTTATGCGCGGGCCGGCGGCCGGCCGGGCGTCGCCTTCGTCATCACCGGGCCGGGCCTCACCAACACCATCACCGCCATGGGCCAGGCGCGCGCCGATTCGGTGCCGATGCTGGTCATCTCCGGCGTCAACGCCACCGACACACTCGGCAAGGGACTGGGCTTCCTGCATGAACTGCCCGATCAGCGCGGCATGATGGAAAAGGTTGCGCTGTTTTCCGAGCGTGTCACCGAGGCCGAGCAACTGCCGGGCGCGCTCGCCCGCGCCTTCGCGCTGTTTTCGTCGGCGCGGCCGGGGCCGGTCCATATCGAGATCCCCACCGATGTCATGGTGAAACCCGCCGACGGCGTCGCGGCAGCGCTGAGCAATGCCGCGCCGCCCGTCCCGGATGCGGCGGCGATCGCCGAGGCGGCGCGGCTTTGCCAGGCTGCCCGCCGCCCGCTGATCCTTTCGGGCGGCGGCGCCAAGAAGGCCGACGCTGCGTTGCGGCGTCTGGCCGAGACGCTTGGCGCGCCCGTGGTCGAGACCGCCAATGCGCGCGGCCTCATGCATGGCCATCCCCTTTGCGTGCCGGCGAGCCCCAGCCTCGAGGCCGTGCGCGCGCTGATGGCCGACGCCGATCTGGTGATCGCGGCCGGCACCGAATTCGGCCCGACCGATTATGACGGCTATGGCGATGGTGGCTTCGTGCTGCCGAAGAACCTGATCCGTATCGATATCGGCGCCGACCAGATCGCCCGCCGTCCGGTGACGGTCGGCATCCAGGCGGATTGCGCCGAAGGGATCGAGGCCTTGCTTGCTGCGATCGGGCCGGGTCATCCTGCGGCCAAAGACGGCGAAGCCCGTGCGGCCGCCGCACGGAAGGCCGCGCTGGCCGAGCTGAAGCCGGAGTATCTGGCGCAGGTTCGCGCCGTGGAGACGATCCGCGACGTGCTGCCGGGCGCCATCATCGTCGGCGATTCGACCCAGCCGATCTATGCCGCCAACCTCTATTACGACCACGACCGTCCCGGCGGCTGGTTCAACGCCGCGACCGGCTTCGGCGCGCTGGGCTACGGTCCGCCGGCGGCGATCGGCGCCGCACTTGCCGTGCCGGAGGCGCCGGTGGTGTGCCTTACCGGCGACGGCGGCTTCCAGTTCACCCTGCCGGAGATCGGCGCCGCGCTTGACGCCGAAACGCCGGTGATCTTCGTCGTCTGGAACAATCGCGGCTATCGCGAGATCGAGACCTCGATGCTCGATGTCGGCGTCGAGCCGGTCGGCGTGTCGCCGGCGCCGCCGGATTTCTGCAAGCTCGCCGAGGCCTATGGCATCGAGGCCGAGCGGCTGGCCGAGGTCGGCCGCCTTGCCGACGCGCTGAAGCGTGCCCGCGCAGCCGGCAAGCCGCGCGTCATCGAAATCACCGTCGACTGAAAGAGGTGGCGGCCGGTGCGACTGTCGGGTTGGTCCCAAGCCGGCGCCCGGCAAATCTCACCATCAGATCCATTCCAGACGGCGGCTGGCTTGATCTCGCCCGCGACAGCCCGACGCATGCAAAGACGCTGCGCCTGCCATGTCGATATTTCAATTGAGTGACAACGCGAAAGGCGCGACGTTCCAGTCTGGGGCGGCATAACCAAAAGAAATAATCATAAAAAGTGACAGGAGCGGTCGAAGTATGACGGAAACGCTTAACGGCAGGCATGTCGTGGTGACGGGCGGCACTGGGGCGCTCGGCGGCGCGGTTGTCGGCAGATTGCTGGAGCAAGGCGCGATCTGCCACGTGCCCAATGCCCACGCGGCGGCCCCGCCGCATTTTCCTTACGCAGCCCACGTCAGCGTGCATCTGGCGCACAATGTCGACCTGTCGGATTCGGCCAAGGTCGAAGCCTTCTATCATCAGGTCCCCGAGCTCTGGGCCTCGATCCACCTTGCCGGCGGCTTCACCATGGCGCCGGTTGAAAAGATCGAGTCGGCTTCGTTCGCTGAAATGATGGACACCAACGCCCGCACGGCCTTCCTGTGCAGCCGCGCCGCGGTGCGCTCGATGCTGGCGTCCGGCACGGCCGGCCGCATTGTCAATGTCACCGCGCGCGCCGGTCTCGATCCGAGGCGCGGCTCCGGCATGGTCGCCTATGCCGCAAGCAAGGCGGCGGTCGCGGCGATGACGGTGGCCATGGCCGAGGAGTTGAAAGGCAAGGGTATACTGGTCAACGCCGTGGCGCCCTCGACCCTCGACACGCCCGCCAACCGCGCCGACATGCCCGACGCCGATTTCGGCAAATGGGTCAGCCTCGAGGCCGCGGCGGAAGCGATCGCCTACCTCGCCTCGCCTACCAACCAGGTCATGAGCGGCACGCTGGTGCCGCTCTACGGCCGGGCCTGACGCAGAAAGCTCACGGACAAAGAAAAACCCCGCCGGATCGCTCCGGCGGGGTTTTTTGTTCGGTAGGCGGGGGACTTAGCTGCCCTGCTTCTTCAGCGCCGCGCCCAGGATATCGCCCAGCGAGGCGCCGGAGTCGGTCGAGCCGTACTGGGCGACCGCTTCCTTCTCCTCGGCGATTTCCAGCGCCTTGATCGAGACCTGCAGCTTGCGGGTCTTCTTGTCGAAGGCGATGACGCGGGCATCGACCTTCTGGCCGACGGTGAAGCGCTCGGGGCGCTGCTCGTCGCGGTCGCGCGAAAGATCCGAACGCTTGATGAAGGTCTCGATGCCGCTGTCGACCAGCCGCACGTCCAGGCCGCCATCCTTCACGCCGATGACCTCGCAGGTGACGACGGCGTTCTTGCGCAGTTCGCCCGAAGTCGCCGCTTCGCCGACCGCGTCACGGGCCAGCTGCTTGATGCCGAGCGAGATGCGCTCCTTCTCGATGTCGACGTCGAGCACCTGCGCCTTGACCATGTCGCCGCGATTGTACTCTTCGATGACCTGCTCGCCCGGACGGGTCCAGTCGAGGTCGGAGAGGTGGACCATGCCGTCCACGTCGCCTTCCAGGCCGATGAACAGGCCGAACTCGGTCTTGTTCTTGACCTCGCCCTCGACCTGGCTGCCGACCGGATGGCTCGAGGCGAAAGCCTGCCACGGGTTCTCCAGCGTCTGCTTGAGGCCGAGCGAGATGCGGCGCTTGGCCGGATCGACCTCGAGCACCACCACGTCGACTTCCTGCGTCGTCGACAGGATCTTGCCGGGGTGCACGTTCTTCTTGGTCCACGACATTTCCGAAACGTGGATGAGGCCCTCGATGCCCGGCTCCAGCTCGACGAACGCGCCGTAGTCGGTGATGTTGGTGACGGTGCCCTTGATCTTCTTGCCGATCGGGAACTTGGTGCCGATATCCGACCACGGATCCGACTCGAGCTGCTTCATGCCGAGCGAGATGCGGTGGGTTTCCTGGTTGATGCGGATGATCTGCACCTTGACCGTCTGGCCGATGTTGAGGATCTCGGTCGGATGGTTGACGCGGCGCCATGCCATGTCGGTAACATGCAGCAGGCCGTCGATGCCGCCCAGGTCGACGAACGCACCGTAGTCGGTGATGTTCTTGACCACGCCTTCGACCACCTGGCCTTCCTCGAGGTTCTGCACGATTTCCGAACGCTGTTCGGCGCGGCTCTCTTCGAGAACGGTGCGGCGCGACACCACGATGTTGCCGCGACGGCGATCCATCTTGAGGATCTCGAAGGGCTGCGGGTTGTGCATCAGCGGGGTGACGTCGCGGATCGGACGGATATCGACCTGGCTGCGCGGCAGGAACGCCACGGCGCCGTCGAGGTCGACGGTGAAGCCGCCCTTGACCTGGTTGAAGATGACGCCTTCGACGCGCTCACCCTTGGTGAACTTCTCTTCGAGACGGACCCAACTCTCCTCGCGGCGAGCCTTCTCGCGCGACAGCATGGCTTCGCCAAGCGCGTTCTCGATGCGCTCGACATAGACTTCGACGGTGTCGCCGACCTTGAGAACGGATTCCTTGCCCTTGGCGCCGAATTCCTTCAGCGGCACGCGGCCTTCGACCTTGAGGCCGACGTCGATGATGGCCATGTCCTTTTCGATCGCGGTGATCGTGCCCCGGACAACCTGGCCCTCGCCGGAATGGCCGGCGGTGAATGATTCTTCGAGCATGCTCGCGAAATCGTCGCGAGACGGATTAGCTACTGACATTGTTTCTCCTGGAATACCCCGCATCTTGAGCGGAGCGGGCGCCGTGGGTTAGCGTTGCGTTGAGCCTGCCGGCGTTCCGGGCTGAAAGCCCTTGGCCGCTGTTCAGGCGGCAAGTCCGGCGCATAAAGAATGCTGGCAGGCTGGTTCGTGCCCGATATGGGCATTTTCCTCGCCTCCGGCAACGGAAGCCCAAGGAAAAACCCGGATCAGGCCTTGTTTCTCTTGGCAAGGACATCGTCAACGATCGCCATTGCCGCCAGAAACGCCGCTTCTATAGCCATTTCGCTGGTATCAAGCAAGTGCGCGTCCGCCGCTGGCTTGAGCGGCGAGTCCGCGCGGCCCATGTCGCGTTCGTCGCGACGCTCGATGTCGGCGAGGATGGTGGCGAAGTCGGCGCTGCCGCCCATGCTCTCGATCTCGGCCAGCCGGCGCCTTGCGCGCACCGCGGCACTTGCCGTGACATAGAGCTTGATGTCGGCGTCGGGGCACACCACGGTGCCGATGTCGCGACCGTCGAGCACCGCGCCCGGCGGCGCCTTGGCGAAGGCCCGCTGCTTCTCGACCAGGATGCGCCGCACCGTGGGAATGACGGCGACTTTGGAAGCCGCCTCGCCGACCGCATGCGCCGACAGCACCGTGCGGTCGAGATTCGACAGGTTGACCTGCCGCGCGGCCGTTTCGGCCGCCGAGACATTGTCGAGCGGCAGGCCGAGCTCGAGCAGCTTGTGCGCCACCGCGCGATAGGTCAGGCCGGTGTCGAGCAGGTTCAGCCGGTAGTGATCGGCGAGACGGCGCGCGAGGGTGCCCTTGCCGGCGCCGGCGGGGCCGTCGATGGCGATGGTGAAGGTGTGGGTCATTGGCGAGCCGATGCGATCGGGGGGCACGATGAATAGGACAGGCGCCGCGTTCCTTCGCACCCCCCTCTGACCTGCCGGACATCTCCCCCGCAGGGGGGGAGATTGGCGGCTGCTGCGCCCCGCTCAATCCTGCGACGTTGGCGATTAGCGAAAGCCCGCGTGCCAGCTGATCTCCCCCCTTGCGGGGGAGATGTCCGGCAGGACAGAGGGGGGTGCTGTCCCGCCAACAGCTCAGGTCGGCTAAAGCTCATGCCCGTCACTCGATCTCCGCGCCCAGCCCCTTCATCAATCCCATGAACTCCGGAAAGCTCGTCGCGATCATGTTGGCGTCGTCGATGGTCACCGGCTTTTCCGTCGCCAGCCCCATGACGAGGAAACTCATGGCGATGCGATGGTCGAGATGCGTCTTCACTGCCGTGTCCTGGCCGTTGGGGTGAGCGCCTAGCCCCTTGCCGCCCGGCTTGCCGCGCACGGCAAGCGAAGCCTCGCCCTCGGTGCAGTCGACGCCGTTGAGCTTCAGCCCGGTGGCCACCGCGGCCAGGCGGTCGGATTCCTTGACGCGCAATTCCTCCAGCCCCTGCATCAGCGTCTCGCCCTCGGCGAAACTCGCGGCGACGGCCAGCACCGGATATTCGTCGATCATCGACGGCGCGCGCTCCGGCGGCACCACGACGCCCTTGAGGTCGGAGGAGCGCACCCGCAGATCCGCCACATCCTCGCCGCCGGCGTTGCGCGGATTGAGGATGTCGATGCGGCCGCCCATTTCCTGCAACGTCAAGAGCAAGCCGGTGCGGGTCGGGTTCATCAGAACGTTCTCGATTGTAATGTCCGAGCCCGGCACGATGAGCGCGGCCACCAGCGGGAAGCCGGCCGAGGACGGGTCGCCGGGCACGGCGATTGTCTGCCCCGTCAGCTTGCCTTGGCCTTCGATGAAGATGTGGCGCACGCCGCGTTCGTCGGTCTCGACGGTCAAATTGGCGCCAAAGCCTTTCAGCATCTTCTCGGTATGGTCGCGCGTCATCACCGGCTCGATCACCGTGGTGATGCCCGGCGTGTTGAGGCCGGCAAGCAGCACCGCCGACTTCACCTGGGCGGACGCCATCGGCACGCGATAGGTGATGGGCGCGGCATGCTTCGGGCCGCGCAGCGTGATCGGCATGCGGTCTCCGGGCGCCGCCTTCAGCACCTGCACGCCCATCTGGCGCAGCGGGTCGAGCACGCGGCCCATCGGCCGGCCGGACAGCGAGGCGTCGCCGATGAAGGTCGTCTCCATGTCATAGGTGCCGACAAGGCCCATGGTCAGCCGCGAGCCGGTGCCGGCATTGCCGAAGTCGAGCGGACCTTCGGGCTCAAGCAGCGCGCCGTTGCCGGTGCCGCGGATCACCCATTCGGCGCCGTTCTTTTCGATATGCGCGCCCATTGCTTTCATGGCCGCGCCTGTGCGCATCACGTCCTCGCCTTCGAGCAGGCCGGTGATGCGGGTTTCGCCGGAGGCAAGGCCGCCGAACATGAAGGAACGGTGCGAGATCGATTTGTCGCCCGGCACGCGCGCGGTGCCGGAAAGGGCAGGGGATTTGCGGGCCGTGGCTGGCTTAGCGGCGGCGGAGTGAGACATCCTTGTCTTCCAAATGAAATGCCGGCTGCCCGGCTCTGTTCTTGATGTTGCGGCGGTCTCGTATCACGGCGCGCTGCAATGGTCATCCCCTTGGCGCGGCCGTTCGAACGCGGGCTTTTACGACGCCGGCTTTTGGCTTTGACAGCGCTCAAAACTGCGGTTAAGGGGACCACTCTTTTATCGACGAGGCCTGCTGTGGCAAAAACTGAACTTGGCACCAAGCGTGTCGACCCCGAAACGGGTCGGAAATTCTACGATCTCAACAAAGACCCGATCGTCTCGCCCTATACCGGCAAGAGCTATCCGCGCTCCTATTTCGACGAAGGCAAGATTTCCGCCATCGAGGAAGAAGAGGAGGTCGCTGACAAGGAAGTGGACGGCGACGAGGAAGAAGGCGCCGAAGTCGTTTCGCTCGAGGAAGCCGATGACGAGGCCAAGGGCGCCGGCGACGATCTTCCCGATCTCGGCGACGATGAGGATGAAGACGTCGATCTCGGCGACGACGAGGACGATACCTTCCTTGCCGACGAAGAAGAAGAGGATGACGACGTCGCTGACATGATCGGCGTCGGCGACGACGAGGACGAGGTCTGATTGGATCGTTTGCCGGCCATTTTGGCCTGTGACGAAAAAGCGGCTTTTGAAGGCTTGATCTTGTCCGAAGGCGGCGCTAGAAGCCGCCAGCACTAAAAACGGCGCGGCTCTCAACCGCGCCGGATCTCTTCGCCGGAAACGGCGCCGGCTGACTGCCGGGAGTGGGGCCATAGCTCAGTTGGGAGAGCGCTTGAATGGCATTCAAGAGGTCGTCGGTTCGATTCCGATTGGCTCCACCAAATTTTCTCTAGCGTTTGCAACACGTTAAGGGCGCTGGCCCTTAACTGTTTGCCTTCACTGAAGACTGCGGGCACCCCCGGGGCATCACCAGACGCGATTTCGCGCCGAAAATCGCTCTCGGGCGCGGATTGATCGCAAATCAGAGCGCACTGAAAGAAGCGCGTGAAATTCGTGATCATGCGATAGCGAGTCCAACATGCTCTAACGAGCACCGTCTGCACGTTCAGCAGAACGTAGAGAAACTGGAACAGCTAGCCATTGAACTCGTGCAGGACGAAGCTCTTGCTGTGCGCACTACTCTAACCTCTCTCGGATAGGCCCATCAGGAAGGATGCCGCATTCAGTGTCTGGGGCTGGGTCGCGGTGAGCGATTCACTTTTCGTTCACCATATTAGCGCAACCTAACGTAAGGTCATGCCGGTACAGCGTACATGCCCAACGAGCCCTAGCGCCGATCCCTCTCAGCGCTGGGGCTTTACTTCCGCACAATCCAACCCAGCAAAATCGACCGCGCGGATGAGCGGGACTGAAGTCGCATCGCGCAGCGCATAGGTCCCGAGCATGAAACATATAGCCCGGCATCTCATTGTGTTACCGACTGGCGCTTTGAGTCCCTTTCGCGCCAGTCTAGTTGCCAAAACTAAACACCCGCTGCTCTCATAAGATGCAGCGGGTGTTTTTTGGTCAGCGCAGCCGGTCATACCCGCAATATGGTGCATAACATCCTCGTTTATGGCGAGTTTGCTCCATAATGCCGGAACGTTCCCCTAATCCAACAGTTGCAACGCCTCCGCCCGCGGTCCATGTTGGCCAGGGCTGACGTTTGGGGGTGATATGTTCAAGAATTTGCTCGCGCTCGCACTTGTCGCGCTGGCTCTTTCGGGCTGCGTTACTGATTACAAGAAGATCAATGGGAAGCCTTTCTATGGCACCACGCCGGAGTTCGCGGGGTGGGAGCAGAAGAAAAGGGCTGGTCTTATACCTGTATCGATCTCTTGCCGCATGCCCCGCGCTGGTGCTGCAGCTAGGGCGCCAAGAGGCAGCAACCTTACGACTAAATGGGCAAAAGCGCCGCCGAGTGGTGTTAAATGGGTGGTCATCTTTGTCGGTCCGCAGCCAGAAGCGGAGGTTGAGCGAGCCCATGCCAGAGCGATGGGCGCGCGGAAGACATCCGGCGGAAGCTTCTATCAATCAGTCTCCAAGCAACAATTCTTCTGCGAGATTTGGCGGACGAGTTAACAGTCACATTCTCATTAGCCAGAGCTAACGGAACTGAAACGACCATGCGATATTGAATCAAATTCGATGTTGCGTGGAGTTCCGATGCGTAAGTCCGCCGGCGGGGGTCGGCTGTCGTTTATCTCTCCCCTGATGCCTACCCTCGTCGACAAGCCGCCGGAAGGCGACGGCTGGGTTCACGAGGTGAAATTCGATGGCTACCGCTCTCAGATCGTCCGGGACGAAGGAGTGCGCATCTTCACGCGCCGCGGGCTCGACTGGACCTCCAAGTACCGCGACCTCGTGAAAGCGGCTGGCGAGCTCAATGCCGACAGCGTCATCATCGACGGCGAAATCGTCGTGTTGGATGAGGCGGGACATTCGGACTTCGGCGAACTGCGGAAAGCCATCACAAGGCGTCAGCACGACGTCTATTTTGTGGCCTTCGATCTGCTGCATCTGAATGGCCACGATCTGCGCGACATGCCGCTGGTCGACCGGCGTGAAATTCTCCAGGCGATGATCCCGGCAGGCCAGCGCATCCAATTCAGCCAGGCGTTGCCGGGCGACGCGAAATCGATCTTCCATCTGATCGACCAGGCTGGACTTGAAGGCATGGTGTCGAAGCGCAAGGACAGCGTCTATCGCAGCGGCAATTCCACCGCCTGGTTGAAGACCAAGTCTTACGCCATCGACGAATATGATCTGCTCGGCGTCGAGCGCGAGCCCGGGAAACCGGCGTTCGCTCTCATGGCCGAGCGAGGCACAGGGCGCTATGTCGGGGCGGCGTTCATCACATTGAACGGGGGAATGCGCGAACGGCTATGGCAACGCGTGCAGGAGCATCCGGGGCCGGCGCCGAAGGGCATCAAGCGGCCGGCGACGCAATGGGTCAAGCCTGGCCTGATTGGTCGTGTGAAGCACCTACGCGGCGAGGAGGATCTGCGGCACGCATCGTTACAGGACTTCAGAGAGGAATAGCGAGGAGACAACCCATGCCGATCCGCCAAAGAGCGAAGGATGCAGGAATTTTCGAGCCGGCGGAGCTTGATCTCCTCGCGAGCGTGTTCGACCGGTTGAAATTTGACGGCCAAGCCGCGATATGAATGAGCGGCGAGTCGTTGCGGCCATGAAGGCGATGCCAACGAAGGGGCAGGCTTGATGCCTTTCCTCGCCCTCGTAGCCTCGCTGGCCGTCGTCGGCGCGCTGCTGCTGCATTGAAATCAGCCATCCAGTTCAAGCGGCTCGTGACCCGGCTTTTCGTGCCAGATGACTTGCCGCAAATCGCGCAGGTCGATTATCTGCCCGCAGGCGCCGCATTTGTGGAAATGATCCCGCTCGTCCGCATGGTCTTTCCCATGCATCTTGCCAATGATCGGCGGTCCAAGATCCGAAAGCTTCGTCATGTCGCCTTGTCCACCAGCGGCCTTTTCCTCGTCGGCGGCTTATAGGCCGTCACGAGCCTGACCGTATCGGCATCTACTGTCACCGGAATACCTAAGTTTACCGTCACCTTGCCTTCGTCGACACGCGTTACATCGCCTATCAGTTCGATCGGCTGGCCGTGCGCGACCTTTGTCGTTCGGTCGACGATCGAGTGCGGAAAATCGTAGGACGGGATCGTCACACTGATACGATCCTCAGTCACTCGCCCTCGCACCTTCGCGGTGATAGCGACCTCATCGCCGATGTTTATTGCGCCCTTCGCCATCTCATGAGTCTGGAGCGGGCAGCGGCTTAGTCAATCACTTGCTAAAATGGACCAATGCCGGGGAAGCGATGGGACCTCAGTCCGGATTGAAGGGTAATAGGATATATAGAACAACTTGCGCTTGCGCCGACTTAAACCACTCCCCCAAGGACAGGTGTCGGCGCTGGCCCGGCCCGCAAAATCCTGTGTCACCTCGATAAGCGGGCCGGGCCATGGGAGTTCCCAAATCACTCTAGGCAAGTGATCAGAACGTCCTGGTCGCGGCTGGAACTCTGCTACAATCCCCCATGGCCGTCCGAATAGCGGTTGTCTTGGCGCTTCTTTTCGCCTTCGCCTACGGATTCGCAAAACTCGCGGAGCGTTATGGCGGCGTTGGCAATCGGCCTTCTGCGTGTGGACAAGTGTCGACCGTTGATTGCCCAGACCAGAACGCGCCGCCTCCTGAGCCTAAACCTAAGCCTTCCGCTGCCTCACCCGGCGCCGCCGCCCGCTAGGTCAATAGCCCGCCGCTGGTGTGCCCCCACACCTAGCGACGGGCTAAAGGGTGGCCGGCGCCTCTCGTTGGGGAGATTGCCTGAAGCGTGCGCCGGCCTGGCGGTCCTGGGGGATTCCGCCGCATATGCAAGATAGCTAAAACAATTGCGACCGACATGGTGTGATCGCGTAAGCCCTTGGCAAGCGCGCCGGGGGCTCTTATTTCGGAGTCGGATGGGGCGACCTCTCAGGAGATCGCTGTGGGCAAAGAATACCTCTCAGACGGCACGCTAGGGCGGTAAACTTGCGATGGGCACCGGCTTATCGGTGGATTGCCTCACATGCAGGCGGAAGGCGGTCCTGGACGTCGCCGCGCTCGCCAGACGATTCGGGCCGGATCAGCGCTGCCTACATTGGGACTTGCTCAAGATCATCTTTTGCCGCGAATGCCGCGGCGCTGGCCGCGACGACCGGAATCTGCAGTTCACGAACCATGCTATGACGCCGGAGCAGCGAAAGGGCTGGACGCCGTGTCCTTAAGGCCTTGGGCCTGCTCCGTCGCCGCTGGTACATCTGCAGTCGGCGACGGAGGTCGGGAGCGGCCCGGCACGCTGACGGGGTAGGCCAGCAACGCCGGGCCTAACCGGGGACTCGGCTCGCGTGAATATACGCCTCTGCCGAGATGATCGGCACGCACCCGTTGGTAGTAGGCCACAATCGCTAGGCCGGCGCTGGCGATCATCGTGGCGCCCGCAGCTCTACGTCGGTGGGTTGCGCACACGATCTTCCAGATCGCGCTGCTTTTCTTCGTTCGAGGCCCGCTGGTTGAAGGCGTATTCGGCAACCATGGAGCCGGCGAAGAGGATCAGGAGCGGCGCGGTCCACGTCCAGAAGGAATGCAAGGCGAAAAAGGCCAGGCCGGCGAGAGCGGCCGAAACCGCAAATATCGCGAATCGGATCGTCTGGGCCATCTTTTCCCTGTCCAATCAGAAGGATTGAGATCTTCGGCTAAGCGGGCCACTAGGCCCGCTAGCCGAGACGGCCCGACTTTACTCGTCGCTGTTTTCGTTGTCGTTCTCATCGTTGGATTGGCTGTTCCGATTTGCGTCGTTCGCTTGCTCTTCGACGTACGCCTGGCAGCCCTCGTTGAAAGATCGACTGTCATTGTCGCAATCACGCTCATCGGTGATGTCGTTTCTGGCTGCCCAATCATACCCGGCCTCGTGTCCCGAGCAGTCATCAGTGCAATCGTAGCCGTGGAACGTCTCTTGCGCACTTGCCGGGGCGGTGACAGACACGGCCAGCGCTAGGGCGCCGGCGGCGACAAGAATCCGGACCATCACTAAACACTCCAATCGACGCCCCGGTGCCGGGTATGCCACGACCTAGGCGAAGATGAGGCTGCCGGCCCTAGTCCCAATCCTGATCAGGTGTAGCGGGGCGACGATTCCAACTTCTGACGGCGTTCAATTCGTCGATGCAGACAGGACCGGACGCGCCGCAGTTCTCGCATCTCATCACCACTCGCCCCTCCACTGTCACGGATGGCGTCACGTCAGAGCCAGTGCAAAACGGGCAGGGTTCCGCGATCACCGTGCCGCGCGCCTTTTGAGGGCCGTGCGAACTTGCTTCAACATCTTCCGCTGCCATGCCTCACGTCGGAACGGAGGGACTGACGCTGTCTTACTTTGCGATGTCATAATGCCACGCCAATTCGCGACGGGTTCTCCAGATTCCATATCGTGGCACTCTACAATCCGGTCCGGTTTGACGATCCCGAGCACTATCCACCAGGTTTCAGACGAATTGGCGGTAGAATGAAGGGCAATCAGCGTCTCGGTCGTCACGCGGCCAGCCGACCAATCTGACCATTTGTGCAGTCCTTGAGTACTGTCGGGTAAATCGATCGTCAGCCGATAGCGCTTCTTATGGCGACCACTATTGTCGAGTCCGTGTCCTGTCGGCTCTGGCGAAGTCGTGAGCCAAATTCCGATCAGGCCGCGACCCTTGCGGATATCTGTAGGGATGTCGCCGACGGTTAAGCCGTGTTGGCGATACCGTAGAGCGCGTCGGCTGAAGTGAAGTGGTAGAACGTAGTCATGCCTTCCGCAGCCTCACGCCCGCGCCCCCGCCATTTTCGGGGATGAAAACCACGTCGGCATCCTCAAGCGCCTTAACCATTGCTGCTAGGTTGTTCGCGACGGGGATCGATCGGCCAGCCTCGAAGTTCCTGACTGTCGACAAACCGACGTTCGCTGCCTTCGCTAGCTCTTCCTGAGAGATATTGGCGAGACCGCGGGCGGCGCGGCATTGCTCGGGCGTCATTTTCATTGCTCCAACGAATTTGATGCACCATAACGAAAATCGTTTGACTTATCCAGATGCAACGATTATCGTTTGAGTTAACGGTAAACGTTACCGGTAGCTGGTGTCCGAAATGACCGTGTTGCTCTCTCTAGACCTTACCCCGGCGGTGAATGCCTACGACGAACGCATCGCCTCGGCTTGGCGCATTTCGAGCCAGGAAGTCGGGGAAGCGATCCGGTTCGTTCGGCAGAGCGTGAAGGTGATTGCCGAGGCCGACGGGATGCTGACCCCAACCATCCGCCTGCATCGCCCGGCCTATGTCGAGCAGTGCCGCAAGCGCCTTCCGTGGGAGCTTTCGCTCTACTCGGACACGTCCGCCGCATCAGCGAAGCGGAGGCCGAAATGGAAGCACGAGGGATGCGCTACGCCCGATCCTCCTTCGCCTGGGGAGAGTGACGATGCCTCGCGCCTCATCGCAGGGACCACCAACCCGCTAAAGTGACGCGCGTCTTCGCGGATGACGCTCGTATCGTCCAGTTCCAAAACGAGGAGAAACTGAAATGCCGAACACCCCTGTTCGGGCAGCCGCCGAAGGCATGTCCGATTATCCCCGCAATTCACACCGCACACACCCCTTCGCCATCGCTGGCGCCTTCTTTCGTAAGGTGCTGATGCCCTGGCATGCGCGTGCGAAAAACGCAGTCGTAACCAAAGAGTCAGTACAGGAGAGTTTCATGAACCAGCATGTCGATCGTCGAGCCCTTCTCGCATCTTCAGCAGTCGCTGCGGCAGGCGTAGCCGCTGCTGTCACCAGCGCCGGGGATGTGCGCGCGCAGACGGCACAGGAAGGGAGTGGCCTGAGCGCACTTATTGCCGCAAAGGCCGCCGCATATGCCCGTTTCGACGGCGATTGATGGCGATTGGCAGATGGAAAAGGCTTATTTCGCTGAAAATGCAAGGGAACTGCTTGTGCCGCTCTCTATCGGCGGCGCGCAATCGCTCTACGTAACTGCGCACGACCTCGAGGAATGTGTGGTTGACTGCCAGACTGAAATCAGCAAGCGGTACGAAAAGGCAAAAAGGCGGATGAGCGGTCTAACCACGGCCGCACCCGAAATTGCGGAACAAGCTTTGACCGCGCTCCGCAAGGCCGAAAAGGCAGACCTGCGCAAAGCCAAGAAGATGGTCAAGGAAGAATATTCACGGCGTACTGCATTCGGCTACCAGCAGGCCCTGGATGAAGTCGCCGAGGCCTCCAAGGGAGATATCGACGCGCTGACCGCGCTCTGTGCCTATCGCTGCAAAACTTTAGAAGAATGTCGGATCAAAGCAGAATACCTGCTCTCGGTCACCGGCGGACGCTTCTCCGAGTTGCTCGCACATGATTCGGAGGCCCTCTTGCAATCCTTCCTGCCGGGCGAAGCCTGAACCTCACCGACGAGCCCGTCGTTGTCATGGTGACAGCGGCGGGCTCTCATCGGTGACACCAAAATCCTGGAGCTGGGTCGCGCGAACTTCCCATTCAAGATCGGTAAGCAACTCTGGATCTACTGAGATATTTTCCGCAAACTTGTCAGCGTGCTCTCGCAGAAGCGACCGTGCTGCTTTCTCGGCCGCAACCCTGCCTACACATTTCTTGTAGAAATGACCGAGGCTGTGTCCCACTCGCTCGCTATCCCACATGGTAATTTCCACGAGGGCATACCAGACCCCTTTGCCCGTTCGGCGCCGGCGCTGGACTTCCAAATGCCAGTCGGACATTTCAGCGATGGCGCGATAGAGGTGTACGTATTCCGGCTCCGTGGCGGCAAGGCTCCTTGCTTCGAATGCGAATGACCTTTGACTCGGTTCCTTCAGATTTTCGATGGTGCTTGAGATCTTCCAAAAGAGCCCTGAGATTTCGTCGACAGCGTGCCTTGCATCGAAGGTCAGCGGATGCTTGCGCTTTGAGATGCCCGCAGCCGATTTCAGCCGATCCGCCTTCTTCTTCGGCCAGATATCAGCGATGATCCGGCTGATCTGTTCAGGCCCGGGCTCCCAGCGATACTCCTTCTGCACCCGTGCCTTTCCGGTCCGCGGCCGGAGTTCAACAACCGTGTCGTCTGACTTTGGCGAGTGCGCCGCATCCATAGCTAACGCGAGCGCGTGATGTAGACCTTCGCGGATGCCGCCGTCTTCGTCGAACTGCCAAATCGACGCTTCCGTCCTGACGATCCGGACAGGTTTGCCGTCATCTAGTTCAAGCATTGCCCATAACACGCGTTGCTTCATGCCGGCGTATTGCGGAAGCGCGTCCGTTCCGTGAGTCAGCCCTTCCACCAATCGTTGCGACATGCGAAGCGGGTCTTCGCCCTCTGGAAACAAGTAATGGCGCGACATTCTCCCCCTCTACGATTCCAAGGCCGGCTCGACGCCCCGCGTTCAAATTGAGTCTTGCCCGCTCGACCGTCAGCCTACACACGCTAACCGCGTTTGCGTAGCTCTCGCGAAGATATGAACACAATCAGTCGCCTAGCTCGGCTATAAGGTCGACGGCTTGCACGGATAATTTCATACATGATGAGGAGATCAGTTGAAAATGTCTGCAGATTCCAATCAGGCGCCGAATGGCAACAAGTCCGATCCACACGCCCGGAATCATTTCCGGTTCCATCGTCCACACGCGCACCTTCATTCGCTGTTTGGGGATGATTGGTTTGCGCTGAAAGCCGAGAAGTTCGCGCGCTTTTTCGGAACGCCTGTCTTCCTGATTATTCAGACCATTATCGTTGGTTTGTGGATGCTCGCCAACATAGTAGGCTTAGTGCAATTCGATGTTTATCCGTTTATCCTGCTAAATCTCGCATTCAGCCTCCAAGCTGCCTACGCAGCGCCTCTAATCCTGCTTGCGCAGACCCGCCAGGCCGATCGCGACAAGGCTCATGCCGAAGCCGACGCGCAGCATCGCGAGGACATTGCCCGCGCCAGTGAGGAGCGTCAGGCGCTGATGGCCAAACAAACAGCCATGCTAGTCGATCTTGTAAGTCAGAACACGCAATTGACCGAAACCATCAAGGCTCTCACGGAGCGTGTCGAGGTCCTGACCAGGGAGGTTCACAGCCGGTTGATTGGCTCGGTGACCTGACGAAACACGCGCATCAACAGCCACATCGGAAATGCGGTGTCCCACAGCATAGATTTCAAGAACCATCGGCATGCTGCGATTCCGGGCAGCCACAGACGTAGCGATTAATGCGCTGCTCACAGTGGTACTTGCCGCCATGCGGGCAGCCGAAAATCAAGGAATAGATGGTCGACACCGCAGCGAGCAGAAACATCAGCGCCGCAATGCCTACAATGACCTTTCCTACTAAGCCTCTCACAGCAGTTCTATTCGTGCCTTGTGCCGACCCGTGGGCGCTTGATCACAACGCCGTCGCCCGGAGGATTTGATGTGGCGCTGCAATCTTCGGTTCCGGAGGTAGAGGAGACAGCCCATGAATGTAAGGGGCGGTTTGCGCTTGGAAATGCCCGTCCCAGGCAGGCCTGGGACGGGTCATGGACATTGCGCCAGAGCGCGCTACCGAATTATTTGCACTCGGCCAGAAGCTTCAAGGCTTTGTCGGCATCGCCCTTAGTGGCGTAGGTTTTCTTGCCGGCATCCATCAACTTCGTGCCGTCCGGTTTTTTCGTAACGACTTCACATTTCTTCGTGGCCGCATCCTTTGCCACCCAGTATTCCGTGGCAGCGAAAGCGGGCATGCTGCAAACGGTTACGAGTGCAGCGGCAATGGCTACTTTGCGAAACATGTTCATTCCTCCATTCAGCGAACTTGTCCCAACATTTCCAAGTTCGTGAATGAGTTTGGCGCCAACGTGGCGGTACGATTACAAAACCGTATGGAACTGGATCGCTAGCCTGCCTTGGCGGATCAGAGCGCCCGGAGCGGAGATCGAGCGGTTGATTGCGCTCCTCAACCTCATTGATGCGACCACCGACGGATGGGTCGGAAGTCGTCGGTACAGATTGTCGCGAAGGTGACCCCCGCAACCATGAATGCTCCCTTGGGTGGACGCGAACAGCGGCTCTTGGCAACACGGAGGATCTGGAGGGCAATCTGGCCGACACTGATAGCGATTTGGAGAGGCAGGCACCCGCTGAAGCGGCAGCTATCCCAACTCCCGGCCCGGCGGCTCTCCGCAAACAAAAAAGCCCCGAACAATTTTTGCCGGGGCTTTCTGTCGAGGTCCGCCAGTAAGATTAGAACTTGTAGTTCAGACCGACGCGCACGGTGTGGAACGGGACTTTGACGTCAACACCAACACCGCCACCTGCGGGCGTGAACGATGCTTTGCCAAGGTCTGTGTAGAGATACTCAGACTTGAGCGACCAATTGTTGGTGATGGCGTATTCAGCGCCCGCACCAACGGTCCAGCCTACCTTGGTCTTGGAAAAGTCAAACACCCCGGGGAGAGAGGTCTTTTCGTGACCGTATGCCAAGCCGCCAGTGCCATACACCAAGAAGCGGTCCACGGGCGTATAGCCAATGCGAGCACGCAGCGTGCCGAACCAGTCAACCTTCGTTTCGAGAGAGGGGCCGCCGGTAGATAGCTCGGCCTTGATGTCAGAACCCTGGAAGTCGGTTTCGACGCCGTAGACGAATTGGCCAACCTGCCAATTGTAACCGGCCTGAATGCCTCCTAGGAAGCCACTCGCACTGATGTCGATAGAGCCAGGGCCGCCGCCGGAGGGCGAAAGCTTGAACGTGCCGAAACCACCGCCTGCGTTCACGCCGATATATGCGCCAGTCCAATCATAGGAAGCAGCAACCGGTGCCTCCTGCAAAACGTCGGCCGCGTAGGCGGTCCCGGTCGCGAGGACGAGAGCGGTTGCGAGAAGAAGCTGTTTCACGGGAATACCCCTTTGTTGCCACTACTTAGGTGAAGCGTCTTCACCTAGCTGCGGATAGCGTTGCGGCCGAACTCCGTCGATTGTCAACGCCGACAAATTCGAAGGCGCGAATATTGTTCGGTAGATGCGCGGAAGCCACAACGGCTGCAGGAAAGGGTTGGCACCACCTCAGCCAGTTGACAATTTGCGCTCTCGGCAGATTTCGCGCATATCGATCGTGAAGGATCGGAATCAATTGCAGCGGCGAGCGCTTCGACTGAATAGCGCCTTGTATCAATCCAGCAGCCCCTGATACAGGGCGGCTTTCATGTGAACCACCCATCCAAGTCCGAGTATGTAAACCAGATACATACGAGCCAAACTCTTCAGTAAGATTATGTTGGGCGTATCCGTCGTTGTGAAAGCCATCCAGGCGCCCCGACCCGTCGCATGATCATCGAAACCGCCTATGAAGAACGATCCGATCATCATCCCGCCGAATAGAAGGCTCATCAGTCCTGGCTTCGGCTGCTTGAGTGTGGCTGCGGACCTCGATATCGGGCTTCCGAAGTACACCAATAAGGCAATTGCCGCGCAATACACGGACAACATGGACTGGGTGGCCAGGAGAACACATTGATCACGGGTTGAACCGGCCCACTGGCTCATCTCGACGTAAAGAATGTGGTTGCCAGGCCATAACCAGCGCAGAATCGAGTTGTCGCGGAAAGCGCACGTTTCCGCCGACGGCAGAAAAGGAACTGCTAGCCATGTCCCCAGTGCCAGTGCGGCAATAACGAACCCTGTCCATCTGCGGGTATGGGTAACCTCCGGGGCTTTTTCGACTGGGTGCGATGGGGGTGGGGGCAGGTCTGATGGGCCTCTCTCAATGTGCCCCTGAGGCAGCGCGGCTTTTCTTGCAGCCTGAAGTTCGGAAACGCGCTGGCTCAACACCTTTAGCCGCGTTCGCAGTTCATGGTCAGTCACACTAGGGTCCATACCCTCATCGTCGCACCGACTGAAATTTGAAGCAACACCGCCTACTTGGTCTCTCGACTTCCCCAACAACCCAGCGCTATTGTCCTGCTGGGCAGGGAGGGGATTTATGCGACGTATTGGGATTATCGCGCTTGCGCTTCTGTCTGGATGCGCATCGGCAAGCACTGTTCAAACGTCGAGAGATACAGCCATCGTCCAGTCGAGAGCGGCGCCGGCCTGTGGCAGCACTGGGGCCTCCAAGGTTGCCGAAAAGGAGGCTGCTATCGCTACGCTAAAAGCCGGCTTCGATAGTTACATCATCTACAACGGTGCTTCCGAGAGCAACATCGCGGTGCTTCAAGGTCCTGGCACCTATAACACCACAGCCGTAGCCAACGGACCGTTCATCAACGCGACCACTACGTACCAGCCAGGACCGCCAATGGTCATTGGCCATCACGGACAGTCGTTCGCGATCAAGATGTTCCATCAGGGAGAGCCTGGCTCCGAGAACGCGATAGCCGCTAAGAACACGCTCGGGCCGGACTGGCAAAAGCAGGTGAAGAATCCTGTCCTCACCTGCGTCGGTTAGATATAAGCCATTCAGGGCGCCGGGCTCGGCGGGCCACCATGGATCTTCGGTCGAGCTATAACGACGAGGGCCAACGGGTAGGGCCGCCTTGAAAAAGATGTTGGATCTGCTGGAACATGCTTCCTTTTAAGCCGCTGAGGCGCATTGAACGATCCATACGTCTCATACGGGACGCGATGTTAGTTCGTCCCGCCTCGAAAATGTGGGCTGTTCGGCGCGAGGTGTCGAAACAGTATCCAATGCTTGTACAAAACTTTGGCGATCACCGAATGGCATTCGATCCGAACGATGACCCGATTGGGAAAACCATTCTCCAGCACGGAAGCTGGCACCGTCCACAATTCGAAAGTATATTGGCGGCCTTAAGAGGTATTGGGCGGATTGCCAATCCAAAGATATTCCTGGACGTCGGTGCCAACATCGGAACACAGACTGTCTATGCCTTGGCCTCCGGCGCATTTTCCAGCGTAATAGCCATCGAGCCGGACGACGCGAACGCTCGAACCTTGCAGATGAACGCTATCCTCAACGGATTTGAGGACCGCATTGATATCGTGAGAGCTGCTGCCGGAGATGCGATGGGGACGCTCTATCTGAACGCGGACGCGACCAACAGCGGCGGCCATAAAGTCGCGAATACGCCGATCGGCGCTGGGTCTGCTCCCGTTAAGGTCGTGACCATTGAATCCGTTTTGCACGAACGGCAACTTGATCCCTACGAGTTCGGGTTGGTGTGGATCGATGTAGAGGGGTTTGAGCCAGAAGCCGTGACTGGAATGTCCTCCGTCATAGAGCGCGCGATCCCGCTTTGCCTAGAATTCAACGCCCCCAGCTACGGGCAGATGAAAACGCGCGAATTCCTGGGCTACCTACGTCAGCACTATTCCAGGGCCGCCCTTGTATCGGATCGCCAGATGGAACTTCGCCCAATCGTCGAATTAGCCATGCCCGAGCGGACTGTCGATATTCTCTTTGCCTAGAAAGCTCTACCGAAGGTGCTCGTGCGGCATCTTGCGCACACCGATAGATGCTAAAGCCGGCCGAGGGTCAATTCATCGCCGGACCTCTCCCGGTGAAGGCCTCAGCGCGTACGCCAGACACGCGCTCCAGCGTCTCGATCGTTCGACCAAGCAAGAGCATGGTGCAATCTGCCAGGAGGCGATCATCTTCAGGGATGGATGCGACGGCGGCTGGCAATAGCAGGTTGGCTGTAGCAGCGAACGCCAGCGCATCGGCCGGGGTAGAGGCTTGAGACTGAAACAAGCCCGCCAGCAGGTTCAACAGGTGCTGGCTCTCGTCGGCCCCTCCGGAGGCGTGCAGCCGGATTTCAGCCGCCATTTCCTGGGCAACAGACGCAGCTCGCCGGATCTCGGAGGGTCCGCCCTTGGTGGATTGCTGAACAGGCTCGTTCATTGCCACTTG